>CALXAN010000056.1 GCA_944386305.1 uncultured Clostridia bacterium
GAATTATGGATCTCATATAAAATCCTCCGTACAAATTATTGAAACTGCGGCCCCGTCAGGAACGGGCGAGCGCAAAAAATCCCGGCCGACGCCACAGCTATAGCGCCCCGACCGAACATCACTTGACATATTCAGTGTTTATAATAATATCATATTCACATATGCTTGTCAATGTGAGTCAAACCTTAAAAATTCTTAAATTTGCCGCGTCAACCGTGCTGTCCGAATACAAATGCAGCACGACATGTCATCGCGCCAGCTGCTCTATATGCTTAAGAGCCTGAGGCTGTGTTTGAGCATTGACTTGGGCGATATGCTCGCGCAGCTGCCGTTCGTGCACCATGATATAATCCAAGGCCGCGCGCACGTCCTGCCACAGCAGCTCATAGTCGTCATACTTACGCATATCTATCACGGTCTTGTCCAGTGCGTACAGCTTTTCAAAGATGCCCTCGTACTTCCTGCCGTAGGAAAACACGAGCGACGGAGTGACGCACTCGAGCCCGGATATAGCCGGGTGCATGCGCTCGGCTACAATGAAAGCAGAGCCTTTTATTATCTGTCTTACCTCATAAGGATATACAGGGCCCCTGATTAATTCTACCCTGCTGCCGAAATCCGCCAGCCGTCCGTACAAATCTTCCGCCATGGCGACATCGCCTCGGGTACGGTCATCGTATACGTGCGCAAGCACGACTATACGAAAATCAGGACGCGCCTGGAGTATATATCTGCAAATTTTCTCATTGAGCAGCTTAAAGCTGTCCTGATCCGCAACCTTGGCATAGCTGTGCATTATTTGGCTGGGACAGAACAGCACCGTATTGCCCGAAACAGACTCCTGACTCCCCTCTTTAGCCAGCGGCAGCAGCGCAAGGTCCGTCACGCTCTCTATATTGCGCATGCCTGCGTTTTTCATATATTCCATAGATTCAGGGTCGCGCAGCGATATCATGTCCATACGTCTAAACACGGACAGAGCCTTCTGTTCGATATCCTTACCGAAAGGACCTACGGTCTGGCCTACAAGCGCAAAGTAGTTGCGCTTTGACTTAAGCATGGACACCAGCTGCAGGCAGAACTCAAGCTGGGCGCGGCCGTATATCTCCGTAAAATCATCGCCGCCGAGGAAATATACCCTGTCCATGCTGCGCATGAGCGCCGAAGCGACGGGTATGCCCATACGCGACAAATACATAGCGGCCCGCACACTGCCGCACCACAGCAGCTGCTCGAGGCTGACCGGGGTTATGTCGTCTATCGTAGAGGCATTGCGCAGTCGGTCGGTATGCAGAGCGTCTGCCATGACGTAGAATTTGATGGAATCGTTGTACTTTTTGGAATAATATATAAGGTTCTCCGCCATCATCATGGAGCCGTAGTTATAGGTATTGGCCGCGTTTAAAATGAGTACGTTCAAGTCTATACCTCCTGTGGCAAGGGTTATTTTTTTATCAGACGCAGAGCGCGGGACACCGCGCGTCTGAGCGGGCTGCCCTTGAGACAACGCCTGACATATGCGCAGGCGCGGTTCAAATCGCCCTCCTCGATAAGTTCGCAGGCGCGGTCTCTATATCTCGGCACAGGCTTAACACCCTTGTTCGGCCCCTCTTTTGCGGCGCGCAGATCCTCAAACGATATATCCTCCGCCTCAAAGCCTGAGCCTGTGACCGACCTCATCAGGGCCTCGCCCTTTTCACTGTGCGCCGAAATTACCGACACGCCGGTATTATTGTCTTTAAATCTTTGACCCCAAAAATCCCCTACTCTTATATCGCTGTAAATCTTATCAAACCTAAACCTGCACTTAAAACAGCCTCGCTGTATACAGGCGTCCGAAAGGAACAGCGCATAGAAATCGTCGTCATATCCGCTGCGGCCGTATACTCCCCTGTCGGAGCTGATCTTCATAAAAAAATCATGCCAGCCGCGGTCCTTGCTTCTGAAGATTACGGAGCGCAAAGGGCTGCCTATCTCGGACTTTATACCCGCTATATACCGATCCCAAAGCGTCAGCGACGAGTTGCCGTGGCAGAAGAAGTCTACAAATACCATATCGTCCTCTATGCCTTTTGCGCGAGCCAGCATACGTGCGCCGTAAACCTGGCAGGGCGAACCTACGAACAGATATTTACGGCCTTTTCGCAGCGCGGAAAGGGCATCGGCCGTAAAGCTCGGCAAATACTTGGAGCCCGACAAGGCTGCCAGGCCGTCCTCGGAGTCGACCTCGATATGCTTTACTCGGTCGCAGCTCGTATCGTAAACCGCGCCGATCACGTGATAGCCCTCGGACAAACAATAACGTGACAACTCATAAACCGCTCCGCCCGAAGAACAAACACTCAATACATCCGCATCCGTACTGTGCCCGCATCTGACAGACAGCGCATCGTATATCGACGGCTCGCCGGCAGGGTCGGCAAAGCGATGGCAAACCCTGAGACACAATCCGCAGTTCGAGCAGAGTTCTGCGTCGGCAACCGCACGGTAATAGCCGCCCTCAACCTCAAGACTGACAGCGCCGCAGGGACATGCCGCAACGCAGGCGCCGCAGCCGCTGCACTCTATAGGCGCGGATAAAGATATATTTTTGAGCTCCATAAGAAATTCTCCCGTATCAAAATACTCGACCCA
>CALXAN010000057.1 GCA_944386305.1 uncultured Clostridia bacterium
AACAAAAAACTTTCCAACGGCTACACTCTCTATGAGTGGATCATGCGTATGAACTGCCCGCCCGTTTTTTGGGCCCGCACGCTCACAGGCAAAAATAAGCTTTCTGCTGAGGAAATAGACTTCCTCAAATCCAAAAACTGCAAAATAGCCCTCATCTACGACAACCTTACCGAGGAAAAGGTCTCAACCAATTTCGGCGAGGACGAAGGGCTTAAAGCGGTAGAAGCCCTGAAAGAACTCGGCGTGCCTGATACCACGGATGTGACGGTATTCGCCGCCATCGACGATTCCTGGACCGTTAACCATAACTGGATGATAAATTTCTTCATTACCCTGCTCAGGAACGGCTACAAAACCGGCTTTATAGGCAATACCGACTCCTCCGTCAACTTCAACTTCGACAGACAGTTCAGCCACTACGTGCAGGCCAAGTGCGAAGCCGCGTGCTGGGCTACCGCTCCCTCCGTAACGGGCGAGCCCGAGGCATGGGAGCCTTACGCCCCCTCTGAGATAGAGACTGAGGACGTAGCGCTGTGGCAGACCGAAAGCAAGAAGTACAAGCTCATAGACTACGCCTGCGTATACGGCAGGGACAAGTCCGTGCTTGATATGATGTGGGACGGCAATACGCAGGAGAAAGAGGAGGAATAACAGATGACTTCCACACAGTACAAGAACGTTATAGACTACACCCTTACCCAGCTGCCCGCGGACGCGGATTCGCTGACCACGGTGCGCGAGATACTCCGCAACTGCGGCACGCCCCTGCCCCAGGGCACGCCCGACCAAATTCTCCATACCTTGCTGTCGGGCGACTACATGGGCTGGAACGAGTGCACCTACAGAGACGCCGTAGGCTACGCCAACGCGGGCGTGGTAGCCATAGGCGTAGGCAGCGACAGCATCATGCTCATTGAGCCTCAGACCGATAAGCCCGCCGCCTCAGACGCCGTGGCTGCGAGCGCGTCAAATGCCGTTCGGGCAACCATGAGCTACTACGCTTACAGCTCAAATACTACGACCAAAAAAAATACTACTAACCGTCCATCCACACTTGACAAGCTCATTAAAAAATTTCCTCACGGTAAATATTGGAATCATAAAATAGGCGATCACAACAACCCTGATAAATACACAGAAATTCGCTGCAAGCACGGCGATTCGGAGGCCGAAGCAGAGTGCAATGAATTTATCGGATCTAAGCAATGTCTTGGCTTTGCAAACAAATGCGGATATGATGCGACAAATTACTCTCCTAATAATAAAACTATTTGGAAATGGTATGAAGGCTCTGCCCAAGCTCAAAAAGCAATGGACATTTTGAAACCAGGCGATATACTTACTTATTATACTTCGTCGGGAACCCACACCATATATGTAACAGGCGTATCCGGGGATAGAATCGTATGCGGAGATTGTAACGGTGCGGGAGAGTCTAAGCAATGCATGATTCAGTGGAATAAAGTAAAGAGCAAATCTGAGATATTTTCTAATTTCTGCAGATTAAAATCCGCTCCAAAAAGGCTGGACACCTAATAAACACGAGTCCCGATTTTATCGGGACTCGTGTACTGCTTAACACCTATGCTAAAAACTACAACCACAAAAAATCATCGTTACAGACTTTATAACCGCCCTCCTCATTTATAACTACCATCAAATTATTACTGTCGTAATATGCGACAGCTTCAGAATAAGACTCCATATATCTACATAAACACATATAATACAACTCGTCGCCCTTACTGCCTAAATACACGAAAGAAGGATTGTCATATCCAAAACTTGACATACCGTTTAATAAAATACATAACTTCCCGTCATCATTATAGAAAAATGTATCTAAAAACTTATTCAATTGAGCCCCGGAAAATATTTCCGAATATTTATCTACCACTATTTGATAGTCAAGATCTGTTCTTGTATACTCAGAGCCTTCTACTTGAACATATTGCCACTTATCAGAATCCAGCAATTCAGGAAAATCCATCTTAAACCCGTCTTCAGCACCCTGAGCTTGGTAAGTCATAAGAACTGATTCGCACCTTTCAAACAGAGCGGTCATCTCTTCGGCCGTCGGAGCGTCCGCCTGCCCCGAAGCCTCGTGCGCCGAGGCAACCGCCTGCGCGTCAGACAGAAAATCTATATGCGATATCTTAGGCACATCCACATATGTGACCTGACCGTTTGTACCTTGTTCAATAGTTTTTGAGCCCAAAATAAACGTACTTTGCAAGGATAAGCTTTCCCCAAAATTCCTGACCAGGTCGTACGACGCGATATACTGTCCGTCTCCCTGCTCTGCCACACTGACATTTGTTATAATAAAAGGCGAACTTATTTTATCGGCATCGGCCGCAATATACAGCTTCCCGTCATTGATAAGATAATATCTGTCAAGCACTGCCTGGCTGAACTCGTCGGTAAACACGCTTGTAAGACGGGAATCTATTCCGTCATAGGATCCGGCGTTCGTCTCATAGTATTGACGGCCGTCTATCTCAATCCGAGATCCGAGCTCTAAGTTCGCAATATTACTCAAAGCCACGTCTTCCGCTCCTCTTATAATAAAAGAAGAAAGAAGCCCGGAGGCGCGCTTGAACAAATCCTCAGCAGTTTGAGCCTCATTATCCCCCGTCGCAGGTTCGCCCGTATTATCCCCCGAAGTATCGACTGAGGTCTGCGGCTGAGCAGTGTCAGGCTCGTCAGTCCCAGGCTGAGCAGGATCCGTGCATGCGCCCAATGACAAAACTGTAGCGCACAACAACACTAAAGACATTAGCATAAGTAATCTTTTCTTCATTTTACTTCACCCCGTTTATTTTATAGTTTTTTATAATATAAATATGCTTATATGACGCAAAATCGCCAACCTATAACTAAAGCCTTGCTTATATTATACAACAAATATGTTAAAATGTCATGTATTATTTTTATCATATTATAATATTTATTGTCGTTTAAAATTATAACTTTACGACATAAATGTGCATTTTAAACGAAATTTCAAACATTCTGTAACATACAAATCCAAGCAAGATAAATTTATGAATCTGAAATATATATATTCTATTTTATAGTAAATAAAATGTCCTAACGCCAAATCTCAGCGTTAGAACAACCAATTATAAAAACTAAGCGGCCGACTTTCGTCGGCCGCTTAGTTTTTATATCATCGACAAATACAACTTACTTCAATCTCGTGTCATACGGAAGGGAAACAGGCTCGGAATCGTATATCTTCGTCATCGGATTTATCCATCTGCGATCCTCGGCAGGAGTATCGGATTTTATCTCTTCAACGGTGTAAGGTTCCCCTTTTTCAAAAGATTCTATAACTAGAACCCCGTCTTTAAGCGTAGCATTGAAAATTGATTTATAAATATCAATGATTGTAGTAGAATTTGTATCCGTATTGAATTCAGAATAGCAGGTATCAACACCGATTTTATAATTATCTCCGTCTGACTCAAGCAACTCTATACTGGCCACATCATAGCTATAGCGATTCCCTATAATTGAGAATATATCCTCAATATATAATTCGCCGTCTCTCTGCTCATAGATACCCGAAAGCACGTCTTGGCAGACATCTTCGGACATATATTTACGCATCTGTTCTACAATAGGCTCAAAATCGTTATATTCCATTACTTTATATTGCGTCATTATGGAACCGTCACTTTCTCTTTCCACATGATATTCCTTTGTCTCTCCGTTCTCATCTTTTTCAACCGTATAAAATGCCGATCCCATATAATATACGTAGGCTTCAAGCGACGGCATAAATATATCCGCCACATTCTCCTGCGTTACTTCTGTATTCGGCTGATTCGGGCCAGTACACGCGCCCAAAGACACAATCATAGTGCATACCAAAGACAAAACTACTAACATGAGAAATTTCTTTTTCATATCGGTCCACCCCGTTAAAAATTTAAACTATCCTAAAAGCATAACCATAATTTATTCTTCATAGAATACCGTATCTTCATTAAAAGGATAGGAAATCGGTTCACCGTCTAATATTTTATAATATTCGCCTATCCACAAACGATCCTCAGCAGGAGTAGCTGCCCTCAATTCATCCGCAGTATAATCCGGACCTTTCTCCACGGATTCTATAAAAAGGACACCATCTTTGAGCGTTGTTGTAAAAATTATTCTGTCTATATACAATATTTCATCTCCGCCCTCAAACCAACTCTGATCGACGGAAATAGTATATGTATCGCCGTCCGAATCCAAAAGCTTTATGCTCGTTATATCAAACGGACCATTCCCTCCGCGTTGCGGGTCTTGAATAAAAAGATAACCATCAAGCTCTTTGTAGGCGCCATTGGAAACTACTTCATCTATAACGGAGTCTGATAGATATTTACTCATATCTACTCTCAAAGACTCAAAATCATTGTACCCCAAAACCTTGTGCCATGACATTCCATAAGAAACGAGCTCTCCAGCTTCGTCTTTTTCAACCTCATAAAAATACGAACCCAAATAACACACATAGCACTCCAACGAAGGCATAAACACCTCCGCTACATTTTCCTGTGTAACTTCATCTATTACAGGTCTTTGGTCATCTGCAGTTTGCGGCTGATCAGTATTTGGTTCAGATGTTTTTAAATCGTCTCCCGACGTATCGACCGAGGTCTGCGGCTGAGCAGTGTTTGGATTACTCGTACCAGGCTGATCGGGATCCGTGCATGCCGATAGAGACGTCAGCATTATGCATATCAATAAAACTGCAAGGATTAATAAAGACTTTTTTTTCATTGTTATTTCACCCCGTATTATAAATATATCAATACAATTCACATTTACGGAAATATTATTAATCTAAAAGATTGATCTGCAATGATCTCGGCTCTATGCCGGTAATTTTGTCAAGCTTCCCGATCCACCTACGGGACTCCGCCGGAGTATCTGTCTGAGCATCTTCATTAAATTCAGTAGAATTTATAACTAAAACGCCGTCTTCAAGCGTAGTTTCAAAGATCAGTCCGTTCATATTGCTGATATTATTATCATAGTTATAGCCTGTATCTACCGAGATCAAATATTCTCCGTCTTCATTCTGACCTATAAGCATTATACTCGTTATATCATACACATCGCCTAAATTGCATAACGTCGTCGAGATAAACAATCCGTCTTCCGTCTCCTTATAATTTCCGTCGAACAGCATTATATCAAGATAAACATGTTCTGACATATATTTTTTCATCTGATCGGCGATCGGTTTGAACTCATCGTACTCGACGACTTTATATGCATTATCCTCGATATTGCCGAACTCCATACTGTATTGCGTTGCAATTCCGTTAGAATCTTTCTCTACAGTATAAAAACCCGATCCCATATAATAAACATAGGCTTCAAGCGACGGCAGAAATAACTCCGCCACATTCTCCTGAGTAACCTCTTCCACCTTATCCCCCGATGTATCTACAGAAGTCTGAGGCTCATTTGTGCCGGGTTCCGAAGTGTTCGGCTGCTTCGGGTCAGTACAGGCGCTCAGCGGCAATATCATGGCGCAGATAAGTGCCAGGGCCGCAAGAACTAATAATCTCTTTTTCACACAATATTCCCCCTGATATATAAAATTAATAAATACACAGACGTTTTTATGTCCTCAATCTGAAGCATAAGGATACGGTACCATGCTTCTAATTGAAATCGATAATTACTGCAATTACGCCATCCACCAAATATTCCCTCCGTCTGCAAGTTTGCAGCCGTCCTCCTCCATAACTACCGACATAACATTATTGTGGTGATAATAGTCTACATACATGTCGCTTGAAAGTACTAAAGTATAAGAGGCTATGTAATAAAGCATCCCGTCATTTTGACCCAAATAAATAAACTCGGGCTCAATAGTATCGAATCCGGACGAACCTCCGACAAGACCAATATACAATTTACCGTCGCCATTGTAGAAGTATGTGTGCATAAACTTCTCTAACTGCTCCCCGGCAAATATCTGCGAATATTTATCTACTGCCGTTTGATAGTCCAAATCGGTCATAATATAGAATGTTCCGTATATTTCGGTCTTCGGCAACTTGTATAAATCCGGCATATCGGGAAAATCATTACTGAAACCTACATCTGCGCCCTGGGTAGCATATGTCCAAAGCACATCGCTGCACCTGTCAAACGATTCCGTAAGCTCTTCGCCGGTCGGCGCCGCAATATATTCGTCGGATTCATAAGTCCTGACGGCCACGTTGTCATAAGCGAAAAAGTCCATATAGGATATGGTCTCGCTGCCCTCCTCGCCCTTAGAAACGGTAAAGAGGCTCTTGAGCGGCAGGATTCTTTTTTCGATCACCATATTATAGACCGCGATGAAATCGGTGCCGTCGTCGCGAGTTTCGCGTTTGCGTATGGATATATCGGCTATCGCCATAAGATTTCCGCTCATTTTTTCGCCCTGCGCGGCATATGCAATACCGTCTATATTCCTAAAGTATTTGTTTAAAAAATCCTCAAGTATTTGACCTGAAAAAACAGAATCTAAGTATTGGACGACCTCGTCGTACGCTATGCCCGTATCGATATATGCGACACCGTCTATCTCCTCAGTCTGTCCCAGTACTGCCTCGTCGCTGTACGGCATTACGCTCACGGTATCGAACATTTCATAGCACAGAATCATATCCGACGCTTCTGTGAACAAACGCTTTGCCATTTCCAGTTCCGCGTCTTCGGTAACAGGCGGATACTGTTCTTCGTCAGGAATCTCAACGGACGTCTGCGGCTGGATTGTGCTTGGCGGCGCAGGCGTATCGGGCTGCTTTGGGTCCGTGCAGGCGCCCAAAGGCAAAACCATGGTCAACAGCAGCACCGGCAGAATAAGCGATTGTTTTTTCATATTTTTCACCCTTTTGTATTTAAATTGAATCCCCACCATTTTAAATAAAAAATTTTCAGTAAAAACAATAACAATCAGAATATTAAAATATCTTTTAAGCGCTTCTCAGCCTCCCCTAAAATACGTTTCTGCACTGAATAAACACTGTTATTCAACACAATAATTCATTTTTTAATAACGGCTTTCATAAGACGTAAAATTTTAAAACTGCATATTCCTCCATATTCAAAAATAAGTCATGGATATATAAAAATAATGTAATATTCTATATATCCAAGGTCGTATATTGTCAAGCTGTGACAACAGTATCGCATAATTATATTTAAATGTCAATATCTTTTTTATCATTTATAAATAAAAATTGACAAAATATTTCGACATAAAATGTGCACCCTGAATTATATCAATACATTTAAACTGAAGCTGTACTTTTGCTTTACTTAAACATTATTTCAGCCTGCGAGTTTAAAGCCGGGATAATGTAAACAGTAATGCATAAACAGTTTATTATACAATAACAAACGCGCCCGTCATATCATAAAGCGGGCGCGCGTTTTCATATCCGTTTAATCAATATTATAACAAATATTCTAAGCTGAAGCATGAATATCGACCGAATTAATTATTTTAAATATCTCAGACATATCTGCAGAGCCGAACTCGGAGAAAATCATCTGATAAGAGCGAGTCAAATCACTTTCATGCGCAAACTCAAACTCGACCTGCCTGCCTACTATGCGCACCAGGCCCCGTATATTACGAGCATGGTAATAATAAGCATCTCCGTCAAGAAAATTATAGGCTCTTGAATATTTATTCTTGGTCATTGTAACAGCGACGTAATACTCGGTAAGTTCGGCATCTGTAAGGTCAAAATCAGACCTGTCGACAGAATATATCAATTCGGAAAAATCATACAGATTATCCGGCAGGGATTTACCCTCAGCCTGCAGGGTGCGTCGTATAACCTGCGCATGGCGTGCGGAAGCATAATCCGACAAGCTGACTGAAGTGTCTAAGGCTTTCTCGGTATACACAAGCGTATACGTTCCGTGCTCAGGCTCATAAGAATGCACCTTATCCGTAACGGAAGAATGTATCCCTCCCTGCGGCAATATGAACGAATAAGCGCCGGCATCGACACGCACGCCTGCATCTGCTTCATATATACAGTCATAAGCCTCAAAATCGCTGAGTTTAAGATCCGCATATTTTCTGCCGGATATATACAGAAACCCGGGCAAACCCGGTAAAAACAGCACGAAACACAGCCCAATAAACACTATCGAAAGCAGTATGAAAGATACGGCTCGGACGGCGCGCGCCGCGATATGTTTGGTTGAAGACATTTGCGGCGCTCCTTTCAGCTGAAAATATCGAAATCGACTCTTGCAAAAAGTTTGACGACTGAAGCCCTGAGTTTAGACAGGGACGGATCCGTATACCATAAGGGATCCTGAAGTATGCGCTTTGCCTCTTCGTGAGCCGAATCCACCGCGTCGCTGTCGCGCATAAGATCTGCATGGCGGAACATCGGCAGCCCGCTCTGACGCGACCCTAAGAAATCTCCCGGGCCGCGGATCTGCATGTCGCGGCGGCTTAGCTCAAACCCGTCGCTGACGGTACGAAAAATTTCCAATCTTTCCTTTGCAGACTCGCTCTTTGAATCAGATACGACAAAGCAGTAAGCCTTTTCCGAACCTCGGCCTACCCTGCCCCTAAGCTGGTGCAGCTGCGATAAGCCGAAGCGTTCGGCATTTTCTATCACCATAATAGTGGCGGAAGGTACGTTGACGCCCACTTCTATGACTGTCGTGCTGACAAGGACCTGTATGTTCCCGCTCGAAAAGTCATGCAGGACCGCCTCTTTATCTTTGGATTTCATCCTGCCGTGCAGATATCCCACGCGCACGCCGCGCAAATATTCGCAGGAAAGTTCCTCGGCATATTTTTCCACGGCTTTTATGGATTCATTGTCTGCATCTTCCACCAACGGGCAGACCACATACGCCTGCGCGCCGTCGCATACCCTGCGCTTAATATAGGAATACATGCGCTCATGATACGAAGAATCCAGTACAAACGTCGAAGTCTTCTTTCTTCCCGGAGGGAGCTGATCTATCACCGACACATCCATATCCCCATACAGAACCATCGCCATTGTTCTCGGAATCGGAGTAGCGGACATTACGAGCACGTGAGGATGCCGCCCCTTCTCAGTCAGCCGCGCGCGCTGCTCCACACCGAATCTATGCTGTTCGTCCGTTACGGCGAGGGCAAGCCGCGCAAAGGAAACGTCTCTCTGTATGAGCGCATGCGTTCCTATAAGTATGTCCGTCGTACCGTCGGCTACCGACGCCAGCAGAGCCCTGCGCTTTGCGGCGGGGACCGAGCCGGTAAGAAGCGCACAAGAAATACCCAAAGGCTGAAGCAT
>CALXAN010000058.1 GCA_944386305.1 uncultured Clostridia bacterium
TTTTGCCCATGCCCGACGGCCTGAGCGGGGAGGGGCACGGTGTAGACAAATGGTGTCGCAATAAGTGCACGGGGGCGGTCTACAGAGGAGAACAGCTGGGCCGCTGGGTCGATTTTGCCGTCAGAACCGGCTCTCTTATCATATATGATTCGGCATACGAGGCGTTTATAAGCGGCGATCAGCCCCATTCGATATATGCGGTTCCCGGTGCGGAGAGGTGCGCCGTGGAGATATGCAGCCTTTCCAAGACCGCGGGCTTTACGGGCACGAGATGCGCCTGGACGGTCGTTCCGCAGGCTTTGCAGACCGACGGCGGCGTAAAGGTCAAAAATCTTTGGGCCCGCCGCCAGGCCACCAAATTCAACGGCGTCTGCTACATAGTCCAGCGCGGCGCGGAAGCTGCGCTGTCCCAGCAGGGCATGGCGGAGTGCAGGCAGAACATCGCCTATTATATGAACAACGCCAAGCTTATCAGCGATATGCTGCGCCGCAAGGGCATATTCTTTACCGGCGGGGACAGCTCCCCGTATATATGGCTCAAGTGCCCCGAGGGCATGGACTCGTGGTCGTTTTTCGATATGCTGCTGCAGCGCGTGCAGGTCGTGGGCACTCCCGGCGCGGGCTTCGGCCGCAACGGGGAGGGCTACTTCCGCCTGACCTCGTTCGGAGACAGACAGTCTACCGAAGAGGCCGTGCGTCGGCTCGAGCAGGTGCTGTAGATTCTATGGTTTCGGTATAATCCGCCGCTGAAAAAAAACGGAGCCCAAGCGGGGGACATTTAGCTTTTTTTTGAGAAAGAGGAGGATGTAAAATGCTGCATGACAATCTCGGCGTCAACGAACAGGGGCACCTTACGATAGGCGGCGTCGATACCCTGGCGCTGGCCGAAAAGTACGGCACGCCGCTGTATGTGATGGACGAGGATAAGCTCAGGTCGAACTGCCGTATATATACCTCAGCGTTTGCCAAATACATGCCGTCGGGCTCTATGCCGCTCTTTGCCAGCAAGTCTCTGTGCTGCAAGCGTATATATTCGGTCATAGACAGCGAGGGCATGGGTACGGACCTGGTATCGCCCGGCGAACTGTATACGGCCAGCGCCGCGGGCTTTGAGCTGCAAAAGGCTTTTTTCCACGGCAATAATAAAACGGACGCCGATATAGAATATGCCGTCGATTCCGGCGTAGGCTTTTTTATAATAGACAACCGCGAAGAAGCCGATAAGCTCAACTCCTACGCCGCCTCAAAGGGCATAAAACAGAAAGCGCTGCTGCGCCTCACACCGGGCATCGACCCCCACACTCACGCCAAGATATCTACCGGCAAGGTCGATTCCAAGTTCGGCACCGCCATAGAGACTGGCCAGGCCGAGCAGTTTATCGCCTATGTCCTCGGTTTGTCAAATATCGACCTGCGCGGCTATCACTGCCATATAGGCTCGCAGATATTCGATATCGCTCCGTTTACCGACGCGGCGGATATAATGCTGGATTTTGCAGGATTTATCAATAAGAAATACGGATATATGTGCGAATATCTCAATCTCGGCGGCGGGTTCGGCGTGCGCTATGTCGAAAGCGACCCCGACATAGATATCGACGCTAATATAAAGGCCGTATCCGAGCATATAAGCGGCAGATGCGCGGCAAATGCAATCCCTGTTCCCAAGATATTGATGGAGCCGGGCCGGAGCATAGTGGCCGATGCGGGCCTGACCCTGTATACGGTAGGCAGCGTAAAGGAGATTACGGGCTTTAAGAACTATGTGTCCATAGACGGCGCAATGACGGACCACCCGCGCTCCGCACTGCATCAGTCGCCTTATACCGTTCTCAACGCCGGCAGGGCCGACGTCAGGCCCGATTATGTATGCACCGTCGCGGGCAGGTGCTGCGAGAGCGGCGACCTCATACAGGAGGATGTCAAGATAGTCAAGCCCGCGCGCGGAGACGTCATCGCCGTGCTCGTCACGGGCGCGTATAACCACGCCATGGCCATGACCTACAACAAGGTTCCCCGTCCCGCTATGGTCTTCTTAAAGGACGGCAAAGACAGCCTGGCCGTGCGCAGGGAGACCTACGCGGACCTTATGGCGCTCGACGTATAGGGAGGCATAGGATTAAGCAAAAAATGACGGCCGCGCTCAGGGCGACTGAGCGGAAATTATGAAGCCTGGCTTAAAATTTTAAGCGATACCTTGACAAAGAACGACGGCCGCAGAGTTTTTTGCAAAATCTTAAGCATTACCTCGGTTTAAGAGCAAAAAACGAAAGCCGTATACTGTCGGAATAACGGTGCGCGGGCCGTTGATTTCGTAAAAAGTCGACAGAGGGACGGCCGCGCGCATAACCGAGCCCTATGATGTTATAGCTTTTGAAAAATAATAAAAAATAGTATTTTTTTAGCCACAAAAAGATATGGCACCGTAAAAAGTCTATACTGACTTTTTACGTTTCGAGGCGTTAAAAAGTAAAATTTTAATATGGTTCCAAAACGGTGCCCAACCTCACAAAACAATCTTATACGGAGATACAAAGACATATACATGCGGAAAGCCTTTATTTTAAGCCGTTTTTACGGGTGGTTATAAACACCTGCGGGAGTTGTAAAGAGATTTTAGTCTATAAAATCTATAAAATCAATAAACATTAATACAGTTTGCGAGCAAAAAAACAGAGGGGCGGCCGCGTGCCGTCCCTCTGTTTTTTCGTCGTATCTTTGCCTATCGTAAAATTGCAGCGTACGCATGACCTGAGCGGTACGACACACGCCGCATGCTCCATGCGGCGTGTTGTCGGTTTCCCCTCGCTTGCGCCTGCCGTCGAAGGCCATATTCTTCTCTTTCTCGGCGTATCGGTTTTTCTGTACGGTCCGCTTACGCTTGCAGTAATTTTTCCTGTTCACAGCGTATCGGTTTTTCCTCGCTTGCGCCTGCCGTTAAAGGCTATATTCTTCTCTTTCTTTGAGTATCGGGTTTTTTCAGTCCTGCCCGCTTACGCTTGCCGTAATTTTTTCTGCGCGCGGCGCTCGGTTCGATATAGGTGACAAAATATTCCTCGAATGCGCTTGTAAAAGCAGTGTTCGCGTTTAGATCCGTAAAAAAAGAGGCGCCGTCAAACGACGGCGCCTCTTAATCATTATTCCGAGCCTTCTTTCATTGCGTCTATCTGCCTGCGTATGCTCATCATGCGCAGGTCCAGGTCAGCGCTGTCTTCGGCGCATTTGAGCAGGTCGTCGGAGAGCTTGAGCGAGTCAGGCAGGTTTTTCTTATAGCGCAGACTGTGTTCCAAGCTGGCCCAAAAGTCCATAGCAATCGTGCGCAGCTGTATCTCTGCGCGCATCATTTTCTTGCCGCTTGTCAGGAATATGGGCGTGGTCACTATCAGGTGCAGGCTTCGGTACCCGTTGGGCTTAGGATTTTTTATATAGTCCTTTTTTTCTACTAAAGTGATGTCGTCCTGAGACAAAAAGCACTCCGCCAGCATATATATATCGTCCTGGAAAGGGCATATCACCCGTATGCCGGCGATGTCGCTGATATTGTCTTCTATTTCCGAAAACCTCAGCGGTATGCCCTTTTTGGCCATTTTCTCCACAATGCTCTGCGGCGTTTTCAGGCGTGTTTTTATGGTCTCTATCGGATTTCTGTCGTTTTTCAGAGAAAATTCCTCGCTGAGGACGTTGAATTTAGTCTCTACCTCAAATATGGCGCACCTGTAGTATGTCATGAGCTCTCTGAAAGATTCCGCGGACTTCAGCAGCTGCTTGAACTTCTCCGCGTCGGGGCTCACCCTGAGCAGGGCGGCGGTATTTATATCCGTAGTAATATCTGTAGTCATATCTGTCACGCTTTGCTTTCGGAGCGGTCTTTGAGCCTTACGTATTCGTTTCGGGGGTGAATAGCCTTATATGCCGGGCGTATGATGCGGTTGCCGTTTATAAGCTCTTCGAGGCGGTGGGCGCTCCATCCCGCCACTCTCGATACCGCGAATATCGGCGTAAACAGCTCCTCGGGTATGCCGAGCATCCTGTATACAAAACCGCTGTAGAAGTCCACGTTTGCGCTCACGCCCTTGTACATGCGCCTTTTCTGCGATATCAGCTCGGGCGCGAGCCTTTCTACTGCGGTATACAGCCTGTACTCGTCCTCGTATCCTTTTTCGGCTGCAAGCTTGCGTACAAAGGATTTAAATATCCCCGCCCTCGGGTCGGACTTGGAGTACACGGCGTGGCCTATGCCGTATATGAGCACGGAGCGGTCAAAGGCCTCTTTGTTTATTATCTTGCTCAGATAGCTCTTTATTTCGTCGTCGTCGTCCCAGTTCGATACGTTCTTCTCTATGTCGTCAAACATGTGGCACACGCGTATGTTCGCACCTCCGTGCTTGGGCCCTTTCAGCGAGCCGAGCGCGGCCGCAATGGCGGAATATGTATCCGTGCCCGAAGAGGTTACCACATGCGTGGTAAAGGTGGAGTTGTTCCCGCCTCCGTGCTCGGCGTGTATGACCAGCGCAAGGTCGAGTATCTTGGCCTCCAGTGCGGTGTAGTCGCCGTTCTTGCGCAGCATGTGCAGCATGTTTTCGGAGGTGGACAGCTCCGGCTCGGGGTGATTGATGAAAAAGCTGGAATTTTCTTTTATATAGTAGTCGTAGGCCTGGTAGCTGTACAGCGCCAGCTGCGGGAACAGGGCTATAAGCTGCAGGCACTGCCTGAGCACGTTGGGTATTTCGGTGCTGTCCGCGCGCTTGTCGTAGGAGTACAGCGTCAGCACCGAGCGGGCCATCGAGTTCATGATGTCGCCGCTGGGCGCTTTCATGATTATATCGCGTATAAAGGAGTTGGGCAGGGTCTTGTATTCGGCCAAAATGTGCCTGAATTTCCTGAGTTCCTTTACGGACGGCAGCTTGCCGAACAGCAGCAGATATACCGTTTCTTCAAACCCGTACCGGTTCTCAGACAGAAACCCCTGCGTGAGCTGCTCTATGTCGTAGCCTCTGTAAAACAGCTTGCCGTCGCAGGGCATGCCGTTTTCGTCTTTTGCGTAGACTTCGGATATCTCCGTCAGGCCGGTCAGCACTCCGTTGCCGTTTATGTCGCGCAAGCCTCTGTTTACGGCATATTTGTCGTACAGTTCCTTGTCTATGATCCCGTCTTTGATGCATGTTTCAGCGAGTTTTTCAACTTCGGCGGTCACAAGCGAATAGTCTTTCTTAGCCATTCTTAGCCTCCTTCTTGCCCTCCGCGCTGCCCTGCTGCGGGCGCGTATCTGCGGCATATATGGAATTTGAACTTAATATCTCAAATATCCGGGCGTTAATCCTCATGTATTCGTTGGCGTCGTCCTGTCCCAGCGCGTTCATTATGCGGGTAAGCACGCCGAGTATCTCCTGCCTGCGCCTCTGCACTACCTTGCGCCCGTGCGCCGTAATGCGCACCGTAACCCTGCGCCTGTCGCCCGCGTCGTGTCCCCTTACTATGCATTGCTTCTCTTCCAGGCTGCTGAGGGTATTGGCTATCCTGGAATTTGTACGGCCGAGAATGCGGCTGATGTCGCCCGGCGACGCCTCGCCGCCGTGCGCCGCCAAAAACTTAAGGACGGCCGTCTCTCCGTGCGTAGCATATATGAACCTCCACGCCTGCACGGACGGGATAGAGTTCATTCGGCTAATCATGTCAAGCATTTCCTCAGCGCATTGTCCGCAGTCCATACCGATTTCTCCCAGTCAGTTCAGCTGTGTGAATATATTTGTTTCTACTAAAAACTATTTTACAATATTTTTATCTCGTTGTCAATGGGTGAAAAGTGTAAATATTGAGTCAGAAATTTTACATAGCCGAAAATACGACAGATAAGGAAATTTCAGAACTTAATTTTTTTGGCTTTGCAGTATTTTGCGAGTAAATGTATCACTCTCGGCTGTCTGTGAAACTCTTTTGCGGGTAAAAAAAACTTTTATGTATCGCCCTTGGCCGTCCGTAGAATCTATTGCGAGTAAAAAAAACATTCATGTATCACCTTCGACCGTCCGCGAAATCTATTGCGAGTAAAAAAACATTTATGTATCAGCCGTCCGCGAAATTCTCTTGTGAGTAAAAAACTGTCACGTCCTTGGCCGTCCGCGAAATTCTCTCTTCCTGATAAGTTTTTTCTGATAGTTTACATTTAAAAGCAGGCTTACTTATCTCTTCTGCGCGGGCAGAGCCATAAAGTGGTTAATCCGTCATTGCTTATTAATGTCATTTTTATAAGCGATACAAAACTCTGCCGAATTCGGAGTAATTTCCATTGTCTTTGTGAAAGCCTGCATATCGTTTCACTGTAATTTCTATATTTTAAAGCCTCAATACTTTTTATCGTGCAGCAAAAATGCTCCGTATTTGTACGGCCCTAATTCAGTTCGTGGTACAGAAAAATCGTTTTAGCCGAGGACTGTCAGGCGCGTGTCCTCTACTCCCAGCGTGCCGAAAAAGTCATCGCTGAATGCCTCTATGTCGGGTTCGGCGCATATCAGGTGCGGTCCGTTGGGATCGGGGCAGAAAAACGAGTACTCCGATACCTCTGCGTTGGGGGAGGGGCGCATGCCGGCCCGCCCTCTGAGGAGCTTGCCCGCGTCGGGCCGAAATATCAGGGTCGTTGCGAGCGGGTCGTGGAAGTATATGGGGGTCTTTATCTCCCTGTACCAGTCCTCCGCAAGACACGCCAAATAAGGCTGCGAGCCTCTGAACCTGTCTGCGTAATCCTGCGCAGACATGCAGAAAGACAGCGTAGCGTCGAGCCCTGCCGCTACAAGAAGAGTGTCTGCGTCAAATACGATCTGCGCCGCGTGGGGGTCGAATTTAAGATTCCACTCAAGCTGCTTTTGTCCGAGATATTTGCCTCCCATTATATATAATCCCTGCAGCATCGAGATGCATTCGGGGTATATGCAGAACAGCAGCGCCACATTCGTCAGCGGCCCCGTAGCCAGCAGCGTAACTTGACCCGGATATTTATATATCGTCTGCCGCATAAATTCCACCGCGTGCGTCTGCGGAAAGTCCCAACGGTGCGGCCATTGCCGAAGCCTCTGCGACTGCTGGGGAAATTCTGCGGTCTTGCCGGACATGAGAGGCTCGGCCGCGCCCTTGTATATAGGTATGTCCCTGCCCTTGTCCATGCATATTGCGCTGGCCAGTTCCGCCCTCAGCTGTACCTGTCCGCTTACCGTGGTTATGCCCAGCAGCTCGCAGTCCGTCCTTTGGAGCAGGTATGTCAGGCAGAGCGCGTCGTCTATGTCGCAGCCTATGTCTGTGTCGAATATTATTTTTTTCATTTCGTATACAGCTCCTTTCGCTTTGCCGTGTTTCATGCGGCAGGATGCATAATTATTACAGCGCATTTGCTGGCCTGTAGGGGATGATATTATGATACCATTTTTCATTTGCTTTTTCAATCGGTCCTTTATTAAAAAAAAAAGTGACGCTGAGGCGGTTTTGATATCCTGCAGGAAGAAAAGGAGTTTTCAGGCGCGCAGAGAAAATGAAAAATTGCGAATTTTATAAAAAAACGATTGACAAAACATTTTAAAACGTGTATAATATATGAGCACCGTAAAATCCGGCCCGTTAGTCAAGCGGCTAAGACGTTGGCCTCTCACGCCAAAGGCAGGAGTTCGATTCTCCTACGGGTCACCACTATTTGGAGCTTTAGCTCAGTTGGTTAGAGCTCCCGGCTCATAACCGGACGGTCTAGGGTTCGAGTCCCTGAAGCTCCACCAAAGCAGTAAGGACGCCTACGGGCGGACTTACTGCTTTTATTTTTGTGTAAATAAAAGCAAAAGTATATAAAATTTTAGGCGTCCCCGGCTCGAACCCGGGAGGGCGTGAGCGTTGTCGCAGGCTCCAGTGGAGCCTGCGTAGCGAACGGTCCGAAGCCGAGGCGGCAGCGAGGCGAGGAGTCCGCATGCAAGCGCAGCGCGGCAGGCGGCGAGTTCCTGAAGCTCCACCAAAGCAGGGCGGATATAGAATTTTTGCCGTCGGCGCGGCGCGCCGACGGTAGCTCCCGTTCGGAGTTTCTCATTGAGCGGGCCATGGTATTTGTAAACACTTTGCTATATTGCAGGAGGTTTGTCATGCCGCAGCATGTAGTGGTTAAAGAGTACGATATCGCATGGGAGAGCGAGTTTAAGGCCGAGGCGGCTCGGCTCAAATCCGTCTTGGGCGGAAACTGCGCGCATATCCATCATATCGGCAGCACCTCCGTGCCGGGGTTGGCGGCAAAGCCGATTATAGATATTATGCCGGTGCTGTACGACCTGTCGGCCGCGGACGGGCGGGCCGCGGAATTTGAGCGGCTGGGATATGAGTACCTGGGCGAGTTCGGTATCCCGGGCAGGCGCTATATGAGAAAGGGCGGGGACGAGCGGACGCACCAGGTGCATATGTTTTGTATATCTGACAGCTACAATATATACAGACATTTGGCGTTTAGGGATTACCTGCGTGCGCATCCCGACGTCCGCGACGCTTACGCTGCGCTTAAAAAAGAACTTGCCGAAAAATATCCTTATGACATAGAGGCGTATTGCGACGGCAAGGCTCGCTTTGTCGAATCGGTCCAAAGCAAAGCCTTAAGTGATTTATAACTACAGCCCGCTCCGATACGGAGGGCCGGCTTTTGCCGCAGCAGATCGAACGCTGTTCGCTTTATCGGCTCGTGGTACGGACTGAACGGTGTTTTTGCGCGTCGGCGGCAGAACCGGTATGCAGTGTTTCGGTACGGTCCGCTTTGCCGCAGTCCTGAGATACAGTTCCATTTGATGCCCTCCGATTTTTGCCTGATTTATGCGTTTTTCTACTCTCAGTAGACCGGTATGCGTCAGCTCTACCGTCGTTTTTGCTATCAGTAGAGCCGAATTTTAATGAAATAGGTTGTTTGGCCCGAGAGTAGTAGTGTATAATATTCTAAAAAATAAACTCGTTTGCCTCGGATAAGATTTGCCGCGGGCGTCTGTTCCGAACAATCGGTATATCTGCTCGAAGATCGGCAAACGGCTGTGTGTTTAAAGTCCTCGTGCCTGTCCTGGGATACGTTTGGTCCCTGCGGGGCGTGAGGCAATGCGGTAAGATCAACGGTGTTACGGGAGGATGATTATCATAATGGACTCGTTTGTGCTAAGCTGCTGCTCTACGGCGGATTTGTCCAAGGAGCATTTTGAGTCGAGAAACATAAGCTACATATGCTTTCACTACAGCCTTAACGGCAGGGACTACCCGGACGATTTGGGGCAGACGATATCGTTTAAGGATTTTTATCAGGCTATGGCCGACGGCGGGGAGACAAAGACTTCTCAGATAAGCGTTTCGGAATATTTGGAATATTTTACCGGATATCTTAAGCAGGGCAAAGACATTTTGCATCTATGCCTGTCCTCCGGCATATCGGGTTCTGTAAATTCGGCCCGTACGGCGGCCTCTCTCGCAGCCGAAAAATATCCCGGCAGGAAGATTTACATAGTCGATTCGCTTGCAGCCTCGTCGGGCTACGGGCTTTTGATGGATAAGCTTGCAGATTTGCGCGACGGAGGCATGGGCATAGACGAGCTGCGCGACTGGGCGGAGGCCAACAAGCTGCGCGTGCATCACTGGTTCTTTTCCACGGACCTTACGTTTTTTGTCAAGGGAGGCAGGATATCCAAGGCCGCGGGCGTGTTCGGCGGCCTGCTCAATATCTGCCCGCTGATGAACGTGGATAATCACGGCCGGCTCATACCGCGGGTCAAGGTCCGCGGCAAGAAAAACGTTATAGAACAAATCGTACAGCGCATGAAGGAACATGCGGACAACGGCCTTGATTACGGCGGTAAATGCTACATGTCGCACTCCGCCTGCTTAGCAGACGCGCGCAAGGTGGCCGATCTTGTCGAGCAGGCTTTCCGCAGGCTCGACGGAAAAGTGCTGATAAACGACATCGGCACGACTATAGGCAGCCATACCGGCCCGGGCACCGTGGCGCTGTTCTTTTGGGGCGACGAGCGCAAAGATTGAGCCGTACGGCTGAAGATACCGATTTGCCGCCATTGGTGACGGCTGGGCGCGGGGCCGTGTGCCGAATACGGGCATGCGGTTCCGCGTATTTTTAAGGAGCGCTGTTATTCAATCTGCAGCGGATTGTACGGCCGTAAAAACGGGCCGCCGCCTTTTTATATCTCAGAGCCGGGCGGCGGCAAACGCGCTTCTGTCGGATAAAAGCCTCAAACACGTTCTTGCCGAGGGATAAAAAGCACGTGTAAGATTTGCAAATTATAAAGCGGGCGGTCCGGGTTCATGCGCGTGTTGATAAAAGACACGTGTAAGACTTGCAAATTATAAAGTCCGAAATTTCGGGCTATTGATTATACGGTATAACGGGGGTTGTTGCAGTGTATATCTATGCGGATCATGCTTCCACGACGCCGGTCAGGGATGCCGCCGTCAAAGCCATGACGCCGTATTTGAGCCAAATATACGGTAATCCGTCGAGCTTTCACCGCGAGGGTCAGAAGGCGTCGGAGGCTCTGTATATGTCCCGCAGGACGATAGCCTCCCTTCTCGGCTGCCGTCCGGACGAGCTGATATTCACCTCGGGCGGCAGTGAGGCGGACGTGCAGGCTCTTGTCAGCGCCGCCGAGTATGGGTATAAAATCGGCAAAAAGCATATCGTTTCCACACAGATAGAGCACCACGCCGTACTGCGCACGCTGGGCAGGCTGCAGGCTTTAGGCTTTGAGGTCACGCTCGCGCCCGTGGACGAAAACGGCATCGTCGACGCCGACCGGCTCCTGGACGCGGTAAGGGACGATACCTGCCTTGTCAGCGTCATGTACGCCAATAACGAGATAGGCACGATACAGCCTGTAGAAAAAATCGGCCTTGAGTGCCGCAGGCTCAGCGTGCCTTTCCATACCGACGCGGTGCAGGCCGTGGGGCATATGCATATAGACGTCGGCGCGTCGCATATAGACATGCTGTCGGCCTCGGCCCATAAATTCGGGGGTCCGAAGGGCGTGGGATTTTTGTACAGCCGCCGAGGCAGTATTCCCGCAGTGCCTGTCATATTCGGGGGCCCGCAGGAAAACGGGCGCCGTGCAGGCACGGAGAATGTTCCCGGCGCAGTAGGCATGGCCGCGGCGCTCGGACAGGCGTCGGATTTTGTTAAAAACGGATTGAAGCGCGTCTGCAGTATACGGGATTTGATAATAAGCGGTCTGAGCCGCATTCCCGGCTCGGTACTCAACGGAGACGCGGCAAACAGGCTGTGCGGCAATATCAGCTTCTGCTTTGAGGGGATAGAGGCCGAGGCGCTCCTTTTGGCTCTCGATCAGCGCGGTATCTGCGCTTCTTCGGGCTCTGCCTGCACGTCGGGCGCTGTCGAGCCGAGCCATGTGCTGACCGCAATAGGCCGTCCGCGCAGCATGGGCGCGCTGCGCCTTACCGTAGGAGAAGATATTACCGAGCGGCAGGCCGAATATATCGTAGGAGCCGTGACCGAGTCGGTCGCCTTCCTGCGCGGCGTTGGTCGGTCTTAGTCATGAGTTAGCGCGCCTGCCGCATAT
>CALXAN010000059.1 GCA_944386305.1 uncultured Clostridia bacterium
CTCTGCATATTGATGGAAAAGCAGAGTGTGTATGATTCTTTCGGGCTTGATTTTACGCCGCGTGAGCTCGACGAGCGCGGGCAATGGACGTTTGACACGTTTACCGACGTTTTGGAGCAGACCTCAAGCTTTGAGCCCGGCAGAGAAATCTATGGCATAGGCGTAACCGACGTCGCCTATTGGCCCATGTTCCCGATGGCCGCGGTTTATGCCAACGGCGGCGAGCTTGTTACCGAGGACGCCGAGGGAAACTATAAGTTCGGCCTTAATTCTGCCAATGCGCTTAACGCGCTTGAATGGGCCAAATCGGTCCTTACTTCGGATAATATAAATTCTACCGACAGCTTATCCCTGGACGAAGTGTATGACGGCGGCGCTGCGTTCATCCTTACAACGGGCTACCGCGCGTTCCAGGAATTGGCGGAGAATGTCGACGACCTGCTTTGGCTGCCGTTCCCGTATGGGCCCGATGTAGAATACGGCTCCACTACTTCGGCCTGCAATAGCTCCACCGCCGACTGCGCGACTTTTATATTCACACAGCCCGACGATGATAGGCTCCAGCGAGTCGGCGTCATATTCAACGAACTGTTCGAGCCTACCGAGAAGTACGGCAAGAACGGCTACAACGACTATCTTGCGCGCAATTACTTCGGCGAAGATGACCCGCAGAGCTATGAGCTGTATCTTGATATGAGTCAAAATTATCACAGAGGCTGGTCTTTAGAGTTAGGCATAATGCAGTCAAGGCTTGTCAACGCTTTGATTAAAGGCATTGACGATCCCGCGTTCGACGTAGTGAGTACTATGAACAGCGTGGAGGAAATGGTAAATTCCCAGCTGCAGACATACCAGCAGCAGGAGGCCGAGTTTAGTCAGAATAATCAATAGTCCGCCGATTGATACGGCGGGGACATGGTTTGCAATTGCCGATTAAATTATACAGGTCAGCCGCGGTTCTTTACCGAGCCGCAGCTGTCCTGCGTTTGTCCGCCGCGCCGCGCGCCCTTGGTTACAGGGACGCGCGGGCCGGCGAATAAATAAAATTTTCGGAGGAATAAGGAATGGATAAAGAAAAAATTAATATAGGCGGCCGCAGAGAGGTCTTCTGGGACGACTATATGGTGGACACTGCGCGTACTACCGCGGAGTTCAGGCTGCACAAGCCTGTAAAAAAAGAAATGGTCATGGAGCTTAATATGCCCTGGGAGGGCGACGGCTGCGATTATTTTAATATTATGAACGACGACGGCCTGTACAGGATGTATTATCTCGGCTGGTGGATGATAAATCCCGGTGAAAAAGAGCATACCGGCAGCGATATAAAGGTTTGTTACGCCGAGAGCCGCGACGGTATACACTGGACAAGGCCCAATCTGAACATCGTGGAATGGCAGGGCTCTGCCGAAAATAATGTAATCCTGGGCCATGAGACGGATATATACGACAATTTCTTCGCATTTAAAGATCCCAACCCCGCCTGCAAGCCCGAGGAGAAGTATAAGGGCGTGGCCGAAAGCGGCAGGGACGGAACCTTATGGGGCTATACGTCGGCCGACGCCGTACATTGGAACAAGGTCAAAGAAATCAGCCGCAAGGGTAAATTCGACTCTCTTAACTGTGCGTTTTGGGACAAGGCTTCGGGCAAATATTATTGCTATATACGTGATTTCCACGACAATGAGGAAATTGACGCATATGGGATAAGGGATATACGGTACATAACTTCCGACGATTTTTGGAACTGGTCCGATCCTGTGATGCTGGATTTCTGCGGAGGCGCGGACTACCCCCTGTATACCAACAATGTATCCCCCTATTACCGTGCGCCGCATATCTTGACGGGCTTCCCTACGAGATATGTTCAAAGATACGGCTGGACAAAGAACACAGACCGCCTCTGCGGTGCCGAGCGCAGAAAGCTGCGCTGCGAGCTGGAGGATCGTTTGGGCATGACGGTCACCGACGCGGTGTTCATGTGCTCCAGGGACGGAGAACACTGGCACAGATACGACGAGGCATGGCTCACTCCCGGTCCGGAGCATGAGTACAACTGGGTATACGGCGACTGCTATCCCGCTTTAGGTATGATCCAGACCGCTTCCGAATACGAGGGCGCGGACGACGTCATATCCATGTATAATTTCGAGGGCAAATGGTCCGCCAAACCCTCTAAACTGTATCGATATGAAGTCAGGCTCGACGGATTCGCTTCTCTGTACGGCAGGTATCCGGGCCAAACCGTTGTCACTAAGCCCTTTACTTTCGAAGGCAGTGCGCTTAAAGTTAACTTTGCGTCCTCTGCGAGAGGCGGCATGTATGTCAAGGTGCTCGACGAGGACTGCAACGTCATACCCGGCTTTGAATCCTGCGAGATATACGGCGACCGTGTGGACAGGCAGATAGACTTTGACGGCGACCTGTCAGCCCTCGCAGGCAAGACGGTCAGGCTGCAGTTTGAGCTCAGCGACTGCGACATCTATTCGTTTATATTCGAATAATTTCTGGAGCATATGCGTTTGCTTCGGGGCATATACGCCGCGCGATGTCCGCAGCGGCCTATATTGCGCCTGTCTTTGTCATGGGCTGCGGCGTGTCCGCGTCTGCACATGCTATAGACGCAAATGCGAATTACGGGAGAATTTATTTATGTTTGAAAATACTGTGAAGCTGTACAAAAATATGTTCAGCGAAAAGGAAAAAACTCTGCTGATAAACGGCGACTTGAGCGTATCGATATTTATGTATTCCTCGGGAGTGCATGCCGTAAAGGTAACCAATAAGCGCGGATATATGACCGTTTTGCCTTTCCAGGGCCAGCAGATATGGCGTGCCGGTTTTGACGGGCATGAGCTGGTGATGAAGAATACGTTTGAAGAGCCTCAGGATACGACGTCTTTCTTCTTTACATACGGCGGTTTTCTTATCCATTGCGGCCTGACCGCCATAGGCAATCCTTCGCCCGAAGATACTCACCCCATACACGGTGAGCTGCCCAACGCTCGCTATCAAAGCGCCTGTATAGAGAGCGGCGAGGACGAACGCGGCAGATATGTGCAGATAAGCGGAACGTATGAGTATGACTTCGGTTTTGAGGTAAGGTATCATTTTACTCCGCATCTGCGGCTGTATGAGTCTGAAACCGTTATAAACGTCAAGACCGATATCCGAAATATGCGCGGCACGCCGATGGAGTATCTGTATCTGTGCCATATGAACTTTGCACCCGTAGACGGGTCGCGCCTGGTATACAGCGCCAAACCCGACGGGGTGTATACCCATTATCTCGTGCCCGACAATCTTCCCGAGGACAAGAAGTCTAAGCTGGAAAAGTATTTTGAGGCCTTGTCCGAAGATGTACATATTCACGATACGGTGGGCGGGCCCGAGCAGTTCTATATGCCCGAAATAGTGTTTACCGTCACATATGAGCAGGACGAGCAGGGCAGGGGCTATTGTATGCAGCTGCGTCCCGACGGCTACGCGGACTATGTGTCTCATCATCCCTCGCAGCTGCCGTACGGTCTGCGCTGGATAGCCCGCACAGAGGACGAGGACGCCATGGGTATGCTGCTCCCTGCCACGGGCGAGCATAACGGGTATTTGGACTGCAGGCGCAAGGGTTATATACGTTATCTCGAGCCTTACTCGTCGACGTCCTTTGACTTCGACGTGGGTATACTTGACCCGCAGCGCGCCTCCGCGCTTAAGGACAAGATAGAAAAGCTGTGCAGACAGTAAATGTCCGCAGACGGGTAAGGGATATAAAAATATGTTGATATACTGCCCTGAGCCTATTGCAAAAAAAAATAAAATATGATAGAATATGGAAAATAAATTTATTAATAAAAAGGAGAATCAGAATATGGCAAGAGTCTGCATTCCTGACAGCGAATATGCTGAAAGGCTTAAAAAATGCGTTGAAAAGATGAAAGAACATAACCTTGACGCAATGATTGTCAACGGTACAGAGTCTGACTATGCCAACCCCAGATATCTCTGCGGTTTTTGGCCTCTGTTCGAGAGAGTCGGCGTAGCTATCGCCGCCAACGGAAACGCTGCGGTCATGGTCGGCCCGGAGAGCGTTATTTTCGCAGGAGACGTTTCGAGGATTAAGAACATATATCCCTGCCTTTACTACAGAGAGGGCGCCAACCCCTCTTACCCCGAGATCAAGACTAATACTTACAACGACGTGTTAGAAGATTTGGGCGTAAAGGGCAAGAAAATCCGCATAGGAATAGGCGGCTATATGGAGACTACCGTCATAATGATGGACGGTCTGCGTGAGTGCTATCCCGAGGCAGAGATAGTCAATGCCGATGATATAATGGTATCTCTGCGCAGCATAAAGTCCGCCAACGAGATCGCCTGCATACGCGAGGGCTTCCGCATCGCTGAGATCGCTACCAAAGAAGTCATCAAGGCTCTGCATCCCGGTGTGACCGAGCTGCAGATGGTCGGCGTGGCCCAAAAGTCTATATATGAGAACGGCGCTGAGTATGAGGGCCTGCCTATGTACGTCTTCTCCGAGAAGAGTACCAGCCACGCCATATCGCGTCCGTCCTACAGAGTTATCGAGAAGGGCGATATAGTACAGCTCAACCTTTCCGCAAAAGTTGACGGATATTCTCCCGCTATAGGCATCCCCGTAGGTATGGGTAAATATTCGCCTGAGAAAAAGGAACTTGTTGATTTCTGCCTTGAGGCTCACAAGTGGACTGAGCGTCAGCTCAAAGCTGGAGTGCTTGCATCCGACGTCGCAAAAGGCTTCCTTAAATTCTTTGAGGACAACGGCAGGCGCGAGAACTATGTCTACGGTCCCTGCCACGGAACAGGCATGATCGAGGTTGAGGCTCCCTGGATGGAGACGACATCGGACTATCCCCTGCAGCCCAATATGACTTTCCAGATAGACACGTTCGTATCCGGATCTAAATTCGGTCTGCGCTGGGAGAAGGGCGTCGTGATTACAGAGGACGGCTTTGAATCCAACTGCGGTCCTTTGGATTATGTCGAGCTTGATTTCTGATATTTTTATTGCCGCTGTCTGCCGGATTTATATTCGGCAGACAGCGTCGTTGTCTTATTTGACTTTTCGGCAATGAGGAATGCCGCGTTGTCGAGTTTTTAGTCTTTTTTTCGAATTTTTCCCCCGGCTTTGCCTGCCGCGAGGACCTAATAAGATTGAAGGGAATGTTTATATGAAGATTGTAAAGCGAATTTCAGTCCTTGCCGTGATTTTCTTTGTGTTTATATCCGTTTGCGCCTGTGATACCCAGCCGGATCCGCAGCCGCAGACTCAAGAGCCCTCGACTTCTGAGCAGCCTCAGACGCCCGAAGCGGAAGAGACGATGGATATCGGCTCTCAGCGCCAGGTGCTGTGGGACGACTATATAATAGATACGGACGGAACTACGGCCGTGCTGTCAGTAAATCATCCTCAGGTCGCGGATACTCCGATATTTACGTTTGATGCGCCGTGGGAGGGGGATTCCTGCGATTATTTCAGCATTATATCGATACCTCAGGAAGACGGCTCGACCCTGTACCGTATGTATTATAACGGCTGGAAAGTCGATGAGGTAGAGCAGAGCGGGACTTCCGCCATCAAAATCTGCGCTATAGAAAGCACGGACGGTATAAATTGGTATCGCCCCAATTACGGCCTGCATTCGTATGAGGGCGAGGATAATACGAATATCGTCATGATGACCCCGGAGGGCTTTGATAATTTCTTCGTGTTCATAGATCAAAATCCCGATTGTCCGCCCGAGCAGAAATACAAGGCCGTCAGCGAATATCTCGGTTCGGACGACTATGCCGCGCTCTACGGCTACACCTCGCCCGACGGCTTGAATTGGACCAAGGGCTTCCGTCTCGCTTCGACTGCGGAGGGTACTTTCGACAGCGTAAATACCTGCTTTTATAATGAGCTGGACGGCAAATATTACCTTTATTTCAGAGGCTTTCATGACAGCGACGGGGACGGTACGGCGGAGACCCGCGATATAAGGTTCAAAAGCGCGGATTCGTTCGATATGCTCGAGTCCAGCCAAATGCAGATGCTCGAATATGAGGACGACTATGACTTTGCCCTGTACACAAACAATGCCATGCCTTATTTCCGTGCGCCTCAGACAATTATGGCCCTGCCTACGCGCTACAATGACCATGGCACTACCTGGACCCCCAACTATGACGCTCTGCCCGACGCGGAGGAACGCGCTCAAAGATATGAGACCAATCAGCGCTACGCCACCGTTACCACGGACGCCATACTTATGATTTCGCACAACGGCCTGACATTTTCAAGGTTCGCGGAAGCGTTCGCTACCGCAGGCCCCGAGCATTCGGGCAACTGGCTGTACGGCGACTGCTATTTTGCCTATGGCATGATACAGACTCCTGCAGAGTTCCCGGACCAGGACGATGTGCTGTCCCTTTATTCGTTTGAGGGCAAGTTTTCGGGCGAACCGGCCAGGCTTTACCGCTGGACTATCAGAATGGACGGCTTTGCCTCCTATAAGGCCGATTATGAGGGTAAGACTCTGCTTACCAAGCCGCTCGTGTTCGACGGAGACGAGATGTATATAAACTTCAGAACGTCGGGTGCAGGCAGTATAGTTATCAGAGTTTTGGACGAGAACGGGCAGGAGATAGAGGGATTTCATACCTGCGAGCTGTTCGGAGACAGTACCGACCGCCTCGTGACCTTTGAGGGCGGCGAAATATCTGAACTCAAGGGGCAAACCGTCAGGCTCGAGTTTGAGATGCGCGACGCTGAAATTTATTCTTTTATATTTCAATAAACCCTCTTGAAAAAAAAGTGTCCATGTGCTATTATTAGCACGTAAAAATTCGGTAAAGGAGTTGTTTGTGGTATGAAACTTGAATACATGATGACCCGGGATTTCCAGCAGGCGAAAGAAAAGAACCTGCCTTTCGTCATTCCTGTCGGAACGATAGAGTGGCACGGCTCTCACTGTGCGCTCGGCTGCGACACGATGATTGCCAATGACCTTATAGAAAAGCTTGCGGAGAAGAAGGATATCGTCGTGTGCCCGCCCGTTTGGTACGGCGTGGCCAGCTATGCGGTAGGAGGTCCTGAGAACGGCACGGTCAATATCGACGTCGACGTTTTCGAAAACTATATGTACTGTATCCTCAAGTCAATGCTTTACGGCGGATGCAAGAAGATATACATGGTCATACAGCACCAGTACGAAGAAGAGAACTACATGCCCATGACCCTGGCGTGCGCCAAGGCCGCCAAGAAGCTCATCATGGAGTATATGGAGGATAAATTCGGTAAAGGCTGGTGGGGTTCCAACAGCTTCTCCTCTTACTACGATAACCTCGGCTCAGACAGTGATTTCCCGTTCGGTATGATAAAGGTCATACCCGCCCTGGCCAAGGAAGTGCAGCATGCTACCGGATATGACCATGCAGGCAAATATGAGTCGTCTGTACTGATGGCCCTTGATTCCGAGGCGGTCAAACTCGACAGATTGCCGGAGTCTGATTCTTGGTTTACCCAGAGCGCGTATGAGGCAAACAGCGAGCTGGGCCAAAAAATGGTTGATTTGGCGCTGGAAGACCTCTACAATAAAATCAAGTAAGTTTTATTCGCATTTGAATTAATGCATTCGCACCTTAATTAAATAATTTATTAATGTACATTCGTGCTTGAATTAAATAATTTGCAATGTATATTCGCAGCGGGCCGCGGCATTATGCCGCGGCCCGCTGTTGATTTAATATTATTTCGGCTGTTTTATTCAAGCTGAGGATATTTGGCTGATAATTATCTATGATGAAGACGTATTTTGCATAGACGAGTTCATCTTACAAAAAGCCGTTATCCTGCGCCTATTAGAGGTCCGAGTCGTAGGCGTGCCTGTCTGCCTCCGTTATGAGCCGCGCGACTCTGCACGGGTTTCCGTAGGCGACGACCCCGTCGGGTATATCGGACGTCACTACGCTGCCCGCGCCTATCACGACGTTGTTTCCGATATTGACTCCCGGCAGTACTACCGTATGTCCGCCTATCCAAACGTCGCTGCCGACATGTATGGGGTATGCGTATTCGTAGCCCTGCGCCCTCAGCGCCGCGTCAATCGGGTGGCCTGCGGTATAAAATCCGCAGCAGGGCGCGATGCATACGTTGTCTCCGAATATTATTTTTCCCGGATCGACGAATACGCAGTTGTTGTTTGCAAAGAAATTGTCTCCGACTTCTATATTGAATCCGAATCCGCAGCTCAGCGTCGGTTCTACGTACGGATTTGCGCCTACTTTGCCGAATATTTTTCTGAGCAGTTTTTCTCTGTCCGATTTCTGCGACGGTTTGAGCAGGTTGTATTCATGGCACAGATCCGCGCATTTTTCATGCAGCTGTTCTCTCTGCGGCAAACCTGTATAATACAGCCTCCCTGCGTCGCATTTTTCTCTTTCCGTCATCGTTTTCCGCCTCCTTATATTGTTTTGACCGAACGGTACGCCTGCAGCTGTGATGCAAATATCTTTCTTTATTTTCGTATCGTGCTTGAAGTATTTGCGAATTATGCCCTTTTTGCGTAAAAATCTGCATTTTTCTTTTATTTTAACATATTTGGATAAATAGTTCAATATGCTTGAAAACGTCGTCGAATTGTGCTATAATTGTTTGGATATGCAGATATAGGACGTTGGTGTGGATATGGATATACTGTACAGAGACGGCGATGTGGTCGCGGTGTCCAAGCCCGCGGGCATGCTCTCTCAGCCGGCCGCCTCGGCCGGCGGTCAGGACGTCCTTTCCTCCGTTTGCCGCTTATGCGGCTGCAATGCATACGCCGTACATAGACTCGACGCCTGTACCGGCGGCGCTATGGTCGTAGCGCTCAATCCGGGCGCCGCTGCATATTTGAGCGAACAGATAAAGCTCGGCGAGGGCTTTGGCAAGGAGTATTTGGCCGTGGTCTGCGGCGTGCCCGATCCAGCCGAGGGGTCGATGCGCGATTTGCTGTTCTTTGACAGAAAAAAGGGCAAATCGTTTGTTGTAGACAGGATGCGCAGGGGAGTAAAGGACGCGCGGCTCGATTACTGCACTTTGGCTTCGTCTGACAGCGAGTGCGGTACTCTGTCCGTCGTAAAGATACGGCTGTATACGGGCCGGACCCATCAGATCAGAGTTCAGTTTTCTCACAGGCATGTTCCGCTGTTCGGAGACCGCCGATACGGAGGCTGCTCGGGACGGAATGTAGCGCTGTGGTCCTGCAGACTTACGTTTCGCAGGCCGTCGGACGGCCAGGCCGTTACCGTGACTTGCGATACTCCCGGTGTTTTTCCGTGGACTCTGTTTGAATAAGTTTGCATTTTATTCAAAAATTTTTCATAACAGGCTGTGCGCAGGAAAAAAAGTTTGCTTTAATAAATTTTTTTTGAGAAAAAGATAAAATATTTTATTGACAAACCGCGACCTCGGTATTATAATATCGATATCCGCATATCGATAGATTATGGTTAGGTGCGGTCAGAGTATAAAGACAAGGAGGCCATATCATGGCTGGTACGGATATATCCAAGCAGGCTATGATGAGGATGCCGTATTATCTCAGGTATCTGAGGGACGCTGAGGCTTCGGGCGCGTCGTCCGTTTCGTCTACTGCGATAGGCGAGGCTCTGAGGCTTAACAGTGTTCAGGTACGCAAGGATTTAGCGGCGGTATGTTCTTCTAAGGGCAAGCCCGGGTCGGGATTCAACGTCCGTGAGCTGATATCCGGCATAGAGGAGCTTCTCGGCTACAACAGCCGCGTAGACGCTGTGTTGGTCGGTGCTGGAAGCCTGGGTACGGCGCTGCTGTCATACAAGGGTTTTTCTGAATACGGGATGAATATAGTCGCCGCTTTCGACAGTTCCGCGTCGGTATGCGGCAGGGTGATCGGCGGACGTGAAGTTCTCGATGCTTCGAGCTTGGAGGATTTCTGCCGCAACAACAGCGTACACATAGGTATTATTACCGTGCCTGCAGACGTCGCTCAGGATGTGTGCAGCGAGCTGATACGCGGCGGGGTTAAAGCGATATGGAACTTTGCCCCGGTTAAGCTTAAAGTGCCCGACGGTATACTTATCCAGAACGAAAACCTTGCCGCGTCGCTTGCGGTGCTGTCCAGGCATCTCAAAAATATGTCCAACGCAGCTAACGGATGATATCGGAATAAAATAGATATTGCAATTTTATTATATAAGAGGAGAGGACATCAAGCTATGGAATATCGTACAGAAACAGACTCCATGGGTCCTATGCAGGTCCCTGCCGACAAATACTGGGGCGCTCAGACGCAACGCAGCTATCAGAATTTCAGAATAGGCGGGGAAATTATGCCCCGCGAGATTACTCATGCCTTCGGTATCCTCAAGAAGGCCGCGGCTATGGCAAACCATCAGCTCAAGCCCGAAAAAATGACTGATGAGAAATTCGACGTCATATGCAAGGCCTGCGACGAGGTCGCAAGCGGCAAGCTCAACGAGCATTTCCCGCTTGTGGTATGGCAGACTGGTTCGGGTACGCAGTCGAATATGAATGCCAATGAAGTCATCGCCAACCGCGGAAACGAGATTGCCGGCAGGAAGCTGCTGCATCCCAACGATGACATAAATATGTCTCAGTCTTCCAACGATACTTTCCCGACCGCCATGCATATAGCCGCAGTGCTGTCCATAGAAGACAGCCTTTTCCCTGCCATGGACAAGATCATAGCGACCTTTAAGCGCCTTGAGACGGAGAACGAGGGCGTAGTCAAGAGCGGGCGCACGCATCTGCAGGACGCCACACCCATAAAATTTTCCCAGGAAATCAGCGGCTGGCGCAATATGATAGAAAAGACCAAGGCTCAGCTCCAGCTGTCGCTCGGCGGGCCCAAGGAGCTTGCGCTCGGCGGCACGGCAGTAGGCACGGGTTTGAATTGCCCCAAGGGTTTCGACGTCAAGGTCGCAGAGGCCGTCAGTCAAATAACGGGCAAGCAGTTTGTAACTGCTGAGAATAAGTTTCACGCCCTTACGTCCAAGGACGACCTTGTATTCGCTCACGGCGCGCTGAAAGCGCTTGCGGCCAATTTAATGAAAATCGCGAACGATATCAGATGGCTTGCCAGCGGTCCCCGCGACGGTTTGGGCGAGATACGCATACCTGAGAACGAACCCGGTTCTTCCATTATGCCCGGCAAGGTCAATCCTACGCAGTGCGAATCCATGACGATGGTGGCCGTACAGGTTATGGCAAACGACGTGGCGGTGGGTATGGCCGCATCTCAGGGCAATTTTGAGCTCAACGTGTTCATGCCCGTATGCATATATAATTTTCTGCAGTCCGTCAGACTGCTCAGCGACGGCATAATATCCTTTAACGACAACTGCGTAACCGGCATCGTCGCCAACAGAGACAAGATGCATCACAATCTTATGAACTCCCTCATGCTGGTCACGGCGCTCAATCCTTATATAGGTTACGACAACGCCGCCAAGACTGCCAAAAAAGCTTATAAGGAGAACATCTCCCTTAAAGAGGCGTGCGTACAGCTCGGGTTTTTGACTGCCGAGCAGTTCGACGAGGTGTTCCATCCCGAGCAGATGGTTTGATATTCGTCCGCCCGGTCCTGCTGACAGACAGTATATATGGCATAAAAACTCTAAACGGAAGGAAAAGCGAACAATGACTTTTAGTTATTATCCCGGATGTACACTCAAGACAAAGGCTAAAGATTTGGACATGTATGCACGCAGATCCGCGCAGGCTTTGGGCATTGACATGCAGGAACTTGCGGAATGGCAGTGCTGCGGCGCAGTATATCCGCAGGCCAAGGACGAGATAGCTACCAAGCTGTCTTCCGTGCGCGCGCTTATGAGCGCCAGGGATGCAGGTCACGATCTTATGACGCTCTGCTCGGCATGTCATCACGTCATTAAGCGCGTGAACAACGATATGGCTACCGATACAGACATAAGGATGAAGGTTAACAACTACATAAAGCCCGAGCTCGAATATTCGGGCGAGACAAAAGTGGTTCATTATTTGGAGGTTCTCAGAGATTACGTCGGATTCGACGAACTGGCAAAGAAGGTCGTTAATCCTCTCAAGGGCAAGAAGATAGCGGCGTATTACGGATGCCTGCTGCTCAGACCCGGTTCGGTCATGCAGTTCGACGATGCCGAAAATCCGTCAATAATGGAGGACCTTATCAAGGCTATGGGCGCCACTCCTGTCCTGTATGCTAACCGCAACGAGTGCTGCGGCGGATACGTGACGCTCGAAAACAGGCCTACGGCTCAGCGCAGGGCCACTTCCGTCGTCTCCTCAGCCAAGGCTGCGGGCGCGGACTGCATCATTACCGCATGTCCTCTGTGCATGTATAACCTTGACGCGAACTGCGACGAGTCGCAGAAGCTGCCGATAATATATTTTACCGAACTGCTTGCCGAAGCTCTCGGCGTAAAATAGGGGAGGTGAACGTTATGCAGACTGAAAAAGAAATGGCAAACGACATAATAAGGCGCAGCGGAGTCAATCCCCTTAAATGTATGAAGTGCGGCAAGTGCTCCGGTACCTGTCCAGCATATGAGGATATGGATTATCATCCGCATCAGTTTGTTTCAATGGTGCAGAAGGGCAGAATAAACGAACTGCTCCAATCCAAGTCGATATGGACCTGCCTGTCGTGTTTTGCATGTATAGAGCGTTGTCCGAGAAGCGTTGAACCTGCCAAGATTATAGAGGCGGTACGGCTGGAGCTTATACGCAGACAGGGCTGCAATCACCTCAAGTCCGACGCGATCCCCGAGCTGCTCGACGACAAGCTCCCTCAGCAGGCGATCGTGAGCGCGTTTAGAAAGTACAGCAAATAACAGCAACAGGAATGGAAGTGATAAGATGCATAGAATAGGTGTGTTTGTATGTTGGTGCGGAACAAATATCGCCGCTACCGTAGACGTCAAGGCTGTGGCCGAGGCGGCTCGGAAAGAGCCCGGCGTTGTGTTCGCCACCGATTATCAGTATATGTGTTCCGAGGCAGGTCAGGCCCTGATCCGTCAGGCGATAAAGGACAACGCCCTTACCGGAGTGGTGATCTGTTCCTGTTCTCCCCGCATGCATGAGGCTACGTTCAGAAAGACCGTTCAGGCCGCGGGACTTAACCCCTACATGCTCGAAATAGCCAATATCCGCGAGCAGTGCTCCTGGATACATAAGGATATCAAGGAAGGTACCGAAAAGGCCATAATCCTCGCAAGAACAGCTATTGCAAAGGTTATGCTTAACAAACCTCTTACCGCGGGCGAAAGTGCCGTGACCAAGAGGGCGCTCGTTATCGGCGGAGGTATCGCCGGCATCCAGTCCGCGCTCGATATTGCGGAGGCCGGATATGAGGTCGATATAGTCGAAAAGCAGCCGACAATCGGCGGCAAGATGACTCAGATAGACAAAACTTTCCCGACTCTTGACTGCGCGGCATGTATCCTTACGCCCAAAATGGTGGACGCTGCTCAAAATGAAAAGATTAAAATTTTCTCTTACAGCCAGGTCGAAGAGGTTAAGGGATTCGTGGGCAGCTTTAAGGCCAAGATACGCAAAAAGGCCCGTTTCGTAGATGAAAATCTCTGCACGGGCTGCGGCGACTGCACTTCTAAATGCCCGTCCAAAAAGAATAAAAACGAGTTCAACCTCGGCCTTGACAACCGTCCGGCTATATATATCCCGTTTGCCCAGGCTGTGCCGAAGGTGGCCGTCATAGACGCCGAGGCATGCATTAAAAAGAAGACCGGCAAGTGCGGTCTGTGCGAGAAGGTGTGCAGCGCAGGCGCGATAAAATACGACCAGCAGGACGAGATAATCGAGCGCGAATACGGCGCGATAGTCGTCGCTACGGGCTTTAATCCCATTAAACTTGATAAATACGACGAATACGCTTACTCTCAGAGCCCCGACGTCGTGACGTCTCTTGAGCTTGAGCGTCTCATGAACGCTGCAGGCCCCACTCAGGGCACGCTGCTCAGACCTTCTGACGGTACTCATCCTCATACCATAGTATTTATCCAGTGCGTAGGCTCACGCTGCGACGACGCTCGCGGAAAATCGTACTGCTCCAAAATATGCTGTATGTATACAGCCAAGCATGCCATGCTTATACGTGAAAAATACCCCGACACCGACGTTCACGTATTCTATATCGATGTTCGTACGCCCGGCAAGAACTTCGATGAGTTCTATCGCAGAGCTGTCGAACAATACGGCGTGGACTATATCAAGGGTATGGTCGGCAAAGTAATTCCTCACGACGGTAAGCTGCTTGTCCAGGGTTCGGACCTTATATCCAACGAACAGGTAAAAATAGACGCGGATATGGTCGTTCTCGCCGCAGCCATAGAGCCTGATCCCACTGCCAGGAGCGTTGCTACGATGCTCACTGCCAGCATAGATACAAACGATTTCTTTACCGAGGCGCATCCCAAGCTCCGTCCTGTGGAGAGCCCGACCGCCGGCGTGTTCCTTTCGGGCGTATGCCAGGGCCCGAAGGATATCCCCGAGACCGTAGCCCAGGCTTCTGCCTGCGCGGCCAAGGTCATAGGCCTGCTGGCCAAGGATAAACTTCTGAGCAACCCGTGCGTAGCTCGCGCCGACGAGAGTCTGTGCAGCGGCTGCTCGGTATGTCAGAACGTCTGTCCTTACGGCGCAATCACATACGAGGACCGCGAGTTTAGGATTCCCGGTCCCAAGAGAAGCGAAATCAGGAGAGTTGCTCAGGTCAACGAGGCTGTGTGCCAGGGCTGCGGCGCCTGTACGGTCGCCTGCCCGTCCGGAGCTATGGACCTTAAGGGCTTCTCTACAAAACAGATCATGGCGGAGGTAGATGCGATATGCCGGTAAAGACTACGGAAAACGGTGAATTTAAACCCTTGATCGTCGCCTTCTGCTGCAACTGGTGCAGCTACGCTGGCGCAGATTTGGCGGGAACGAGCAGGCTGTCCTATCCCGCCGATGTCAAAATAATCAGAGTCCCATGCTCATGCCGTGTCAATCCGTTGTTTATACTTCGTGCATTTCAGCGCGGAGCAGACGGAGTGATAATATGCGGCTGCCATCCGGGAGACTGCCATTATACCACTGGCAACTATTATGCCAGGAGAAGGATGACGCTCTTATTTAGTATGCTCGACTATCTCGGCATCGAACGCAAGCGTACGCGCGTGGAGTGGGTCTCCGCCGCCGAGGGCGTAAGGTTTTCGGAGGTAATGAACGACTTCGCGAAGCATATCACCGAGCTGGGCGAGAACAAGAAGTTGGAGGATCTCAGATGCAAGAAATCTTTGGATTAATAAAAGAAAAAGCCGAGAAATTGTTTGCTGACGGTTCTGTCAACAGGGTTCTCGGATGGAAAAAGGGCGAAACCGAATACGACAGGATCCCCTCCGTATTTGAGTCCGCCGAAGAACTCGAAGAGTTCGTGTACGACGGCTTCTGCGCCGCCAATCTCAGCAAGTATCTCATACGCGAGAGCAGGGAGGACGGCAAGATTGCAGTCCTGCTTAAGCCCTGCGATTCCTACAGCTTTAACCAGCTTGTAAAAGAGCACAGGATAAAGCGCGACAATATCTATGCCATCGGCATAGACTGCGACGGCAAACTCGATATCGACAAGATAAAGGCGGCCGGAGTAAAGGCCATACAGTCCATAGAGGAAAACGGCTCTGAGGTTATTGTACATACTCTGTACGGGGACAAGAAGTTTAACCGTCAGGACGTTCTGCTCGAGAGATGCCTGTGCTGCAAGGGCAAGGATCATGTCTCAGGCGACGAGTTCATCCTTGCGCAGAATCGGGTCGATACGACGGTGAAAGACCGTTTCGAGGATGTGAGGAAGCTCGAGGCCATGACCCCCGATGAGCGGTTCGAGTTCTGGCGCAGTGAATTGTCCAAGTGCATAAGGTGCAACGCCTGCCGTAACGTATGCCCCGCCTGCAATTGTATAAAGTGCGTGTTCGATAATGAAGATTCAGGGGTCGCGGCCAAGGCGAATGTGGATACGTTCGAAGAGAACATGTTCCATATCATACGCGCATTCCACGTGGCCGGCAGATGTACCGACTGCGGCGAATGCTCCAGGGTATGTCCTCAGCATATACCGCTTCATCTGCTGAATCGCAAATTTATAAAGGATATCGACGAACTGTACGGCGAGTTTAAGGCCGGCGCGGATACTGAGACGAAAGGTCCGCTTACCGATTACAGGACCGGCGACGCCGAACCGTCGCTGATATCGGATAGGGGAGGCAGCAACTGATGTATTATAAGATGAAAGTTGAAAAGCTTCCGGAGCTTTACGCTCTTATAGCTTCTGAAAAAGCGCTTTATCTCCCCATAGAGCAGGCCGGCGCCGTTGAATTTCGCAAATGGGACGAGAGTTCCTGCGTAAGGCTCGATTGTCTCAATACCCTTAAGTCCGCCAAGGGCGTGTTCCTGCCTCAGAGCGAGAATCTTGTCGCTTTTAAGACCGAGGGCAAGAATATAAGCGTTATCGACAATTCCGAGACTGCGTTCCCGTTTGTGATATTCGGCGTAAGAGCCTGCGACGCGAGAAGCTTCGATATACTCGACAGGGTGTTCCTTTCCGATCCCGTGGATACTTATTATAAGACGCGCAGGGACAATGCGACTGTCGTCACGCTGGCCTGCAATGAGCCTGAAGAGACGTGTTTCTGCCGTAACTTCGGCATAGACGCCGCCGACCCGGCAGGGGACGCTTCGGCCTGGATTGTGGACGGAGAGCTTTATGTAAGGCCAAATACCGAAAAAGGCGAGACGTTTGTCTCAAGGCTGTCTCAGCTGCTTGAGGAGGCCTCCGATGTCGAAAAGCTTGAGGCGGCAAAACAGTCTGTCAGAGATATATTGGGCAAACTCCCGTTTGCGGAGCTTAATCTTGATAGGTTCAAGGGAGACAATATGCTGGATATCTTCCATGATCCGGCATGGAAATCCCTGTCCGAATCCTGTCTCGGCTGCGGCACGTGCACTTATGTATGTCCGACCTGCCAGTGCTACGATATCAAGGATTTCGACACAGGCAGCGGGATACAGAGGTACCGCACATGGGATTCCTGCATGTTTTCCGATTTTACCAAGACGGCCGGCGGTCAGCCCAGGCCCTCGCAGGTGGAGCGGTTCAGACAGAGATTCATGCATAAGCTCGTCTATTATCCCATGAACAACGACGATATCTACGGCTGCGTCGGCTGCGGACGCTGCGTGGCCAAGTGCCCCGTTTCCATGAATATAGTAAAGGTTATCAAAACGTTGGGAGGCGAAAAGAAATGAATAACGAACTTATACCCCATGTGGGCGTAATAACCGATATCAGACAGGACACTCCCGACGTCAAGACTTTCAGGGTCAATTCTTTGCAGGGCGGCAAGGTTTTTGAGCATAAGCCGGGGCAGTGCGCCATGTTGTCCATCCCGGGAGTAGGCGAGGCGATGTTTTCCATAACGTCCTCTCCTACCAATGAGGAGTACATGGAGTTTAGTATAAAGAAGTGCGGCTGCCTGACCGACTGGCTGCACCAGCTCGATGTGGGTCAGCAGATAACCATCCGCGGCCCTTACGGCAACGGTTTCCCTGTAGACACGGCGTTTTTGGGCAAGGATCTGCTGTTCATCGCCGGAGGTATAGGACTGGCTCCGCTGCGCAGTGTTATAAACTATGTCAGACATTACAGGGATCGTTACGGTTCGGTAGATATAGTGTACGGCTCCAGGAGCGCCGACGACCTTGTCGATTACAAGGAAATAATTGACGAATGGATGAACGAGGACGGTTTTAACGTCTATCTTACCATAGACAGAGAGCAGCAGGGCTGGGACGGACATGTAGGCTTTGTGCCCAATTATGTCAAGGAGCTCAACTTTGACACGTCCAAGACCGTTGTGCTGTGCGGTCCTCCGATAATGATAAAGTTCACTCTCGCGGGGCTGCAGGAGCAGGGCTTCAGCAAGACTCAGGTCTTTACCACAATGGAGCTGAGAATGAAGTGCGGAATAGGCAAGTGCGGTCGCTGCAATATCGGGTCTAAATATGTCTGCAAGGACGGCCCGGTCTTCCGCTGCGACGAGCTGGATGAGTTGCCTGATGAATATTAATGAAAGAGGAACAGTAGTATGGAACAAATGGTAAATGTGTTTCTTGCGGGCAAAAAATATGAAGTGCCCTCCAACCTCACCATTATGGGCGCAGTCGAGTATGCCGGTTATCAGCTGATAAGGGGCTGCGGCTGCCGCAACGGCTTCTGCGGAGCATGCGCTACAATATACAGGGTCAAGGGCGATCCCGAGCTCCATGCTTGTCTTGCCTGCCAAACCAAAGTCGAAGACAACATGTATATCGCGATGCTGCCTTTCTTCCCGCTGGAAAAGAAGCTGTACGATATCGAAAAAATCAAACCTACCGAGCAGATAATGATGCAGCTTTACCCGGAGATATACAGCTGCATAGGCTGCAACGCCTGCACCAAGAGCTGTACCCAGGGACTCAATGTCATGCAGTACATAGCTTACGCGCAGAGGGGAGAATACGAGAAGTGCGCCGAGGAATCCTTTGACTGCGTTATGTGCGGAGTATGTTCCTCCCGCTGCCCGGCCGGGATCTCTCATCCTCAGGTAGCTATGCTTGCGAGGCGTTTGAACGGTAAATACATTGCGCCGAAGAGCCAGCACCTTGAGGACAGGGTAGAGCAGATATCCAGGGGCGATTTCAAAGAGCTTATAGAGAGCCTGATGAATAAGCCTTTGGAGGAGCTCAAAGAGCTGTATAATACAAGAGAGATTGAGAAATAAGGAGGCTTGCAGCAATGGGATATACACAGGAAATGACCGAATCCATAAATAAGGTCGAAGCCGCGCGTGCCGCAAATACGGCTCTTGAGCCCAGGCGGATGACGGCTGAGGAGAAGGATAAGCTGCTTGAGGAATACCACCCCGACTATAAGAGCAAGGAGTTCGAATTGCTCAAAATGGGCCCGAATAAAGGCGAAAAGGTCCCCCATGAGCTGGCTGCCGTTCTGCAGGCCCACAGCCGCATTTCGGGCAAGAGTATAGATTTGTCCAATCCCGATTACGATGTGGACGTGCTCATAATAGGCGGCGGCGGCGCAGGTACTTCGGCTGCAATAGAGGCCGATAACAACGGCGCAAAAGTAATGATAGCCACCAAACTGCGCATGGGCGACGCCAACACCATGATGGCTGAGGGCGGCATTCAGGCTGCGGATAAACCCAACGACTCGCCCGCCATACATTATGTCGACGCATTCGGCGGCGGACATTTTGCCGCCAAGCCCGAGCTGCTTTCCAAACTTGTCTGCGAGGCTCCCGAAGCCATTCAGTGGCTCAATAATTTGGGCGTTGAGTTCGACAAGTCGTCCGACGGTACGATGATAACAACGCACGGAGGCGGAACATCCCGCAAGAGAATGCACGCCGCGAAAGACTATTCCGGCGCGGAGATTATGAGAACTCTCAGGGACGAGGTGCTCAACAGAAATATCCCCGTAGTTGATTTTACCGCCGCCATAGAGATAATTAAAGACGATAAGGGCGCGGCCGCAGGCGCGGTTTTGCTCAATATGGAGACTAAGGAAATCCTCGTCGCCAGGGCAAAGACCGTTATTATAGCCACAGGCGGAGCTGGGCGCATGCATTATCAGGGCTTCCCGACGTCTAACCACTACGGCGCTACGGCAGACGGCCTTGTGCTTGCATACAGAGCGGGCGCGAAGCTGCTGTACCCCGATTCTTTGCAGTATCACCCCACGGGCGCTGCATATCCCGAACAGATATTCGGCGCGCTTGTTACCGAAAAAGTCAGGTCTTTGGGCGCAAAGCTGGTCAATGTCAACGGCGAGGTGTTTATGCATCCGCTTGAGACCCGCGACGTAGCCGCGGCCTCCATTATCCGCGAGTGCTCCTCCCGCGGCAACGGTGTGCATACCGCAGACGGTATCGGCGTATGGCTCGACACTCCGATGATAGAGCTCAAGAACGGCGAGGGTACGATAGAAAAGCGCATACCCGCTATGATGAGAATGTTTGCCAAATACGGCATCGATATCCGTAAGGAACCCATACTTGTATATCCCACGCTGCATTACCAGAACGGCGGCGTAGATATATCGGCCGACGGTATGTCGGGAGTTGAAAATCTGTTCGTCGCCGGCGAGGCCGTAGGCGGTATCCACGGCAGGAACAGACTTATGGGCAACTCTCTGCTCGATGTCATTGTATTCGGCCGCAATGCAGGAAAACACGCTTCCGCTAAGTCTAAAGACGTCAATGTCGGAAAACTTACGCTCGATCATGTCTCAGCCTTTGAAAAAGAACTTGCTGAAGCAGGTATAGAGACTGAACTCGTTTCGCCGAAGCTGCTGCCTGTATACACTCACGGAAACCCCAGGTTTGAAGCTAAGAATTTTTAACGGCCGTTCATCTGCCGTTTAAATCGAAATTCCCTGCCGGCGCTGTTGTATGTAATGCCGCCGGCGGGAATTTCGGCATGTTTACGGCCTTGTCCGACCGCATGTTCCGACGTTCTGTGTTTGCGGTATGTCTGTGTGCGGCGGAATTTTTTCGGTCAGCGATTAGTTGGGAGGAAAATTTATTATGACAATTATCCCCGGGTATTGGTCTGTCTCAGGCGTCACGTTTTTTGTTTTTTGCGTTTTCGCAATAGCGGCCGTCGGATATGCGTTGGGACGCATAACGATTAAGGGCGTTTCGCTCGGTACGGCAGGCGTGTTTATAGTCGCGCTGCTGTTTGGCTGCTTTTTCTACGACAGCCTCGGCGGCCAGCTTATGGCGGGCGGCGAGACTTTTGTTTCGGATGCGCTCAAGTCTATCGAAAACCTCGGACTGATGTTCTTCGTCACCGCCGTCGGTTTTATAGCAGGCCCGAGCTTTGTGGGCAACTTTAAGAAAAACTTTAAGTCCTACGTCCTGCTCGGACTCATTATAATCATTGCGGGCGGACTGACCTGCGTGGCATGCGACGTGATCGGCAGAAACTTCAGCGATCTTTCCGCGGAAGAGCATACGGCCATGTTAGTAGGTCTTATGTCAGGTTCTCTTACTTCTACTCCGGCGTTTTCGGCCGCTAAGGAGACTGTAGGCAGCGCGAATTTGGAGAATATAGTGTCAGTGGGCCACGGCATAGCCTATCTGTTCGGCGTTATCGGAGTCGTTCTGTTCGTGCAGCTTGTTCCGAAGTTTGTTAAAGCGGATATGGCAAAGGAACGTGAACTTATAAAAGTCGCGCCTTCAAAAAAATCCGGCGCCAAGGTTTCCAAGCTTATAGCCATGGATGAGTTCGGCATAATGCCGTTTGCAGTTGCCGTTATCCTGGGCGTACTTGTAGGTTCTATAAAGTTCGGTAATTTCTCGCTTACTACTACGGGCGGGTGCCTGCTGGTATCGTTGATATTCGGGCATTTCTCGAGGATAGGACGTATAAGCATCACTCCCGAAGCTTCTACTTTGAAAGTCTTCAGAGAGCTCGGACTCATGCTTTTCCTTATAGGTGCGGGCGTGGCAGGCGGCGCCAGCTTTGTGGAATATTTTGAGGCTATATATTTCGTATACGGCATTTTGATGACCATAATCCCCATGATTATAGGCTTTATCTTTGCCAAATATGTGCTCAAGCTCAGCCTGCTCAATAATCTCGGCTCGATAACGGGCGGTATGACCTCGACCCCTGCGCTCGGAACTCTTATCAATGTTTCCGGCACAGAAGACGTAGCAAACTCTTATGCGGCTACTTATCCGGTGGCGCTTGTCGCTGTAGTGCTGGTATCTCAGCTGATAATATTGCTGGCGTAGCATAACGCAGCGTTATGTATGGATTTATATACGGCATGGTTCTGTTTGACTGTGCCGTATTTCCTTATGGTTTAGATAGGATAATTTAATACTTTGATTTACGAAAAAAAATTCATTATGGATAGTCTTATAAAATAGAATTATTATGGAATATTTTATTTTCTTAAGGGTGTTTTACTATGGAGTACAATGAAGCCTACAACTTTTTTAAATCATATTTGCAGCCGAACGAACTCTTGCTGTGGTGCGGAGCGCCGGGTGCGGGCAGGCTCAATTCTTACGGTCGGGTTCCCGTAATGTTTTCCATTATATGGATAGGATTTACTCTTTTATGGGAGGGCGCAGCCATTTGGAGCGGCCAAATCATTATGATTTTGTTTGGTCTGCCGTTTTTGGCAATAGGACTTTCAATAGTCTTGGGCAAGCCGTTACGAAACGCAAAGCTTAAAGGAAAAATCTTTTACGCCGTAACCGATCAGCGCCTGCTGATCCGGGAAGGGGAAGAAATTAAGATTTTTACCGCCGATATGCTGCCGCCTATGCAGATCCGTATGAACAGGAACGGCACGGGGACAATTTTTTTTGAAAGTAGTTATTATACTTATCGAAGAGGAAATCAGTATAATTGTATTTGCTCTCTGCAGAATCTTCCTGACGTCGCTCAGGCGCAAAGCGCTTTGACCACCATGCTTTCCGGCAATGCAAATGAATAATAAAAGAAAAGCGAGCGATATATCGCTCGCTTTTCATAGATTTATATCTTTGATTTTTTAATCAGCATATTTGGAGCATAAAGTATTGACTTCATAAGAATAAATCTATATAATATTTATATAATCTCCTTAAAACAGGTGGAATTAATAATGATTCAAAATGACGTGTATGCTTTTTTTGAGCCATATCTGAATCCAGAAGAGACTGTACTGTGGTGCGGCGTCCCCAGTCCCGGTAACCTAAAGATAAAAGTGCGGACACCGATTTTGTTTTGGATCATTTTCGTTTTAGTATGTTGCTTGTTAATTTTTTTTATATTTGGAGATTCTATTTTATCGGGAATATGGTCCTTTTTGGATGTTTGGGAAATTCTGCTTATAGATATAGCCCTGTTTATGCTGCTGATACTGCCCATAGTTATATATAAATCAATAAAGATTTTTAAACTCAAGGACAAAATCTTTTATGTCGTGACCGATAAGCGCCTGCTGATCCGGGAGGGGGAAGACATTAAGATTTTTACCGCCGATATGCTGTCTACAATGCAGATTTGTATGAACAGGAACGGCACGGGGACTGTACTTTTGGTCGGAAGCAATAGTAATTCGCGCGGATATCGGCATAATTATGTTTGCTCTCTGCAAAATTTGGCCGATGTTTCTCAAGCGCAAAGCGCCCTGACTACCATGATGTCCTGCAATGCAAATGTATAATAAAAGAAAAGCCGACGACATGCCGCCCGCTTTTTGAGCAGAGATTTATCAGTCTCTGCTTTTTTATTTCCGTACATTTGGCGCATGGAGTATTGACTTTATAAGGATACAACTATAGAATGTTTTATATATTATCCTTAAAAGGTGGAATTGATAATGATTCAAAATGATGTGTACGCCTTTTTTAAACCATATCTTAATCCGGGAGAGACTGTACTGTGGTGCGGTGTCCCCAGTCCCGGTAGCCTTAAGATAAAAGTACGGATACCGATTTTGTTTTGGATTATTTGGTTTTTATTGTTTTTGCTGTTGACATTATCGTTCTACGGAGGCTTTATTTTATTGGAAATATGGGATTTTTTGAATGTTCGGGATGTTCTGTTTATAGATTTGATCCTGTTAATACTGTTTATATTGTCCATAGTTATTTATAAGCCGATAATGACTCTGAAACTCAAGGGCAAAATCTTTTATGTCGTGACCGATAAGCGCCTGCTGATTCGAGAAGGGAAAGAAGTCAAATTTTTTACTGCCGACATGCTGTCATCAATGCAGATTTGTATGAACAGAAACGGTACGGGGACTATAATTTTAATCGGAACCAGCTATAATTATCGCGGATATCGGCATAATTATGTGTGCTGTTATCTGCAAAACCTGGCCGACTTTTCTCAAGCTCAAAGCGCTCTGAACGCTATGATGTCAAGTTCGGCTGAGTAATAAGAGCTGTTTATAAAGGATAATTTTATAAAATTCTCTAAATTGACTTACTATTACTATCCTGAAGGCGTTGGTAAATTTGAGGATTTTATTACTTATGCTAAAGAAATTCGTTTATTGAGTTAACGCAGTTTGAGATGGAAAACTCCCTTATTTTATAAAAGAGGAAGTAAAACAAGTCTTATCTCAAGGACGGAGATAATAAGCGAGGTTGAGGGAAGCGTAATTTGGAATGTCGCTCGTATAGCGCAGGTGGTAAAAAAAGAAATACATTTCGGAGATGATTCAGTAGGGGACAATTTGGGGGCCATCGTGAGAAAATATCTCTTGACGGAAATTGCTGGGGATAAGAAAAGAAAAATTAATCTATATACCGTTTTCGTTTTTAAGCGTGTTTGTCAGACGGTATGAGGGCGAAAAATAAAAGATAGTATTGTAATAACGGCGGCAGATTCTGCCGCCGTTTGTCTGTTGTTTCCGCGTCCTGCAGCGTGAGATTTTTTGTTATTTTTTTGCCGTTTGCTTCTGATATATTCATCCTGTTTGTCAAATACTCTGTATCCTTTGACACTTACGTGTTTTACGGTGTAAGCTTATTTTTGAATGTAGGTTCCCATTTTATTTTTAAAAATCGTAAATTAATTTATATAAACCTATTGACAAATTAATAAATCAATGTTATAATTTCTGCAGGATAAAAAAGGAGGTATGACAGATGAGTAAAAGCGTGTATTCCGTCGTACTGTCTGATGACGTTATTTCTGAAATTGACAGACTGGCGTATAATTTAAACACGAATCGCTCGAATATGATAAATCAGATATTGGCGGAATATGTATCTTATACCACGCCGGAGAAGCGTATAAAGGAAGTTTTTGACCGTATCAGGTCTGTTTTTGACGGTCGCGACGTATTTAGGCTGGCGCCGCCCTCGGATACGATGATGTCTTTCGGTTCACCTCTCGCCTATAAGTATAATCCTACAGTAAGGTATGCGGTAGAGCTGTATAGGGATATTTCAGGCGCTGTGGGTGAGCTGCGCGTGACCCTGCGCAGTCAGAACAGCACGCTGCTGCTGTATATGATGCAGTTCTACAAGCTGTGGGAGGAGACGGAAAGACACTATATCGGAGACTGCGACTATTCCATAGACGGAGGAAAGTTAATACGAAAGCTCAATTTGCGGCTGCCGCCGGAGGAGCTGCAGTCTTTGTCAGCCGTCGATTTGGGTGATATAATAGCGGATTACGTCAGCGCCTTTGATTCGGCGCTCAAAAGTTTTTTCTATGACACCGATTCCCGAATGGGGGCAGCAGAGCGCATAGACGCCATATACCGGGATTATCTGCACGCGAGCGGCAGGATTATATGAGTCTCTTTAAATTTTTTTCTTTGCCGTGCATGAGAATATATCGAAAGGTGTGATATTTATATGAATTTGCAAAGACTTACCCAAAAAAGCGCAGAGGCAGTACGCGGCGCTCAAAGCCTTGCTTTAGAATACGGTAATCAGCAGATAGAGCAGGAGCATATACTTTTGGCTCTGCTGCTGCAGGAAAACGGTCTTATCGGTGAGCTTGTGCGCAAGCTCGGCTCATCGCCTCAGGTAATGGCCGAGGAAGTGCGCAGGGCTGTCGGCGGGTTCCCCAAAGTGGGAGGTTCGGGCGCTGATAATATGTATATTTCTTCCGCTGCGGAGGCTGCTTTAAACGAGGCTGAAAAGCAGGCGGACAAGATGAAAGACGATTATGTGTCTGTGGAGCATTTGATGCTCGGCCTTATCATCCGCGCGACGAAGTCCGTCAAGGAAATGCTTGACAGATACAATATCACTGCGGACAATTTCCTTGTCGCTCTGAAGTCCGTCAGGGGCAACAGACAGGTCACGTCCGATAATCCTGAGGGTACGTACGACGTGC
>CALXAN010000060.1 GCA_944386305.1 uncultured Clostridia bacterium
CTGTTCTTTTTACTTAAGTATTTATAAAACAACTTCTCAGAGATATTCAAAATTTACGGTTAACAAAAGCTGAAGATGCGCGGTTTCCGTCCGCACCGCCGTGCAGAAAGCACTTTTCATACCCTGAACATCAATAAATCCGGCGGCGATACAATCCGACGAAAAAGTGCCGCTGAGAAAAGAGCCCGCCCGTGCTTTACACGCGCAGGATATAGACGCTTCGCGCCCGGCGCTGAATAAATCCGCCTGCACTACCATTCACACTAACAGACAAGCGTCGCCCGTCCTGAGAAAAGCGCCGCACGTGCTTTACACGCGTAAGATATAGACGCCGCGCGCCCGTCGCTGAATAAATCCGTCTGCACTACCATTCACACTAAAAGGCAGGCGTCGCCCGCCTGAGAAAAGAGCCGCACGTGCTTTACACGCGCAGGATATAGACGCTTCGCGCCCGGCGCTGAATAATCCGACAGCGCACCACTCACACTAAAGCCCGCCTCTGAGAAAAAAGCCCTGTACTTTATACACGAAGGATATAGGAAACCGCGCTCCGTCGAAAAACAACCCGACGGCAGTACCATCCACACTAAAGGCAGACGTCGCCCGTCCTGAGACGGGCGACGTCTGCCTTTTTTAACTTACATTTAATCGAATTAATCAAAGCATTATCCCATATACCAAGAAGATAATGATAAAATAATAAATATAAATTTACTTTAATGCAGAAATATTGCTTTATAAGCAAAAATAAGAGGCAAAGTCATGCATTAAAATATCATCTACTCTGATTTCAATGATTTTTCAGATGTGTTTTTCCTCTTTGCGCGCAAGTCAGGCAGAAGATAAACAAACACCCAGCCCGCGAGTGCAAACGCCAAGCCGCCGGCTATATCCAGCAGGGCGTGCTGGCGCAAAAATACCGTAGAGGCGCATATGCCCACCGCCACGATAACCGAGGCGGCTTTAAGCCAGGCGGACTTTATCGTATCGGTATAAAACACGCCCAAAACTATACCCACTGATCCTATGACATGCATGGAGGGAAATACGTTTGTGGGAGTGTCTATCTGCCGCAGCAGCACGACCGCGCGGCTGAATATGTCCGTACCCGTAATAGGTTCGCGCAGCTCTATGCCGTTGGGGACAAGCAGGCAGAATATCAGGCTGAGCATGAAAGTAGAGAAAATAAAAATCATAAATCTCCTAAACCCTCGCCCGTCCTTAAACATGAGCCAAAGCCCCACCGCAAACAGGCCCACGTACCAGGCGCAGTAAAATATTATGAACTGAGGCACAAACGGTATATCGTAGTCGGCGGGTATCGTCGGATCCCATACCTGCGAGCCCTCCGGGACGAGCTTTTCGGTAAGAAAAAAGCATACAAGGTACAGCGGAAGGCACAGGGCCCATAAGGCATGGCGGTTCTCGGATAACCATTTTTTCATATACAAACAAACCCTTTCATTAACCGATTGCAGGCAATCAGGCGCATAGACTGCTCAGGCAAAGACGCCGCGCGGCCTGGACAGGGCCGCGTCCTAAGCGCGCGAAGAGTCGTCGCTGAGCAGGACGCGGATAGCGCTGTGGACATTGCATACCTCTGTCCTCATGCCGCCCGCAAAAAATTCGCCGTCTATGGACCACTCCATGTCGAAATCCGTGCGGAAAACAACATCAGACGCTCTCACAAAATCTATATAACGGCAGTCGTCGTATTTTTTAAGCTGCAGCGCGCGTATGATATCCGTCAGTTCCAAAGCCGTCTTAGGCATCCTTATCATTATGACCTCGAACAGGCCGTCGTTCATATCGACCATGGATTTGTCAAGAGTGAGTATGCCGCCTAAAGACGTAGAATTGCATACGCCGCCGAAAATATAGTCCGCATCATAAATGCGCCCGCTGGCCTCCATGACGATATGCAGGGGCTTTATGGAATGCAAATCCTTAACGCTGCTGAGTATATAGGCCAGGTAGCCGAGACTGTTTTTAAGGTTCTGCGGAGTGGAATAAGACGTACGCGTAAAAGCGCCGAACGAGGCCACGTACGAAAAATATCTCCCGTTTATCCTCCCGACGTCGAACAGGTGCTCCGTGCCGCAGACGATATCCTGCGCGGCCTTTACAAGATTGGAGGACAGATTGAGGCTGCTGGCAAAATCATTCGTGCTGCCCGCGGGGATATACCCTATCTTTACCTTAGTGCCGCTCTGCATAACGCCGTCTATAAGCTCGTTGAACGTGCCGTCACCGCCTATACATGCCACGACGTCGAACTCCGAGGCATAGTTATACGCAAATACGCAGGCGTCGCCGCGCTTGCGCGTGACAAACACGGTGGTAAGATAACCGCCGGCATTGAACGTATCGATGATATCGGACAGGTATTTCTTGCCTCTCATAAGTCCCGCGTGCGGATTGAGTATCAGCAAAAGTTTCTTCGGATAAACTACCCCACCCTGATTTCGGACGATTTCATTGTCCATATGTATTTACCCCTTCCCTGCGGCATACTGCCTTTATTCCAAGAGTCTCGATATACGCTGCACGTCCTCGGGCAGCGTTATTTTATAGTTATCCGCCCTGCATTCTACGAACCTGACCCTCTCCCCCAGGGCCTCCACCATACCAGCGTCGTCGGTAAACGCGCCGTCGGCTGCGCTGACAGCGCGCCTGTACAGCTCTATTTCAAACGACTGGGGCGTGGCTGCGGCGCGCAGGCTGCCGCGGTCAAGCGTGGAGAGCACAGCTCCGTCTTCGTCTACGCTCTTTATGGTATCCGTCACGCGCGTACCGCAGAAAACGGCGCCGTATTCATAGGCGGCGCGGTTGACCTTGTCTATATCCTCGGGGGTTATCAGAGGCCGGGCCCCGTCATGGACGCATATGTACCTGCACCTGCAGCTCAGCGCGGCCAGCCCGCAGGCGGCGGAAGCCACGCGGCTGTCCGCACCCGCAACCACTCGGGATACCTTGCCAAACCCCCGCTCCCTGACCAGCCGGCTGACCGAGGGCACCATCGCCTCAGCGGCCACCACTACCGTCTCGTCCACCGTGCAGGCGCGTTCGAACGCAAGCAGAGAATATTCTATCACATGCCTGCCGTTAAGCTCCAGCATTATCTTGTCGCGCCCGAACCTTTCGGATGCGCCGGCTGCGAGTATAACCGCGCCGGTATAGAAATCCGTCATATAACTCTCCAATACCTTTTTACATTTATTTAACATATCTATTATAAGTTTTTTCGGCTCTGAATGCAATACGTTTTTTCATAATTTAATTAAATTTAAGATTCTACTTGAAATTTTATCCGAAAACGGCTATACTGTAACTATCGCGGCCGAACGGCCGCAAACCGGTTTTTTGCAGACGCGGTCCTGCCGCGCCGAGTAAGATAACAGAGGAGGCTGCGCGGTGAGGACGCTGTGCATGGGAGACGTAGTGTCGGACACGGGCGTGGAATACGTATGCAGGGTTTTGCCGACGATGATAAGAGAGCTGAAAGCGGATTTTGTCATCATAAACGCGGAAAACTCCAACCCGCGCAACGGTATAACCAAAGACGAGGCGCAGAGGCTGCGCTACTGCGGAGCTGACGCGATAACTACGGGCAATCATGCGTTCAGACAAAGGGCGTCTTACGACTTTTTCGACAGCTGCGAATATCTTTTGCGCCCCGCGAACTTTTCCGACTCCGCGCCGGGGAGAGGCTGGCAGACGTTCGACACGCCGTTCGGAGACGTGTGCGTAGTCAATCTCATAGGCCAAATATACATGGACAACAGCGCGGACAACCCTTTTCGTACGGCGGACAGGATACTCAGGCAGGTCGAGGCAAAGTATATATTCGTAGACTTCCATGCGGAGGCCACCAGCGAAAAGAAAGCGATGGGCTACTGGCTGGACGGCAGGGTCAGCTGCGTGTTCGGCACGCATACGCACGTGCAGACGGCCGACGAGCGGATACTGCCCCGCGGCACGGCATATATCCCGGACGTGGGCATGTGCGGCGCCGCGGACTCGGTGCTCGGCGCGCGTAAAGGGCAGATAATGGACAAATTCGTCCGCAACGTCTCCTCGCCGTATACACCGGCCGTGGAGGAACCCATGATAAACGCGATACTCACAGACACAGACGCGGCGACTGTGCAGAGAATATACAAATAAAAAGGACAGGGATAAACGACATGAAAATAGCGCCATCCATACTCGGGTGCGACTTTGCGAGGTTAAAAGAAGAAACGGACAGCGTGGCGGGCTCGGATTACCTGCACGTAGACGTGATGGACGGGATGTTTGTGCCCAATATATCCATAGGCATTCCCGTGGTCGAAAGTCTCAGCAGGGCCACGGATATACCGCTGGACGTACACCTTATGATAACAAAGCCCGAAAGATACGCGGAACGCTTCGTAAAAGCGGGCGCGTCCATACTGACCATACATATCGAGGCAACGGACAAGGCTCACGAATGCCTCAAGCAGATAAAGGCGCTGGGCGCCGTACCTGCAATAAGCATAAAGCCGGGCACGCCGGCGCAGGCAGCGTTTGAATACTTAGACGAGGTCGGCATGGTGCTTGTCATGACGGTGGAGCCGGGCTTCGGCGGGCAGAAGCTGATTCCCGAATGCCTTGACAAAGCCGCCGTACTGAAAGAACAGATATGCAGAAGAGGCCTTGACGTAATGATAGAGGCAGACGGAGGCATAACGCCCGAAAATATAGCGCTTGTTCGCCGCAGCGGAGTAGACATGGCCGTAGTGGGTTCTGCGGTATTTAACGCTAAAGACAGGCGCTCCGTCATCGAGCAGCTGCGCAGAGCAGACTGAGGGGGAACGATATGAAAATAAACGCCGGCGCACTGACATCCCTGCTGTACGGAAACAATATGGAGCGCGTCGTGAAAGACTCCGTCACGGACATAAAGAAGCTCGACATACCCTCCGACAGCGCGGTGATAATAAACATGAACACCGTCAACGGGTACTTCAGGGAGGGCGCCATATGCACGCCCAGGCTCGAAAAGGCCGCGCCGAAGATACTTAAAGTAAACCAGCATTTCAGCGATTCGTATAAAATATTCTTCATCGACAGACACGAGATGCAGAGCCCCGAGCTGAGCGATTACCCCGTGCACTGCACCTCTGAGCGCGAACGGCAGGTCATCGCCCCGCTGCGCGAATACGCCACGAAATCCAACACCTTCTTCAAAAACAGCACCAACGCTTTCCTGACCCGAAAATACGCCAAATGGCTCTCCGCCAATGCCAAAAACATAAACGCATTCATTATCACCGGAGGCATGAGCGATATAAGCGTGCTGCAGTTCGCCCTTACGCAAAAAGCGTATTTTAACAACATCAACCGCTCCAATGTCAAGATAGCCGTGATAGCCAACGCTACTCAAACATATGACAGTCCCACGCATGCGGGCGACCTGATGCATAATTTCGCATTATATAATATGTTCCTCAACGGCATAATAATAGCGAATATATAAAAAAAGCGCGGTGCGTTCTTCGCACCGCGCGCGTGCGTCCGCAGCCCTGTACGCCGACGCTCCGCTATTGACAAATACGGGATTTCATTGTATCATATTAAGGCATAAAAAATGAAACGGATTCTCATATTTAACGTTATCGGAGAAGATATGAAACGGATTTTTGCTTCTATTGCACTTATATTATCCGCGCTTTTGCTTACGGCCGGCTGCGCGGTGCAAACGCAGGAAAGCGACAAGCTGCAGATAGTAGCCACGATCTTTCCGCCGTACGACTTTACAAGACAGATAGCGGCAGATAAGGCGGACATAACGCTGCTCATACGTCCCGGAACGGATATGCACACCTATGAACCCACAGTGCAGGACATGGAGGCGGTGCAGAACGCGGACCTGTTCATATACAACGGCGGGGAATCGGATAAATGGGCCGAGCAGCTGCTGCAAAGCGTAAGCAACGAGCCGGCCGTACTCGCCATGACCGACTGCACGCAAATGCTCCAAGAAGAGCACGACCACGAGATACACGGCCAGCCCGAATACGACGAACACGTGTGGACCTCACCGATGAACGCGATAAAAATAGCAGAGGCCATAAGGGACGAGCTGTGCGCACTGGACGAGGCGAACGCGGACTTCTATACGCGCAACGCCGAAGAATACGTCGTACAGCTGCGGGAGCTGGACGATCTTTTCAGGTCAGTGACGGAGAATGCGCAAAGGCGCACGGTAGTGTTTGCGGACAAGTTCCCGTTCAGGTACCTGGCGGAAGAATACGGGCTGGAGTGCTATGCGGCGTTTCCGGGCTGCTCGGAGCAGAGCGAGCCGAGCGTAGCCACGGTCGCCTCTATAATAGACAAGGTCAAAGCCGACGGCATACCCGCGGTATTCTATATAGAAATGTCCAACCAAAAGATGGCCGACAGCGTGTGCCAAGCCACCGGCGCGGCAAAGCTGCAGCTGCACTCCTGCCACACGCTGACCGCAGAGGAGTTCCGCTCAGGGCAAACCTACATATCCATCATGACCCAAAATGCCGAAAACCTCCGCATAGCGCTGAACTAACGCCGCATAACAGGGCATGGCTTAAAACCGCGGACTTCTATGCCGCGGGCGCAAATCCGCAGTTAAAAAAATGCTCCCGACGGCTCAGTCCGTCGGGAGCATTTTATGATTATTTCTGTCTCACGACCAGGAGCATTTTATGATAACGTTTTCATATTTCTGTCTTACTACGGTGTGCCTGAGGCTCGGTTGCGCCGAGGGCTCACACGGATTTGCAAAACTTTACAACAGACATAATGCCCTTGTATCAGGCGGTCTTAAGCTCAGCTGATTTTCGGGCAAATTCCTCTTACCCTATCCCGAAATTTCAGCTCAGGCCAAAGGCCGACGCTGAAGTCGGGCAAACGACGCGCTATTGACTATTGGCAAAGCGCATGATATAATAATTTATAACAGTTTAACAAAGCCTGCCGCCGAAGCGCTCGGGATTTTTTTACGGCTCACGGGCAGGCTCCGTCCCGCGCAGGACCGGGCAAAAGCGCTGCTGCGCCGGGATTTGAAACGGAGAGACGCATTGATGAAGATAGTAGTAAAAATAGGCACATCCACGCTTGCGCATTCTACCGGCCGGCTGAATATACGCCAGGTCACGGAGCTGTGCAAGACCCTCAGCGATATCAAAAACGCAGGCCACGATATTATCCTCGTTTCTTCCGGAGCTATAGGCATGGGCGTCGGCAAACTCAACCTCAAGTCAAGGCCGTCTGACATGCCGACAAAGCAGGCCGCGGCCGCCGTAGGCCAATGCGAGCTGATGTATACATATGACAGGCTGTTTGCAGATTACGGGCATACGGTAGGACAAATCCTGCTCACACGCCAGGACATAGAGAATGAGAAAAGCCATAACAATTTCAAAAACACTATAAACCGTCTGCTCGAGCTGCAGGTTCTGCCCATTGTAAACGAAAACGACACCGTATCCACCGAGGAGCTCGGAATAGGCGACAACGACACATTGGCCGCTCAGGTGGCCGTAACGGTAAAGGCCGACCTGCTCATACTGCTGTCCGACATAGACGGGCTGTACACCTGCGACCCGCACAAGGACCCCAACGCCAGGCTTTTGTCAAGAGTGGAGAATATAACCCCGGAGATACTCGCATTCGGAGACGATAAATTTTCGGAGCTCGGCACGGGAGGCATGCGCACAAAGCTGCACGCCGCGCTCATAGCCACGCAGGCGGGCAGCGACATGGTCATAACCAACGGAGCAAACGCCGAATCGCTGTATGATATCATAAACGGGGCGGATATAGGCACGCGCTTTATCGGCCGTAAAGGCTGAGCGCGGCCCGACGGACGTTTCGCCCTCATTACATAAGGAACGGAGTGGATGACATGACTACGCACGACATACTCGTCGCGGCAAAATCCGCGTGCGCGGACTTAGCGTCTCTGAGCGCGGAGGTCAAAAACAACGCCATACTCGCCATGGCGGACAGCCTCGTTGCGCACACGGAGCAAATATTGCAGGCCAACGCTTCCGACATGGAAAAAGCGGCCGGGACTATATCCGAGGTCATGCTGGACAGACTGAGACTCGACCGAGCCAGGATCGAGGGCATGGCGCAGGGAATGCGGGACGTGGCCGAGCTGCCCGATCCCGTGGGCAAAGTACTCAAAAGAATAGAGCGTCCGAACGGATTGGTGATAGAAAAGACGAGCGTGCCCCTCGGCGTTGTGGCGATAATATACGAAAGCCGTCCCAACGTGACCTCGGACGCGGCGGTGCTGGCGCTTAAAAGCGGCAACGTCTGCGTGCTCAGAAGCGGCAAAGAGGCGTACAACTCGGCCCGCGCCATTGTGGACGCGCTGCGTGCGGGACTGGGCAAATGCGGTTTGCCCAAGGAATTTATAAATATCGTAGACGACATATCGCGCCAAAGCTCAGTAGACCTCATGGCCGCGGACGGACTGGTGGATCTGCTGATACCGCGCGGCGGTGCGGGACTTATAAAAGCCTGCACGGAAAACGCCACCGTTCCCTGCATAGAGACGGGCACCGGCATATGCCACATATACGTGGACAGGTCCGCGGACCAGGATATGGCGCTCAGAATCATAGAAAACGCAAAGACGTCCCGTCCCTCGGTCTGCAATGCGGCGGAGGTCTGCCTGATACACGGGGACATAGCCGCGGAATTTCTGCCCAAGCTGAGCACGGCGCTCTGCGAACGCAGGCAAGCCGAGGGGCTCAAACCCGTACAGCTGCGAGCGGACGAAAAGGCGATGAGCATAATAGACGCCACGCCCGCCTCAGACAAAGATTTTGACACAGAATTTCTCGACTATATCATGGCAGTAAAGGTCGTGCGGGATATCGAAGAAGCGATCGGACACATCGCCCGGCATTCCACGCATCACAGCGACGCTATAATAACCTCCGACAAAAATTCGGCAAAATTGTTTACCGACAGAGTGGACAGCGCCGCAGTATATGTCAACGCCTCCACACGCTTTACC
>CALXAN010000061.1 GCA_944386305.1 uncultured Clostridia bacterium
CCACGCGGCACAGAAAAAGCGGGCAAGAAGTCTTTGACCTCTTACCCGCTTTTGTGGCAATCCGTATGGCAGCTACCCTGTTTCAGTTGATTGTTGATGCTGTTTTATGAGTAGCTACCATCAGCCAATCCTTTTAGCCAATATTTATTTGGGAATCCAATCCGATAAAAAATTCATCATACGGTACGTTAAAAATCAGTTTCAATCTAACCAAATCACCTATGAAGATGTTTCGTTTACCGTTTTCAATCTGTGACAGAGTGTTGATAGACATATCTCTTCCGTATTCTTCTAATGCTGCCACTAAATCGGCTTGCGTCATATGATGAGACGCCCTTAATTTCTGTATGTTCTTGCCAATACTGTAATCCTGTAGAAGTTTATTCATTTAATCCTCCAATCTTTAACTATATAGTTAAATATGTATTGATTATAACACTATTTTCAATTATAATATTAACTATATAGTTAATATTGTGAAGAAAAGGGGTAAAAATTTATGGAAAATCAAATGAGTGAATTTGAATCTCTCATAAAGTGGATTAGTCAAAATTTGGAATCATGGGATATAATTTGTGAAACCGGAATGGAAGCTAATCTAAACGAAATTTCGGATATATCAAATTCATTATTAAATAACTCGCTGTACGGAGTTTTATTAATGTTTCTTTGCAAAAATTCCAGCTCATTAAAAATAGAAATGTCGTTAAAAGCAGCTTGTTTTAATGCAATGGCGGAACAAGGAAACTGCGACATAATCCGAAATATATTGTCCGATACCTGCAAATTTATTGACGAATATCGCTGCGGAAAGAGAAGGGTTCTGACGGTTACAGACAGAAACAAGAATGAGCTGCAATGGGAATAAAACGGCAGCAAAATAAATTACGTATCGAATTGACAAAAAACGGAGGGTATTTCGGCCGGAGTTCGGGCCCGGCCGCATTAATATAAAAGAAGCCATGATATCGCGCCTTTAGGAGGCAATCTATAAGGCCTGGGGCGATAAAGCGCCGTAAGCGGCCGTCCTCGTCGTACAGGGTTGTGCGAATGCCGCTGATGACGTCGAGACTGTCGTCTGATTCGGTGTCAGTTTTATTTTTCCGTGCCGCAGACAGCCAATGCTCCCGGCCGACATGTGAACCATGTTGCAAATCCTCGCCGCGCACTGACGCTTGCGGCGCGTACGCGGTTATGCCGTGCGTGTCGCCGTATGCGCCGCCGCATATAATATACAGTACGGATATGCGCGGCCTACAGGCCGGATATCAAACAGGTGTATGATTTTTTTTGGCGCTGCACTTCTTTGAGAAAAAAAATTGTATCGGCCCGAAAATGTGTAGTACCGAACAGGGCCGGTCCGTCCCCGTGCGGCCTTTGCGGAAGGCGTCTTTCTGCAGTATCGGGCATTGCAATATCTGCCTGCGGAAAAGGCCCGCGCCCGTCGGCGCCGCAGCAGGAGGCAAACGTATGATTTTTTTGTAATATAATTTTTACGTTTCTCATACATTTCAGTAGGAGTGTGAGATAAACATGGACAATATTTCTCAAAGAGTCATGTCGCTTGCCGAATATATATCCGAAACGGGGGCCACGGTAAGGTGCGCGGCCAAGGTGTTCGGCGTGTCAAAGTCCACCGTACATAAGGACATGTCCGAGCGTCTGCAGCGCATGGACCCGCTCCTGTACGAAAAGGTGCGCAGGGTCCTGGATGTAAACAAACTGGAGCGCCATATCCGCGGCGGCTACGCCACCAAATCCAAATATGAGCACCTTGCACAAATGCGTTCCGACAGGAATCCGCAAAATAACCTATAAATTTTTATAATCTGACATAAAATTCACGTAGAATTTACAAATTTTTATCATTTTATATAAGTTGACTTTTGCATCATGCTGCAATAATAGCCAAATTGCAAAAAAAAGCTTGACTGAAAATGTAAAGTATGATATATTATAGACGACAAAACGACATGACGCAGGAGGATCGAGTCCGTCGGTCCTCAGTAATTTTTTTTATTTCTTTAAGGAGGAAAGTAAATGAAAAAGCTTTTAGCTTTGGTCATAACCCTGACCATGGCGCTGTCCGTGTTTTCCGTCTGTCTCTTTGCGGAAGAGGAAGAAAAGGAACCTATGCGCACTACGGCGACAGTCATTAACCCGCTGGTGGATATCTACAAGATAGGCACCGCGCCCAAGCGCGACGGTGTGGTGAGCGCCGGCGAATACGGCGACAAGATACATACCACCTACGAGGCGGGCAAGGAGGGCGAGTTCGACTATAACTACAACTTCCTCAGGGACGTCGACGCCGACTTCTACGCCTGCTGGGACGACCGGAACCTTTATTTGGCCTGGGTCGTACGCACTGACCATCACAGGGCCGATACTCCCGGTCAGGGGATGTGGATATGGAACTGCGTGCAGTTCGAGGTCTGCGACCGCGATCCGCGCTTAGAGGACAGGGTAGTGCTGTCTCTGGGCTGTGCTCCCGGTACGGGCGCGCAGGCCGGCAAGCAGCTTAGGGAGCTGTATAGTTCCGGGGGTCAAATTGATTTTAGTACTTTTTTTAGATCCTCAATGTGGCAGTTTACCGGCAAGAGGGACGATGCGGCCCAGACCACGACCTACGAGGTCAGCATCCCCTGGACTACGCTCAACACCGTTTCTATCAACGGTTACGGCGGATTTGGTGCTGACACCTCAGGCTTCGCCGCTCTCGGCGGCAAGGCTCAGGAAGGCACCGTCATAGGCCTGTCTTATGTGGTAAACGACACTACCGGTGTGCTGCAGATGGGCGCCGACCTGCCGGAGGGCGAGAGAGTGCCCGAATATGATACCACTGAGATGGAAACTTACGTCGGCTTTTGGGCTGACCAAAGGCACAGCGTACAGTGGGGCAGCTCCATACTCGGCGGATATGACGACGATGACGCCGGGATTGTGGCCGACAGCATGATGGCTGTAGTGACCCTCAGAGGCGAAAAGCAGGCCGATAACGGCGATGACGACGATAACCAGGGCGGCAACCAGGGCGATAATAGCCAGGACGGAAACCAGGACGGCAATACTACCGACGACAACAATCCTTCTACCGGCACTCCGTCCACAGGCGAACCCGCGACGGGCGAACCTGCTACAGGTACTCCTTCTACGGGCGTGCCCGAGACGGGCGCTCCGGCCACCGACGTGCCCGAAACGCTCAATCCCGTAACCGGCTAGCCTCGGACTCCCGATGTCGACGAGCCTACGAATACTGACCCCGAAGACGAGGGCGGCAGCCTCCTGTGGCTGTGGATAGTCATCGGCGTAGTGGCCGCCGCGGCGATAGCGGCGATAGTCATAGTGCTGGTCAAGAAGAAGGGCGGTTCGGACGGCGATACTCCCGACGGCCCGACCGACGGCCCGTCTCCCGAAGCCCCTGAGACCGGTGCAGCCTCCGACGAGACCGACACGGACGATAAACAGGAGTGATATCGGCAATAAGACGATATTGTCTCAGGCTCCATAGTCTTTGAGCCCCCTGAGGAAATCAGGCGTAATATCTGTAAGCGACAATCGCGCGCAGCCCGTACGGGCTGCGCGTTTTTTTGTATCAAGAAAACCACGCGACAGTCGCGTGGATCTGTGAAGGTTAACCGATGAGAAAAAAATCCTCCTTTTGTGTTAGAATAAAAAGACCTGCCAGCCGAAAAAACACAAAAGGAGGATTTGTCTATGAAAAAAAGACATAAATAGTTTAGTATATCAGAACAATTAAAACGGAATAAGGAAAGTGATCAAATCGGCCTGTACGACCCACGGGCCCCATTTATGGGCAGTAAGTAACAGATGCATGGCTGGCAGGCCAATGAAAAGGGCACTTGTGCCCGGCCGGCAGAGGGTAGGGCTATGTCCGAAAATGAACCCCGCTATGCGGGGGATATTTATTTGCTTTTGCGGCAGTATGCCGCGGGGGATGATCAGAATATTGCCTTGCGGCGGTATGTAACGGGAAATGATCAAAGTACAGCTTTTGCGTTGCGGCGGCATGCAGCGGGGGATGAACAGAATACTGCCTTGCGGCGGTATGCCGCGGGGGACGATCAGAATACAGCTTTTGCTTTGCGGCGGAATGTAACGGGAAATGACCAAAGTACAGCTTTTGCTTTGCGGCGGTATGTAACGGGGAATGACCGAAATACGGCTTTTGATTTGCGGCGGCATGCCGCGGGGAATGATACAGTTTTGCATTGCTGCGAGTCGGGCGCAAAAGTGTTTTTGAAGTCGGCTTTATAAAGAACGGTTTTTGCGCGGGCAGAGCAAAATGAATTATTATACGGATAATTGAAAAAAAAGTGTCCATTATGTGTAATTTTATACATATATCAAAAATCTATTGACATAAAATACAAGGATGTGATAAAATTAATGTGGTTCGGGAGACTCTATTTTTTTACAGCGGTAATTTGCATGCGTTATTTATGAGGAGGAACTCATATGAAGAAGTTTTTATCTATATTATTGTGCGCGCTGCTGACGGTATCCATGTTTGCGGTCTGCGCCTCTGCTGAGGAGCAAAAGACGACTTATGCGACCGTTATCAACCCTCCGGTCGATATTTATAAGGTTACCACTTCGCCCAAGCGCGACGGCGTGGTCAGCCCCGGCGAATACGGGGACAAGATACATACCACTTATGAGGCGGGCAAGGAAGGCGAGTTTGATTACAGGTACAATTTCCCTAAAGACGTGGACGCCGATTTCTATGCCTGCTGGGACGACAGGGCCCTGTATTTGGCCTGGGTCGTGCGTACCGACCACCACAGGGCCGACGTTTCCGGTCCTGAAATGTGGATATGGAACTGCGTGCAGTTTGAGATCAGCGACCGCGACCCGCGCGAGGAAAACAGCGTAGTGCTGTCCCTGGGCTGTGCTCCCGGTACGGGCGCGCAGGCGGGCAAGCAGCTCAAGCAGCTCTTTACCTCTACGGGCAAGTATCCCCTTGATTCTTTCTTTAGGTCTTCTATGTGGCAGTTTACCGGCAGCAGGGACGACGCCGCAGGCACCACGACCTACGAGGTCAGCATTCCCTGGACTACGCTCAATACCGTTTCTATCAACGGTTATAACTCGCTGGACACTGACACCACGGGCTTTGCCGCGCTGGGCGGCGAGCCGCAGGAGGGCATGGTTTTCGGCCTGGGCTATGTCGTCAATGACACTACGGGCGTGCTGCAGCAGGGCGTTGAACTTCTGCCCGGCGAGCCTGAGCCCGAATATGACCCGAATGATATGGACTCTTATGTCGGTTTTTGGGCGGACCAAAGGCACAGCGTACAGTGGGGCAGCTCCATACTCGGAGGGTATGACCACGATGACTTTTTAGCCGACAGCATGATGGCGGTAGCCACTCTCCGAGGCGTAAAGGGCGCTGACGACGGCGGCGATGAAGACGACGGCCAGGGCGGAAACGGCAGCCAGGATGACAATCAGGGCAGCAGCCAGGGCGGCAATCAAAGCGGGAACCAGGACGGAAATACTACCGGCGGCAGCAATCCCTCTACCGGCACTCCGTCCACCGGTGAACCTTCCACGGGCGAACCCTCTACGGGTGTGCCCGAGACGGGCGCCCCGGCCACCGACGTGCCCGAAACGCTCAATCCCGTAACCGGCGAGCCTCAGACTCCCGATGTCGACGAGCCTGCGGATACTGACCCCGAAGACGAGGGCGGCAGCCTTTTGTGGCTGTGGATAGTCATCGGTGTTGTGGCCGCCGCGGCGATAGCTGCGATAGTCATAGTATTGGTTAAGAAGAAGGGCGGTTCGGACGGCGGTGCTCCCGACGACCCGGACGACGGCCCTGAGACCGACGCGGCCCCCGAAGCCGCTGGGCCCGATGCGGCGGCTGACGGCTCTGCCGCCGACAGCGCAGAAAATACCGAAGCGTCTTCGGACTCAGGCGCCGACGATAAGTAAATATATCCGTAAGATGACTTGCGCGCGGTTTTAACGGACCGCGCGCGGTTTATTTCTGAAGCCGAAGGGCAGGACAATTTTTTTTGAGACACAAGCCTTTTTGATAAACATGGAGGATACGGCGCATTTTTTGTACGAAAAGCCTTTTCTGCGCGGATATTTTTTCTTTGTAAAATGACAGGTAAGTCAGTCTTTTTAAGTGCGGAAATAAATTCAAGTATATAATTCGGTTTTTTGTACGGCGATAAAAAGAAAATTCGGCGATAAGGCGGCAGCGTGAGTTAGGTTCAGGTCTGAGTTTTCGCTTGATAAAAATTATTTTTTAAGCTTTGCGCAGCCACCCATACCGCATAAGCTTTCGCCTGTTAAAAAAAATTCTTTAGCTTTGCGCACCCTCTCTATATCGCATAAACTTTCTTTATATTAAAAAAATCTTTAAGCCTTATGCAGCTACCCATAACGCATAATATACGGCTTTCACTTATTAAAAATTATTCTTCAAGCTTTGCGCAGCTACACGTACAGCTTTCGCTTATTAAAAAAATTTAAGTTTCCGCATTCTCTCTGTATTTCTTGAAGGGCCGCCCATTCATTGTGTAATTAAAATTGGATAACGTCGGAATCCATTTTAAAAGGGAGGGCAAATAACGGTGCGCGAAATCCCTCCGCACGGGCGGTCGGCGTGTTAATTTTTTAAGCAGTAAAATAATTCAAGAAAAAATTTACCGGTTGTATATACATTATCCATGCGTGACAGTGTTTAAGCGCCGTTGCGGGTGTTTTTGCTGCGCTGAAAGAGTTGCTGCGCTGTGCTTTTTTACGGCTTCGGAGTGCGGGTAGGTTTATTGAGGGTGCTTTGCTTGGTTTATTTTCGGCCGGCGTGTATAATGCGGCAGTTTTTTTGCCGTGTTTCTTTATAATATTTCTCCGGAGCATGGGCGGCCTTGAAGTGCGCTTTTTGCTCTGTTTATCGGATTTTTCACTGTGGCTGGAAGTCTGATTGCTGCGGCGGAAATTTAATTATAAAATGTCAATTTATACAAATAAATAAAAATAGCTTGACATAAAATATATATGTGTGGTAATATTAGTATGCGCCGAAGAGATAGTTTATTTATACGGCTTTATAAAAGCCGATGAGCAAAAATATTATGAGGAGGAATTCTCGTATGAAAAAGCTTCTATCAATAATATTGTCCATGCTGATGACGATATCTATGTTTTCGCTGTGCGCGGCGGCCGAGGAGGAGACGGAAACAGAGCACGCCAAGACTACCGCCACCGTTATCAATCCGGAGATTGATATCTACAAGGTTACCACGGCGCCCAAGCGCGACGGCGTGGTCAGCCCCGGCGAATACGGCGACAAGATACATACCACGTATGAGGCGGGCAAGGAAGGCGAGTTCGACTATAACTATAATAAGCCCAAGAACGTCGACGCCGACTTCTACGCCTGCTGGGACGACAGGGGGCTGTATCTTGCCTGGGTCGTGCGCACGGATCATCACAAGGCGCCGAAGGCGGGCGCTGAGATGTGGCTGTGGAACTGCATACAGTTCGAGATCTGCGACCGCGACCCGCGCTTAGACGACCGCGTCGTGTCGGGCTGGAGCATAGCCGTAGGCACGGACGCCCAGGCGGGCAAAAATCTCAAGGCGGTACAGACCCAGCATCAGACGTTCCTAAAGACCAACATGTGGCAGTTTACGGGCAAGCGGGACGACGCGGCCAATACCACCACCTACGAAATGATGGTCCCCTGGACCAGCCTAAATACCATTTCGGTCAGCGGCTACGGCGAGATCAGCCCCGACACCACGGGCTTCGCCGCGCTGGGCGGTAAGCCGAAGGAAGGCATGGTTATAGGGCTGAGCTACTCTGTCAACGATACCACCGGCGAAAAGCAGATAAACCCGCCCGACCTGGCTGAAGGCGAAGTTCCGCCCGAATATAAGGAGGACGAGGTCCTTGAAGGCTTTTGGGCCGACCAAAGGCACACCGTGCAGTGGGGCAGCTCCATACTCGGCGGATATGACGACGAAGACGCCGGAATTGTGGCCGATAGCATGATGGGTGTGGCCACTCTCAGAGGCGTTAAGGAAACTCCCGACGATGGCGGAGATGACAACCCCGGCGGCGGAACCGATAATCCCGGCGGCGGCAATACCGACGACCCTGACGACGATAACCCCTCTACCGGCACTCCGTCCACGGGTGAACCCTCCACTGGCGAACCTTCCACTGGCGAACCCTCTACGGGCGTGCCCGAAACCGGCGTTCCGGCTACCGACGTGCCCGAAACTCTTAATCCCGTAACCGACGAGCCTCAGACTCCCGATATCGACGAGCCTACGGATACTGACCCCGAAGACGAAGGCGGCAGCCTTGTATGGCTGTGGATAGTCATCGGCGTCGTGGCCGCTGCGGCGATAGCTGCGATAGTCATAGTGCTGGTCAAGAAGAAGGGCGGTTCGGACGGCGGCGATACGCCCGACGGTCCGGACGACGGCGCAGCCCCTGATACCACTGTGACCTCCGAGACCGATGCGGCCCCTGAGACCGACGCGGACGATAGTCAGGAGTAAACCAGTAAAATAACGACGGTATTCGCCTTACTGAGCCGGTCTTCGAGCCTTCTGCTTAGGAATCAGGCGTAATATCCGTAAACGATAGCCGCGCGCGGCCACAACAGGCCGCGCGCGGCTTCTTCTTTTTTCGGCCGCAGTATCCGTTTAGTCCCTATATGCCGCGGCTTGCTTTTAATTATGGTTTTATGCCTGTTATGCGGGGCTGCCGGCGTTCTCATCTCTTTCGTGCCGGTTATTGGGGGCTTGAGCCTTATCGCACGGCTGCAATGCGGTTTAATCTTAAGGCATTATCGCCGGCTGTGCAGCGGAATGCTGACTTTGGATCAAGCTGCCGGGAATCGAACACGGTGGGGCGGCTGATTTTTGTGCGTACCGCATTTTAATCCGAAAGGATTAACTGCGTGTTGCGCCTTGTCCGCACAAAAATCCGCTCGCTTAAAACGCACCGAAAAACGGCGCATATTTTTGTTTTTGCGGGTATCTTCGCCTTTACAGATTTGAGGGCGTACGTCAAAGACACCGCAGCAACTTTTTCTGCATATTTTGTTCGACCCCCGTCAGCTTAAGCTGACGGGAGTCGAACCCCGCATGGTGCGGCTGATTTTTGTGCGTACCGCATTTTAATCCGAAGAGAGGGCCGGCGCCGTAAAACGCCGAATAATGGACATGGGAATAAAGAAAGGCGTAAGCGTACATGTACGAAAAGTCGCGCCGCTCGGAGAGTCAGGGTTTTTTACGCCTTATTTGTACAAAAATCCGCTCGACTTTATCGAAAAAAATTACCCACGGATTTTCACCTTTACTATGAGACACCTTCGCAGCGACGCGTTTTTTTCGGCATATTTTGCAGCGTGGGGAGGTTCTGTGTCAGATTAAACCGAAAGGGTCGTTTACATATGTGGCCGCGCTCTGCGTCAAGGGGCGGCGGAAATGTTTTTTATACCCGTGCCTTTACGCTCCACGATGGTATTTCCGCGTCCTTTGGCCTGCGTACGACCGTATCCGGCCTGGTTTGTATTTCGATATATTTACGCTTGCGGGTGGGCGGGAATGCCTGTGCTGTAAAAAAATAATATCCGAGCGTTATTTCCCGGCGCTGTGAATGGTTTTTTGCTGTGCTTTTTTATCGTATAATATTTTCTGCAATGCTGTAAAAATAAAGAAACGAGGCCGTTTCAGATACGGTTCTGCTTATCAGAATTATAGGGGTATCCTCTGTTTGGGCAAGCCGCGCGCAGGGCGTTTCGGCTTTTGGTCTGTATGTTATTAATCCCTGTCATTTCGAAGGATTGCGGCCGCGTGCAGGGCATGCGCTTATATGTCGGCCCGGCCGTGCAAAAAAGTACGGCAGAGCGTTTCGGCTTTTGGTCTATATGTTATTAATCCCTGTCATTTCGAAGAATTGCGGCCGCGCGCAGGGCATGCGCTTATATGTCGGCCCGGCCGTGCAAAAAAAGTACGGCTGGGCGTTTCAGGTTTGGGTCATGTGAGTCCCGTTATTCGAAAAAAAGTACGGCGGTTCATTTTGGTTCATATATAAAGTATCCCGCCGTTCGGATAACCCGAACGGCGGGATGATTTGCGGCTTGATCTGTGCGGTCTGAGGTCTTGAAAAAATGTCGTAGAGCGGCTTTGTACACTCAGCCGTCACATATATTTTTTTCCTGCCGCAGGTATGCGTCACTGATAGCTGATACAGACATTCAGCTGTCACATATGTTTCTTTCTTGACATAGATATGCATCACTGATAGCTGATGCATACACTCAGCCGTCGCATATATTTCTCTCCTGCCGCAGGTATGCATTAGCTGATGCATACGCTCAGCCGTTACATATATTTCTTTCTTGCCACGTAGGTGGTATGCAGGTCGTGGTGGGCGCGTTTGCAGCCGTAGGAACCCTTGTAGTATTCTTCGTAGAGGGTCTTGACTACGGGGGACAGGTGAGACTTGCGTATGGTGCTGGCCTCGTCCATGTCGTACAGGGCTTTGGCGCGCAGCGCTTTTATGTCCGTGGTGTCGCGCACGTACTGCGGCTGTATGGGCTGGCCGCCGCCGTTTACGCAGCCGCCCGGGCAGCCCATGATCTCGACAAACGTCCAGTCGGCCTCGCCGCTGTGTATTTTGTCCATTACTTCTTTGGCCGCTTTTGCTCCGCTGGCCACGGCCACCTTTATCGTCTTGCCGCCCAGGTTTACCTGCGCCTCTTTTATGGGCGCGGTGCCGCGCAGCGCTGAGAAGTCTATCGGCTCGCCCTCGCCGCCGCTCAGCCAGTCGTTGGCCGTCCTGAGCGCGGCCTCCATGACGCCGCCTGTCGCGCCGAATATGGCCGCCGCTCCCGTGTCCTGCCCCAGCGGGTCGTCAAAGTCCTCGTCGGGCAGGTTTGTAAACATGAGGCCCGCCCTGCGTATCATGCGGCTCAGCTCCCTGGTGGTGATGACTATGTCCGTGTCTCTGTAGCCGGAGGCGTCCATGTTGTCGCGCGTGATTTCAAACTTCTTGGCCGTGCAGGGCATGACCGCCACGTTGATTATCGTGCCGGGGTCTATGCCGTATTTTTCGGCATAATAGGTTTTTATCACCGCGCCCGTCATCTGCATGGGCGACTTGCAGGTGGAGATGTGGTTGAGCATATCGGGGTAGTAGAACTCCGCAAACCTCACCCAGCCCGGCGAGCAGGAGGTTATCATGGGCAGGACGCTGTTGGATTTTATCCTTTCCAGCAGCTCGTGCGCCTCTTCTACTATCGTCAGGTCCGCGCCGAAATCCGTGTCGAAGACCTTGTCGAAGCCGAGCCTGCGCAGCGCCGCCACCATTTTGCCCTCCACGTTTGTGCCTATGGGCATGCCGAAGCATTCCCCGAGCGCAGCCCTGACAGAGGGCGCGGTCTGAACTATGACGGTTTTGGTCGGGTCGGAGAGCGCTTTCCACACCTTGTCGGTGTCGTCTTTTTCCACGAGCGCGCCCGTGGGACAGACTACCGTGCACTGGCCGCAGGCTATGCACGGCGTGTCCAACAGCGCCTTGCGGAAATGCGGCCCGATGCTGGTCTCCATGCCTCTGTCCGTAGGTCCTATGACGGATACGTGCTGCTCTTTGCACGCGGCCACGCACCTGCGGCAGAGTATGCACTTGGTGTTGTCACGCACCAGGTACGGGGTGGATTCGTCTATCTTGTACTTGGGGTTAAAGCCGCTGAACTTGTTTTCGTCCACGCCGTAGTCGTGGCACAGCTTGTGCAGCTCGCAGTTGGTCGACCTCAGGCACGACAGGCAGTCCTTGCGGTGGGTGGACAGTATCAGCTCCAGTGTGGTCTTGCGCGCGTTGCGCACCTTTTCGGTGTTTGTCTGTACCTCCATGCCCTCGCTGACGGGGTATACGCAGGCGGTCACCAGGCCTCTCGTGCCCGTGGCCTCCACCACGCATATCCTGCATGCGCCTATCTCGTTGGAGTCTTTCATGTAGCAGAGCGTAGGTATCTCTATGCCCGCGAGGCGCGCCGCTTCGAGTATAGTGGAGCCCTCCGGCACGCTGACCGGGATGCCGTTTATCTTCAGATTAACGTTTTTCATGTCTTGACGCACCTCTTTTCTATCTCTTGCTTATGGCTTTTATCTTTTTGCAGTTGTCCATGCAGACGCCGCATTTTACGCACTTTTCGCTCAGTATCTCAAACGAGGCCAGCTTGTGCCCCGGCGCGGTGTAATCCGTGCGTACGATGGCCTCCGCGGGACAGTTCTTGGCGCAGAGGCCGCAGCCTATGCACTTGTCTTTGTCTATGGTGTAGCTCAGCAGAGCCTTGCACACCCCTGCGGGACATTTCTTGTTTACTATATGCGCGAGATACTCGTCTCTGAAAAATCTCAGAGTCGCCAGCACGGGATTCGGCGCCGTCTGACCCAGGCCGCACAGGGAGTTCTGCTTGATATAATTGCACAGATACTCCAGCTCGTCCAGGTCCTCCAGCGTGCCCTTGCCCTCCGTTATCTTGTCCAGCTTCTCCAGCAGCCTGCGCACGCCTACGCGGCACGGGGTGCATTTGCCGCACGACTCATCTACCGTAAACTCGAGGAAAAACTTGGCCATGTCTACCATGCACGTGTCCTCGTCCATGATTATCAGTCCGCCCGAGCCCATCATGCAGCCTATGGATATGAGATTGTCGTAGTCTACCTGCGTGTCTATGAGGCTGGCGGGAATGCAGCCGCCCGAGGGTCCGCCCGTCTGGGCAGCTTTAAATTTTTTGCCGTTGGGCACGCCGCCGCCTATCTCGTTGACTATCTCGTTGAGCGTGGTGCCCATGGGTATCTCCACCAGGCCCGTATGATTTATCTTGCCGCCGAGCGCGAAGACCTTGGTACCTTTCGATTTTTCCGTTCCCATTTCTGCGAACCAATCCGCGCCCCTGAGTATTATCTGCGGGATATTGGCCAGGGTTTCCACATTGTTCTCCGCCGTCGGGCATCCAAACAGTCCCTTTACCGCCGGGAACGGGGGCCTTGTGCGCGGCTCTCCGCGCTTGCCCTCGATGGACGTCATCAGCGCCGTCTCCTCGCCGCAGACGAACGCGCCCGCGCCGAGCCTGATATCGAGGTCAAAGCTGAAGTCCGAGCCCAGTATATGCCGGCCCAGCAGCCCTTCTCTGCGCGCCTCGTCTATGGCGACGCGCAGCCTGTGTACGGCTATGGGGTACTCCGCGCGCACGTAGACGTAGCCCTGGTCCGCGCCCACGGCGTAGCCCGCTATGGCCATGGCCTCTATGATGCAGTGCGGGTCGCCCTCAAGCACCGACCTGTCCATAAACGCGCCCGGGTCGCCCTCGTCGGCGTTGCAGACTATGTATTTCTTGGGCCCGTCGGCCACAAAGCTCCACTTCTTGCCCGTCGGGAAGCCCGCGCCGCCGCGCCCTCTCAGACCCGACTGCGACACTATCGACACTACCTGGGCGGGCGTATATTCGCTCAGACATTTCGCCAGCGCCTGATACCCGTCCCTGGCCACGTATTCCTCCAGCGATTCGGGGTCTATGACGCCGCAGTTGCGCAGCACTACCCGCACCTGCTTGCGGTAGAAGTCGGTTTCCGTAAGCGGTTTGACGTTTCCGTCTTCGTCCAGCGTCTCCGAGTATACGTATTTCTTTACCGGATTGCCGCCCACGATATGGCCTTCGAATATCTCATGTATGTGTTCGGGCTCGACCCTCGAGTAAAACACGCCCTCGGGGTACACTATCATTATCCGCCCCAGCGCGCACAGCCCGAAGCAGCCCGTGCGCACGACCTTTACTATGTCCTGCATGCCGTGGGCTTCGACCTCGGCTTTGAGCAGTTCTATGAGCTTTTCGCTGTTTGAGGACGTGCAGCCGGTTCCGCCGCAGACCATGATGTGGTACTTATACGTCTCCGTGCCCGTGATTCCGTCCCGCAGCGCCACAAGCTTGCGGCTTGCCCGGCGCAGGGCGTTAAGTTCTTCTATGGATTTCATTTAAACTCTCCTTCACTGACCTGTGTTCTGCCGCCTGCAAATCAATCTCTGTACTTGGCTATTATTCCCGGTATGTCCTCGGGCACGAGCCGTCCGTAAACCTCGCCGTTTACGGTTATTACGGGCGCAAGCCCGCATGCGCCTATGCACCTGCATGCCGACAGCGAGAATTTGCCGTCGGGCGTGCATTCGTCGGCCTCTATGCCCAGCTCCTTGGACAGTTCGTCCATTATCGCGCCCGCGCCCTTGACGTAGCAGGCCGTACCGAGACATACGGAGATGTCCTTTTCCCCTTTCGGAGACAGTGAAAACTGCGCGTAAAAGGTCGAAATGCCGTACAGCTCGCTCATCGGTATATCCAGCTCGTCCGCCACTATCTGCTGTACCTCTATGGGCAGGTAGCCGTATATCTCCTGCGCTTTCTGCAGCGCGGGCATGGCTACGCCCTGCATGTCCCTGTTCTGCCTGAGCCAGTCCCGCAGCTGCGCTTCCTGCTCGGGCGTGCCTTTAAAGGGAATGTTGGAAAATTTTTTCATGCCGTTTCCTCCAAATTTATATAAACAAAGCTCGATTTCAAATTATATAGAAGATGCGTTCGATTTCATTAAGAATATTTAAATTGACATAAAATTCGATAGCCTCAGAAATATGTAAGTCCTCCGTATTTGCGCGAGCCTGAACCGAAACTTGGGCGGGATATGGGGACGGTGTCCCTGAAACAGGGCCTCTCGTCTTTTTGCCGCGGCGATTGCCCGCACTGAGTATTATAGCATAAAATCGCCCGTTGTTCCACATTATTTAATAAAATATGTCAAAAAAAATTTTTCCTCTTTTTACAAATAAATCTGCGGCGTAACCCATGCGGATTCAAATCGTCTCCAAAGGCTGAAACCCTCCGTCTCCGCGGCGGTTTTTACGACGCCGAACCGCTGAAAAACGGGGCTCCGCGTATTTCCTCGGAAATATAATGCGCCTGCGTATCTCGAGGTATTTTCGTTTTTCGAACATACGCCTGCGGGCGGAATTGCTCGAAAGTTCGCGATATTTTCCTCAGATTTCAGACTAAAAGCGGTATTTGCTTCAGATTTCAGACGGAATTGCTCGAGAATTCGCGATATTTTCCTCGAGTTTCAGGCGGAATTGCTCGAAAATTCGCGGTATTTTCCTCGGATTTCAGACTGAATTGTTCGAGAATTCGCGATATTTTCCTCGGATTTCAGACTGAATTGTTCTAAAGTTCGCGGTATTTGCCTCGAGTTTCAGACGGAATTGATCGAAAGTTCGCGGTATTTGCCTCAAAATTCGAGCGGCCTAAAATTTGTCGTTTGAGCCTGAGCTGGCGGGAGTCGGGCAAAATATGCCGAAAAAAAATACGCTTCTTTTACATACCGCAGGTCTGCAAGGGAGAATAACCTGTCTGCAAAGGCAAAAATCCGTCGTTCTTTTCGCTGCAGTTTTGCGCGGGCGGATTTTTGTGCGGACAGGGCATAACGCAGTTAATTTTTTTCGAATTAAAATTCTAACGCAGTACGCGCGAAAATCAGCCGACCCGTGTCGTACTCGGCTCTTATGAAGCTTAAGCTCGGGCCTGACGTCGCCGAACGTTTAGGCGCCAGCGCGTTCTTTAGCCCGCAAAAGCATTTATACGCACGGCAGAATGCAAAGCCGCCGATCGCTTAACCCGGCTGCCGCAGACTGCCTATTCTCGGGCCTGACGCGCACGCCTGCGTATTCTCAGTCTGCAAAAGCATTTATACGCACGGCAGAATGCAAAGTAGCCGATCGCTTAACCCGGCTGCCGCAGACCTCTTAGGCTGGCGGCAAATGTACTATTTTGTCTTAAATTGTTTAGAACAATCGTGGTTTTCGGTATTTTCAGGCTGTTTATGCCCGCCGCAGCGGTGTTTAAACAGCTCGGGCAGGTCCCGGGCCGCCAGTATCCGTCCGCACGGCTCAAAGCCCGCGCAGAGCGCCGTCTTTCGGTCGGCTTCGGTAAGCGGGGAGAACTCCGCCTCCTTCAGCCCGCACAGGTCGAAGAAATTGAGCACGGCCCTGCACAGCAGGAACATGGCCTCCTCGTCCCTGCCTGCGCCGGCTGCGGCGCGCATGGACACTATGACGCCCCTGTCCGCCTCGATGCGCGACTGCGCCGCGCCGAGCAGCCCGTTTTCTTCGGCCGCATGGCAGAAAGCGCGCGGTATGTACTCCATGCCGCATCGCCTGCATATATCCTTTTGTTCCTCGGTGTCCTGCACGGGTCTTATGGTCAGCATTGTTCCTCCGTCCGTCCGCCGTCGGCGGACCTTGAGCCGCAAACGTCCCCGCGGCGAGGTTGAGCGCCGCGGGGATAGGCAAAAAATTATATATCGAGCTGGGCTATGGCCGACTTGAGCGTGTCCACGCTGTGCATAAATGCGGACAGCTCCTCGTCCGTAAATTTGGGCGTGAGCACCCTCTTTATTCCGCCCGCGCCCACTATCGCGGGCAGGCTTATGCTCACGTCCGTCACGCCGTATTCGCCGTGCATGACGCAGGACACGGGCAGCACGGTGTCCCTGCCGCTGCATATGCACTCGCAGATATGCGTCACCGCCACGGATACTGCAAAGAACGTCGCGCCCTTGTTCTTTATCACCACCGCGCCGGAGGTGCGCACGTATTCCTCTATCGCCTCGTGGTCAAGCTCCTGGTACCTGATATGCACGGGGTCCAGGCAGTCTCTGTAGTCGTCTACCGGTATGCCCGCCACCGAGGCCATGGACCAGGGAATGAACGAGCTGTCCCCATGCTCGCCCAGCACGAACGCATGCACGTTGCGCTGGCTTATGGCCAGGGTGTCCGCTATCCTGGCTTTGAGGCGCGAGGTGTCGAGTATGGTGCCCGAGCCTAAAATGCGGCTGTCCGGGACTCCGGATATGCGTGAAAAGACGTAGGTGAGTATGTCTACCGGATTGTTTACAAACAGGTAGACGGCGTTGGGCGCATGCTTGACGATTTTTTCGGTTATGGACTTGAGGATATTGACGTTGGTCTGAGCCAGATCGATTCTGCTCTGGCCCGCCTTGCGCGCGATGCCCGAAGTCACTATGACTATATCCGAGTTGGCCGCGTCGCCGTAATCGCCCGAATATATATTCAGCGCATGGCAGAACGGGGCGCCCTGGCGTATGTCCATAGCTTCGCCGAACGCCTTTTCCTTGTTTATGTCTATCATGACTATCTCGGCCGCCACGCCCTTGACCGCCATCGTGTAGGCTATGGTCGAACCCACGTTGCCCGCGCCGATTATGGTTATCTTGTTGCTCATCTTTGTCCATCCTTTCTTTTGTCGGAGCTCGTTTGTTAAAGTTGCCCTTTTCCCTTATATCTCAGTGATGTTCTGCTTACGGCCTGTTTATTAAAGTTACAGCATGCCCGTTTTGTTCCTTATATCCTCGTCTATGGTCTGCGCCGCCGTCTTGCCTGCGCCCATGGCGAGTATTACCGTCGCCGCGCCCGTGACCGCGTCGCCGCCCGCGTATACCCCCGGCCTGGAGGTTCGTCCGCGTTCGTCGGTTATTATTCCGCCTTTAGGCGAGGTCTGCAGTCCGTCGGTCGTGGACCGTATCAGCGGGTTGGGCGACGTGCCTATGGCTATTATCACGCAGTCGCACTCTATGCTGAACTCCGAGCCCTCTACCTTGACGGGCCTGCGCCGGCCCGAGCTGTCGGGTTCTGCGAGCGTCATTTTTACGCAGTCCACGCTCTGCACCGACCCGTCGGCCGCGGCGTTTATCCTCACGGGATTGCACAGCGTGCGCAGCAGCACGCCCTCCTCGCGGGCATGCCTGACCTCTTCGCGCCGTGCGGGGAGCTCGGTTTCGGAGCGTCTGTATACTATGCTGACCTCCTGTGCGCCCAGCCTTACCGCGCACCTTGCCGCGTCCATGGCGACGTTTCCGCCGCCCACCACTACCGCGCGCGAGGGCCTGACTACCGGCGTGTCGCTGTCGGGGAGGTAGGCTTTCATCAGATTTATCCTGGTCAGGAACTCGTTGGCCGAATATACCCCTTTGCTGTTTTCGCCCGGAATACCCATGAAATTGGGCAGACCCGCGCCCGAACCTATAAATACGGCTTCGTATTCCTGCAGCAGGTCGTCTATCGTTTCCGTGCGGCCCACGATCGAATCGGTCTGTATGCGCACGCCGATTTCTTTGAGCTGTTCTATCTCGCGGCGGACTATCGCTTTAGGCAGTCTGAACTCGGGTATGCCGTATTCCAGTACGCCTCCCGGCGCGTGCAGAGCCTCGAATATGCTCACCTCATAGCCTCTGCCCGCCAGCTCTCCCGCGCATGCCAGCCCCGCGGGGCCCGAACCGACTACCGCTACCTTGTGCCCGTTCGGCTCGGCGGCGCGCGCGGCCGAGGAGGAATGACGGTCCGCGACGAATCTTTCCAAATTTCCTATAGCTACGGGCTGGCCCTTGGCGCCCCTGACGCATTTGCTCTCGCACTGCGTCTCCTGCGGACATACTCTGCCGCAGATTGCGGGCAGCGAGCTGGACTGCGCTATTACGTCGTATGCCTGTTCAAATTTGCCGTCTGCGATCAGCGCGATAAATTCGGGTATGCGTATGCCGACCGGACATGCGCTCACGCACGGCATGTTCTTGCAGCCGAGGCACCTGCGCGCCTCGTCTATTGCCTGCTGCTCGGTGTAGCCCAAAGCTACTTCGTCAAAGACGCTTCTCCTGCGTTCGGCGTCGAGCAGGGGCATGGGGTTGGATAGGGGGGACATGTTTTTCATGCTTTTGTCTGCCTCCATCCGGGTAGTTTGCAGCTTTCCCTGCGCTTAGTTTCAAATTCCCTGTACGAGCCTGCGCGCATTATCGCCTCGTCGAAATCTATCTTGTGCCCGTCAAACTCGGGCCCCTCCACGCAGGCGAACCTCGTCTTTCCGTCCACGGTCAGCCGGCAGCCGCCGCACATGCCCGTGCCGTCTATCATTATCGGGTTCATGCTCGCCACGGTCCTGACCCCGTACCCGCGCGTGAGCCCGCACACGAATTTCATCATTATCAGCGGCCCTATCGTCAGCACCTCGTCGTAGGTCTGTCCCTCGTCCAGCAGCCGTTTGAGCGCGTCGGTCACCATGCCTTTCTCTCCGGCGGATCCGTCGTCGGTCATGAGTATAAACTCGGAGGAATTGGCCTTAAACTCGTCCTGAAGTATCACTAGATCTTTGCTGCGGAAGCCCGCTATAGCGTGCACCTGCGCGCCCTGCGCGTGCAGCTTTTTGGCTACGGGCAGCGCTATGGCGCAGCCCACGCCTCCGGCCACTATCGCGACCCTGCTCAGCCCCTCAGTGTGCGTCGGGTTGCCCAAAGGGCCTGCAAAGTCCTGTATGTCGTCGCCCTCGTTCTTCAGGCTGAGCTTATACGTCGTCTCTCCCACTGTCTGAAATATTACGGTCACGTCTCCGCTGCGCGGGTCGTAGTCCGCTATCGTCAGGGGGATTCTCTCGCCGTTTTGGTCTGCCCGCAGTATGACAAACTGGCCGGGCTGAGCCTTTGCCGCTACGCTCGGCGCATGTACGCGCATGAGCGTGACGTCGCTGTTCAGGCTCTTTTTATATGTTATTTTATACATTTGCTGCCTTTCCCTGCGGAGCCGCCCGCGGGCCGCTCCCATATATTATTTTCTGTTTTTTGTCAAATATTATCCGTCCCTGCCGCGCCCGCCGCGCAAAAAAACAGCGATATCCGACGCCGCTCGTACTCCCGTATAAATGCACGCATCGATATTATAATATCGATTCATCATTTTGTCAAGTACGGTCGATATCTTTTAACAATAATACCGCGGCGGACGCTTTATTTTTACAAATAATACAGCGGCGAACGCTTTCTTTTTTATAATACCGTGACGGATATTTTTTATAATTAAAATTTGCTGTGTACGTTTTTTTGCTCGGAAAATGCGGCCGAGGCTGTCTTTCTGCCCTTGTTACAAAAATATGCGGCGGATCCGCCGTATGTGCCGATCCGCCGTCAGAACCATATCGCCGTTCGACGCTTTTGTAAGAGGCGCCGGGCGCGGTTTGGCCCGATACAGCCGAAGCGTCAGTCGGTGATAATGCTGTCCAGCCACGACTCGTGCTTGGGTATGCCCATGAGTGTGGTCACGGTCGCGGCTATGTTTGCCAGGCCGAACTGCCCCTGCGACATGTGGTGCTCATGCTCGGGGTCGTATATGATAAACGGCACGGGATTGAGCGTGTGCGCGGTCTTGGGCTTGGGCGGCTGTCCGTCCTTTTTCTTCTCGTACATTTCGTCGGCGTTGCCGTGGTCGGCCGTGACGATGAGCGCGTATCCGGCCTCGCGCGCGGCCTGCGCTATCCTGGCCAGGCACAGGTCTACCGTCTCGACGGCTATCTTTGCCGCGGGGAACGAACCTGTGTGCCCCACCATGTCGCCGTTGGGGAAGTTGGCCCTGATAAAGCCGTATTCGCCCGATTTTACCGCCTCGATGACTTTGTCGGTTATCTGCGCGGCCTTCATCCACGGCCTTTGGTCAAAGGGCACTATGTCGGACGGCACTTCCTCGAAGACCTCCAGCTTTTCGTCAAATTTCTCGCTGCGGTTGCCGTTCCAGAAATAGGTCACGTGCCCGTACTTCTGCGTCTCGGACACCGCGTATTCCTTTATTCCCTCCGCCACGAGCCGTTCGCTGAGCGTGTTTTTGATATGCGGGGGGGTGACAAGATAGTTCTTCGGTATCTTAAGGTCCCCGTCATACTGCAGCATGCCCGCGTATACTACGTCGGGGCGGCGCACCCTGTCGAATTTGTCGAACTGCTCCTCGTCGAAGGCCCTGGAGATCTCTATGGCTCTGTCGCCCCTAAAGTTCAACAGCACCACGCTGTCTCCGTCCTCCACCGTGCCTACGGGCCTGCCGCCGTCAGCTATGACGAACGGGTCGAGGTCCTGGTCTATCGCGCCCGTCTCGTCCCTGAGCGTGTTTATCGCCTCGGCGGCGGATGCAAACTGTCTGCCCCTGCCCAGCACGTGCGTATCCCAGCCCAGCTTGACCATGCCCCAGTTTGCCTCATAGCGGTCCATGGTTATCTTCATTCTGCCGCCGCCCGAGGCTATGCGCGCGTCGAAGTCGGGGCCGCTGAGTTCGTCGAGCAGTTTTTGCAGCTCCTCGACGTAGGTCAGCGCGCTGGTGGCGGGCACGTCTCTGCCGTCCAGCAGGATGTGCACGCGGCACTTCTTTACGCCCTCGGAGGGCAGCTGCCTGAGCATGGCCTCAAGGTGATGTATGTTTGAATGCACGTTGCCGTCGCTGAGCAGGCCGATGAAGTGCATGGTTGAACCGTTCTTTTTGCAGTTGTCCGTCAGTTTTTTCCAGGCTTCGGAATGGTATATTGCGCCCGATTCGATAGATTCGTTGACTAACTTTGCGCCCTGTGAGTATATTTGGCCGCAGCCTATGGCGTTGTGCCCTACCTCGCTGTTGCCCATATCCTCGTCCGACGGCAGGCCCACGGCCGTGCCGTGCGCCTTGATGGCGGTGTGGGGGCAGGTCTGCAGCATCATGTCCAGTGTGGGCGTGTAGGCCGCCTTTACCGCGTTGCCCCAGTCGGAACCGTTGATGCCCACGCCGTCCATTACGATAATAATCACGTTTCTTTTCATCATTTTGCCTCTCTTCCTAAAAAAAAGATATTCCCGCTTTTCCTATAGACATGCGCCGCCTTTTCGGCGCCGTGCTCAGACGTTCATGCGGGCCCTTACTTCGTGTATAAACTCCTCCGCGTGCACGGTTTTTATGTTTTCGAGCGTGGATATAGAGGCTATGTCGCCCGTCATCACGCCCTGCTCTATCGTGCGCACTGTGGCCGCCTGCAGCTCGTCGGCAAACGCGGACAGCGCGGAGTTGCCGTCCTTTTCGGCCCTCTTGCGCAGCGCGCCCGCCCAGGCGAATATGGTGGCGGTGGAGTTGGTGGCCGTCTTTTTGCCCTTGAGGTGTTCGTAGTAGAAGCTCTGCACCGTGCCGTGCGCCGCCTCGTATTCGTACGCCCCGTCCGGCGATACCAGCACGGAGGTCATCATCGCCAGGCTGCCGTACGCCGCGGCCAGCATGTCCGAAAACACGTCCCCGTCGTAGTTCTTGGCCGCCCAGATAAATCCGCCCTCAGAGGTCATCACCCTTGCCACCGCGTCGTCTATGAGCGTGTAGAAATACTTTATGCCCGCCCGCTCGAATTCGGCTTTGTACTCTTGCTGATATATGTTTTCGAATATTTGCTTGAATCTGCCGTCGTAGGTCTTGGATATCGTGTCCTTTGCCGCGAACCACAGGTCCTTTTTCTCCGACACGGCGTATTCAAAGCACGCTCTCGCAAACGAGGCTATGCTCGCGTCCGTGTTGTGCATGCCCATGACCACTCCGCCGCCGTTTTTAAAGTCATGTACGGGTATGCGCCTGGCCGTGCCGTCTGCCAGCGTTATCAGCAGCTCCGCTTTCGCCCCGGCGGGTACGGCGTCTTCCGCGCTCTTGTATATGTCTCCGTAGGCGTGTCTTGCTATCGTTATCGGCTTCTTCCAGGTCGATACGAGCGGGGATATGCCCCTGACCGTGATAGGCTGTCTGAACACCGTGCCGTCGAGGACTGCGCGTATCGTCGCGTTCGGACTGGGCCACAGTTTGCTCAGGCCGTATTCTTTCTGCCTGGCGGCGTTGGGCGTTATCGTGGCGCATTTGACGGCTACTTGATATTTTTTGGTCGCCTCGGCAGCCTGTACGGTCACCTCGTCGCAGGTCAGGTCCCTGTTGCGTATGCCTAGGTCATAGTATTCCGTGCGCAGGTCCACGTACGGCTCTATGAGATATTCCTTTATCCAGCGCCAGATGACGCGCGTCATCTCGTCCCCGTCCATCTCCACGATGGGGTTGTCCATCTTTATCTTTTCCATCCTCAAACATCCTTTCATGGCCATTTAAGAAATAATTATATCATAAAGAAAGATTTATGTAAATATCCCGCCGCCGCGCGCCCGGTCTTTTTTTGAAAAAAAGCTTGACAAATCACCTATTGTGATGTATGATATACGTGCTGAATTTGGCATATCGGCCTTTCCCTGCGTATTTTTGCCTGAATAGTGGCATTGCGCGTTTTGTGTATTTTCTTTGATATGCAGAAGTTTTTCTGCGCAGGCGTTCTGCTGCAGGAGTTTTGGCGGAGTTGTTATATCTTTGAGACAGCTTTGTTCTGTCGCAGGGATAAAACTATTGATTGAGGTCGATTGCACGGACAAAGCGGCATATCTGACGGAATTTGCGAAACGCAAATGCAATATTATTTTAAAATCTGTGATAAAATAGCTGAAAAAAATGCCTGTGCGTCGCATGCCGTGATTTTGCGCGCCGGACCTGTCTGCACGTTCGCAGGCTGATGCCTTTATATTTTTGATGATTATCACGTTGACTGTAAAGTCAGGTAAGGGGAGGATTGTTATATGGACTTCGGCAAGAACCTGAGATATCTGCGTAAAAAGGCAGGCCTGAAGCAGCGCGACCTCAGCGCGGCGTTCGGAGTGGCTCTTAGCACCGTGGCGATGTGGGAGACGGGCAAGCGCCAGCCTGACCTTGATACAGTCAAAAAAATAAGCGAATATTTCGGCGTATCGGCCGACGAGCTGATATCGGACGGATTCGGCTCCGCATGCGCCGAGCCTGAATTGAAAGAAAAGGAACGGCCGCTGGGACTCACCGGCATGTCGGACGAGCTGGCCGAGCTGCGGCAGATGCTGCGTACCAGGCCCGAGGTCAAGATGCTCTTTTCGGTATCCAAAAACGCCAGCCGCGAGGATATAGAGCGCGCCGTGGCTATCATAGAAGCTCTCAAGAGCAGCTCGGAGGCCAGGACGGAGGACTGAGCATGGGCGAGGTTTATATACGGCTGGTCAAGCTGCCCGCCACTGTGCGCGGAGTTACCGTGGCGGATGAGAACGGCGACTACAACATTTATATCAATTCGCTGCTTTCCTCCGACCAGCAGCAGCTGGTGCTGCGCCACGAGATGACTCATGTCAGGCGCGACGATTTCGGCAGCTTTGACGATATATTCGATATAGAAGACATGGCGCCCTGAGACATTCGCGCGCGCCTCATATTTGCGCGCGGACGGGGTATAATAGCTTTGTGAGCCTGTCGGCGTTTTTTTGCCGAACGGCGGCGCGGGCGGGAAAATGCGGATTTGACGATTAAGCAAGCTGTCGGGAGCCGAAAAATGCGGCGCTGCTTTTTGTCCCTGTGCCTGAGAGCTCAAAGGCAGAAACTCGCCGCTGCGGCGGTGCTTACGTTAAAGACGAAAATTTATCCGCGTCATTGCGGCGGCACATTTCTACCTCGGTGTATGCTCGTAGATCTTAAGACAGAAACTTATCCGCGCCGCTGCGGCGGCACATTTCGGTCTCGGCGTATGCCCGTAGATCTTAAGACAGAAACTTATCCGCGCCGCTGCGGCGGTGTACTTGACATATGTCCCCAGGCCCGCAAAGGCAAAAAAATATCCGCGTCACGGCGGCGCAGCCTCGGCGTATGCACGTGGATTTTAAGACATAAATTTATCCCTGCCGCTGCGTATCTGTTTGCAGGCCCGCAAGGGCGAAAATCCGACGGAGCCGTTTTTCGGCGCGGTTTTAAGCGTGCTGTTTTGCGCGCCGTAGTATTTTGTGCTGCTGCGGCTGATCTTTTCGGGTCGGTATGTGCGCGCCGAGTCAGCCGCCACGTATTTTGCCCCAATCCCGGCAAGTTTGACACAGGATAGGCTCGGCGGGCGGCCTGGTCATGGTTTAAAAAAGCCTTTGCCGAAAGGTCAGTTTTTCTGTTAATAATAAGCTTTATCAAAAGATTCGGCGCTCGGCTTTGTACGGGCCGCCGTATTTTAGTTATATTAGTTATAGGAGATATGCAATATGAGTGAGAGCTGTACACACAACTGCGGCACCTGCGGCAGCGACTGCCCTTCGCGCAAGCCCGATCTTGCGGAGCTCAACGCTGACTCCAAGGTCAGGCATGTCATAGGCGTCGTGAGCGGCAAGGGCGGCGTGGGCAAAAGTCTTGTGACTTCGCTGCTGGCTGTTGCGGCACGCCGCCGCGGAAGCAGCGCCGCGATAATGGACGCGGACATAACGGGCCCGTCTATCCCGAGGATGTTCGGCCTGCATCAGACTGCGGTAGCCGACGACAAGGGCATATACCCGGCCGAATCGGCTGCGGGCGTCAAGGTCATGTCGCTTAATCTGCTGGTCGAGGACGAGACCGCTCCGGTTATTTGGCGCGGGCCCGTAATAGGCGGCACCGTCAGGCAGTTTTGGACCGACGTGGTATGGGGCGACGTGGATTATATGTTCATAGACATGCCGCCGGGAACGGGCGACGTGCCGCTGACCGTCTTTCAGTCCATTCCCGTGGACGGCATAGTGGTGGTCGCCTCGCCCCAGGACCTGGTGGGCATGATAGTGGAAAAGGCCGTAAACATGGCCGAGAGAATGAATATTCCTATTATAGGGATTATAGAGAATTACAGTTATTTAGAGTGCCCCGACTGCGGCAGGCGCATAAAGGTCTTTGGTGACAGCGGCATAGACGATATCGCCGCCCGTCACGGGCTGCGCGTGCTTGCGCATATACCTATAGACCCCAGGCTGGCTCAGCTCTGCGACAGGGGCCAAATAGAGCTGTTCGAGGGCGATTTCATGGACGGGGCTGCAGACTTTATATTGGCAGAGAAGTAGGGGCTTTCGTTTCCGAAATTCAAGATAGTTCTGCAAAAAAAGATATCAGCCGTTCTAATCTCAAACATTATATTGCAGAGACGCAGAGACCTTTCGTTTCTGAAGCTCAGGACAGTTCTGCAAAAAGATATCAGCTTTTTGAATCTCAAACACGCTCTGCGGCTTGGATTTGTTATTTCCCCGCGGCGGACAGGGCCGTTAGAATTTCAAGCACGCGCGGATAGAGCTGTTCGAGGGCGATTTCATGGACGGGGCTGCAGAGTTCTGTAAAAAAAGATATCAGCCGTTCTAATCTCAAACATTATATTGCAGAGACGCAGAGACCTTTCGTTTCTGAAGCTCAGGACAGTTCTGCAAAAAGATATCAGCCTTTTGAATCTCAAACATGCTCTGCGGCTTGGATAGAGCTGTTATTTCCCTGCGGCGGATATCGCTTCGGATTTCGCAGACGGGGGATTTATATTGGTTGTTTTGATATATCGGCCGAAAGTTTTGATGCGGAATCAGAGCCGGGCTGACGCACAGCGTCAGCCCGGCTCTCAGCTTATTTTACAGCGGCCGCTTTTTATTCTGTTTTGCGGCGGCTGCGGTTGTGCCTGCGGCCGCCCCTGTTTCTGCGGTTTTTTCTATCTTGCGCAGCTTTTACAGCTCCTGCGTTCTTTCTTTTCTTGCAAATTCCCTGTATGGATTTTTTATTTCCCTGCGGGGGAGTCTTTTCTTAGCACATTTCTCGCTTGCATTCTTACATTACGTATTCCCCTGCGGGGCGTTCGATTTTTTCTTGCAGATTCTCTGCAGAGCTTTTGCATTCATATTCTTCAGCGGGTTCTTTTTTGTTTGCTCCCACGTTCAGCGGCTGGAACGCGTACCCGAAAACACAAAAACGGCGAACACCTGTGCCGCGGAGCGCATTCGGCAGGGTTCGATGAGAGCTTTTTTTGAATTTCCGTTCGGTTCCGCGCATGTGCATGTTCGGGCGGCGGATTTTTTTGCCGTACGGGAAAAGATGGGCCGTCCGTTAAAAAAACGCAGAGCGCGGCGTGATTTTCTGCTGCGGGGAAGGGGGGGGAGCTGAAAGTTCGCGGTATCGGCCGCCTGTACACAGACGTAAAAAAGTTAGGATTGTCCCGCGTGCAGGCGCCTGCACGCGGGACGCGGCGCATTGTGAAAAGAGTTCAGACGTGGATTCGCGGCGGAGGCGGGAGCCGTCCGAACCGCCTCGGCGGACAAAACGACGGGTTATGCCTCGGCTTTTCGGGCGGACGGTATGCCGCCGGACTTCCTGTGCGGAAAGGCCGCAGGGGTAGCGGCTTTATACGCGCGCGCCCGTGCGAGATGCAGCGGCTGCGGAAAACGGCGAACGGAGCGCAGCCCGCTCTTTGAGCGAGCCCGGTTTTCAGCCTCGCATTCGGTTCGAACGCGGCGTGGGCACAGGGTTCGGCGCTTTTTTATTTAAACAGGTTCGGAAACGCGCGTTTGAGCGCGTCGAAGCCTCCGTTTGCGGCCAGCGCCGTAAGCATTCCGTTAAAAAGAATCAGCACGGCGCTGCTCGCGTTGAGCCTGCCTGTAAAATAATACGCCGGGTACAGTATAGCTAGCGATATCGCGTAGCTCCATATTTGGGTCGGTATTTTTTTGACGAACCCCAGGTCTTTGGTGAACTGCGTTATCAGCACCACCATTGCGAGCGCTCCAGCGAATGTGGCCAAGGTCTGCCAGTCGACGAATTGCATATGGTTCACCTCCGTTTTTCTTGATATTGCTCTCTTCGGCGGCCGCGCCTGAGCGGCAGTGAGCCGTGCGCGCGGCTATCCTGCGGACAGCATTCCTATCAGGAATGTTACCACGGCGCCTGCCAGCGCCGTGATTATCGCCGCGATTATCTGCTGGATCCGCCGTTTCGGCGCTGCGTCTATTTCTTCAAGCTTGCGCTCGTGGCGCGCTATCTGCTCTTCGGTGTGCTCCAGGTCGTTGGACAGCGTTATCAGCGTCTCCTTTACTTCCCTGAGCTCGTCGTCCGATTCTTTGAGCTCGGCCAGGTCGCGCTCGATTGTCTTGAGTCTCTGTTCGCATCGCTCGGCGAATAAATATATGTCTTCCATAGCGGCCTCCTTTCCTTTTGTGCGTCCGCAGCTATATAATACACTTTAAACCGGACAATCCGTGTCCTGTTAAGAAAAAAAACATACCGCGCGGCGGCCTGAAAAAAAGAGGCGCCTTAAGCGTCGATGTTCTTAAAGTCTGCAGTCCCCCCCCCCGAGTCAGAACCGCCGCGCCGAAACCGCGGTCCGCTGTCTGAGGCCGTATACAGCTGCGCCGAAGGATATTTTCACGGTCTGCCTGAGAATATTTCAGACTTACAGTTTTTGTCTTCCGCCGTGCGCCTGCATATTTTTATCGCGGTGCGTGCGGGATCTTTCGGGAATTTTGCGGCTTTTTGCCCCAGGCTGTTCGGATCGGCGCAGGCCGCCTTGACAGGTGCGGAAAACTGTGTTATAATACTCCAAACTAATCTGCCACCGGGCAGCAAAAGAATGCATCGGGCATTCGCCGCACATCGTTAGGTCTTGGAAGATGTGCGTGCGGGTGCCCGTTTTTTGTAGGAGATGAGGAAGATGAAAAAAGGAAGTTTTGCTTTTTCCAAAGCGGAAATCGCCCTTTGGTCAGGTTCGGTGCTGCTGATAACGGCGTCCTATTTTGTGTTCGGCGCTCAGAGCCTGCTGACTCTCGCGGCTTCGCTGGTGGGCACTACCGCGCTGATATTCAACGCCAAGGGCTACCCGTTGGGGCAGGTGCTGATGATAGTGTTCAGCCTTATGTACGGAGCCATATCGCTGGGCTTCGCCTATTACGGAGAGATGATAACCTATCTGGGCATGAGCGCGCCCATGGCCGTGTTTTCGCTGGTGTCGTGGCTCAGGCACCCCTTCGAGCGCGGCAAAGCCGAAGTGCGCGTCAACCGCATCTCCGCGGCGGAGGCGGGGCTGATGTTCGTGCTCTGCGCAGGTGTGACAGCGGCGTTTTATTTTATATTGGAGGCCCTTGGCACCGCGAATTTAGTGCCCTCCACCGTGTCTGTCGCCACGAGCTTTTTGGCCGCGTACCTGACGTTCAGGCGCAGCCCGTTTTTCGCGCTGGCCTACGCCGCGAACGACGCGGTGCTCATAGTGCTGTGGGTCATGGCCGCGATGAGCGATGCGTCTTATGTGTCGGTGGTGGTATGTTTCGCGGCGTTTCTTGTAAATGATTTATACGGCTTCTTTAACTGGCGCCGTATGCAGCGCCGCCAGTCCGCCGTCTCCGCGCTTTAGACTGCCGAAAGAAGAGTAAAAAATATAGCAGTTATCCTGCTGTTTTGTGCCTTGAGCGAAAGCGCATTGAGATACAGAGTATGCAGACGGGGGATATTCGCGGACAGAAGCAAAAAGCTTATGGGAATACGGAAAAACGGTAGAGTTTGGCTGCAGGCTGGAAACGGTTGTTTTAAGATAAAAAATTACTTTCTGAGCCTTATACTGTGCGGTGCGGCGCAGCCTCTTTCTGCGGATCTGTGTTTTTTCCTCAATTATGCGTAAAACGGGAGTAATCGTACTTGCCGGTGAAAGGTTTTGCCTGATTTTTGCGGGTGTTTTTGGTAATTTTTTCGACAAAAAAGGTCTTGCAAATCAGAGGGAATTATGGTAGTATAATAGTGCAATACAGAAAAAAGGTCTGAGTGCGGCGCGCTCCGTGCACGGGCCGGATGAAAGGACGTATAGACAGTGAATCGAAGAAAGAACAAAATTTGGGCCTGCCTGTTGTCCGTCGTGATGATAGTCAGCCTTCTGCCCGCCGCGGCGTTTGCGTTGGACGGCGACGGCACGAGCGACAGCCCTTACCTGGTCGGCACCGAAGCTGAGCTGAGAGAGGCGATCGCTTTGGACAATGCATATATCCAGCTGACTGCGGACATCGAGCTGCAGAGCCACCTGGAAATAAGCAAATCCGTCACCATCATAGGCACGAACGGGACGGACAACCGGCAGATAAACAATAAGATAGTATATGTCAGCGGAGACGGCATTACGGTCAATTTTACTAATGTCGATTTCTCGCGCACTTCCGGCAACTGTTTGTTGGTTGTAGGGCGGAATATGGCCCAAACCGCCGCTTCTTCCCCCACGGTCGTGCTGGAGGGCTGCAATATATCCAGCACTTCCAGCAACACGAACGGCACCGTTAACTTTACGGGCGGCTCGTTGACCATGACTGACAGCTCCGTGTCGGGCGCTCCCTACGGTATTATATTAAACGGTCTGTTAAATAATTCTCCCATAGCGGGCGATGTGTCCCGCACGCTTGTCCTGACCGATACGGATGTGACGAGCAGCGCCGCGAACGGCGGCAAGGCCATAATCACCAATGTCGGCACAAAAAGCGGCGACACGATTTCCGTAACGGGCGGCACGCTTTCCGGCTGGAACGCGTTTACGTTTATGGGCTCCGGCGTGCGGACTACGCTGACCGACGTGACGATTGAGTGCGAAAATCCTTATTCCAGCGGACAGAACAATTACGGCGCCATAGTTTTCGGCGCTTCCAGCGACAATGACCTTATTTACGGCAACTCCGTTACCGTAAACGGCGGGTCCGTTACCTGCGCGGGCAACGGTACCAGCTCTTCCAATGAGTATGTCGCCAGCTTTTACAATACTGACAATACCTTGAGCTTTTCCGGTACGGAAATCAGCGCAAGCGGGAATACGAGCGAGGCGTTTTTCATCTACAGCTTCGTTACGTCCTCCAGTTCTCCCTATGCGGCCTACAGGCCCGGCGACGCCGAGCCCGTCACTCTTGACGGCGTAAGCTTCAATGGCTTTATGATAGAGGCCGCCGGCGAGAAGTTTATAAATATCTACAGCTCCCTTGCCGAGGCGGTAAGCGCCGCAGAGGCCGGCAATACCGTCGTCCTGGGCCAGGATACGGCTGAAAATGTAACTGTCGATAAGGATATCGTCATAGATTTCAACGGCAAAACCGCCGACGGCGTAGTTCCTGCCGACGGCAGCGTGCTTGTATACGACAAGGACGAGCAAACCGTTTCTCAGGTTGAGCCCGAGAACCTTTCCGAGGCCGTTTCGATAGATGAGTTCGGCTTCAAGGCCGACGCTTCCGATGCAGCCGCTGCGATAAACGAAGCTCTCGGTAACGGTACTGTGTCCGACTGCGACGACAATACGGCGTATATTGTGCTGAGCAATCGCGTAAAGGGCGACCTTACCGTGCGCGTAACCAAGGGCGACCAGGCCGTCTATACCGAGACTCTGACAGATGCGGCCAGCGCCAAGACGGTTTACTTTACCTTTGAGCCGGACGGAGGCTCCGCGGCGCAGCTGCCCATAGCCGCAGGCGAGTACAAGGTCGAGCTTATGGCGGGCGATATTGTGGTAGCTTCCGCGACCTTAAAGATATATGAAGTGCGTTTCGACGCAGACGGCAATGTGACTTCGGGCGGTTTCTTTATGCTCGATGACGTCGCTTCTGCCTCAACGCCTGCCGACCCCTCCAAAGAGGGCTATGTGTTTAAGGGCTGGGGCGAAGCTGTGACGGACGATACTGCCTGCACCGTTACCTACACGGCGCAGTGGGAAGAGGAGCCTACCGATCCCGATCCCGAGGATCCCACAGATCCCGATCCTGAAGATCCCACAGATCCCGATCCCGAGGATCCCACGGATCCCGATCCTGAAGATCCCACGGATCCTGATCCCGAGGATCCCACAGATCCCGATCCTGAGGATCCCACAGATCCTGATCCCGAGGATCCCTCCGACACTGATGACGATACGGATTCTCCCGGCACGGCCGACAGCGCAGAGCTTTGGATTTGGGCTTCGCTGACGCTTGTTTGCGCAGGCGCTGTTATTACCCTGACAGTTAGGCGCAGAAAGCAGACTGTATAAAGTATTATAGTTAAATCATACAAACAGGCGCCGCATAAATGTGCGGCGCCTGTCTTTGCTTTTTTTATGTCTGAAAAGTAATCTCATGGAGGCAGAGAAAAAAACGAAAGGACAGCCCTCATGAAGCCATGAAAGATAAGCCGCCGGAACCCGAAAGGAATAATCCCTATGCGTACAAGGGGCAATACTAAGCTGCCGAACGACGAACCCGATATGGCTTTAAGCGGCTGATTATCTGCGTTAAAATCCGAAAGGATCCCTTGTCCGCACAAAATCCGTCTGCTTAAAACCCACCGAAAAGAGACGAATTTTTACCTTTGCAGTCTTGCGGGGTTATTCTCCTTTGTAGATCTGCGGGGGGTGTACGTTAAAGATACCGAAGCGCATTTTTTTCGGCATATTTTGTTCGACTCCCGGCAGCTTGGCTGCCGAAAACCGAACCCGATATGGTTTTAAGCGGATGATTTTCGTGTGTACAGCGTTTTAATCAGAAAAGGATGTTTTTGTCCCTTGTCCGCACAAAAATCCGCCCGCTTAAAACTGCACGCACCGAAAAAACAGCGAAGAGAGATAATTTGCAGACCTGGCGTCAAAGACGCTTATTTTTTTCGGCATATCGTATACATCTCCCGGCAGCTTAAGCTGCCGGGAGATGTATACAGTATTCTGATTTGGCGCACGCACTGCGTTATATTAATCCGAAAGAATCGACCGCCCAATAATTTGCTCCCGAAAAGCGGTGCCTTTCGCCTTCTGCGGACGTACGTCAAAGACGCAGCGGCATATTTTTGGCATATTTACTGCCTTAAGCTAACCCCCGAAAGAGCTGAAACTTTCGTATGTATGAACAATGCCATAGTCGGCATGAGGTCTGTCTGCTTTAAAAAAAATATTTTAGGTCTTCGGCTGCGCTCAGGCGATGCTTGTATTTCTGCGCCTGTTAACGGGCGGCGTTTTATCGAGACGGGGGTTAATTGGTGAGAATCCCGCAGGCGCGGAACGATAAATAATGAGTAAAAAGCAGGCGGACTGTTTTTACTCCGCCTGCTTGCCGAGCGCGTCCAGCAGCGGCGTAAGGTATTTCCTGTCGGTCCAGTCGCATTTTTTGCCCGCCGCCTCCGCCAATGCCTTCATCCACGGTTCATACGTGTTCGGGTCCTGCTTCTGCAGCGACTTTATCAGCAGCTTGCACATGGTCCTGTCCGTAAAGGACATTTTGCTCTCGTCCCATGCGCCCCGCGCGTAAAAGACGGGTATGTCCGTCAGTTTGCCGCTCATGTTTCGTTCCTTCAGCTTTTCAAAAGCCTCCGCGTCGAACGGCGACGCGCCTACGCACAGCACGGCCGCTTTGCCCTCGTGCGCCGAAATAAGCTTTTTCAGCCGCGGCAGCCCAGATATGCCCGAGGCGTATATCGCGCCGCAGAATATCAGCATCCCCTTGATATCCGCCGCCCTTACCTCGGATATGTCCCTGCAGGCGTATCCCGTGTCTTCGCTGAGCCATTCGGCGTATTTCTTGGCTGACCCGTATTTGGAGCTGTAGACGATGAGTCCGTTTTGCATAAGCGTCTCCTCTCGTTACCGTTTATTTTTCTTCTTTTTCTTCTTGCTTTTTTCCTGTCCCTCGGCTGCCAGGAAGGCCTCAAAGGCCTCTTTTTGCTTCGAGTATATTTCATCAATCTTTATGCCGGGATATGCTGCAGAGAATATTGCGCCCAGCCCTACGGTGTATATCAGCATGTGCAGGTGCAGCCTCTCTGCCTGCGCGGTCTGCGTGCCGAGCTGCTTGGCCGCGTTCGGGTCGGCGTATGCGGCGTATAACTCCCTCAGAGACGATATCCCTCGGCGCCTGTGCGTGATAAATATCCTGAAAAGTTCGGGCTCCTCTTCTGCAAACTGTATATACGCCCTGCCAGTCCCCGCCAAAGCGTCCTCGCCCGCGCGCTTTTTTGCAAACTCTGCGGCGAAAGCGTCCGTCATGTTCTCCACGTCCTGCCTCAGCGCGCCAATGTCTGCGTAGCAGCTGTATATCGGCTGGGGCGAGCAGTCGAGCCTTTTTTCTATGTTTTTAAGTGTGACCGCCTGCATTCCGCCCTTCCTCGCGGCCTCAAACGCCGCATTCGCCACGTCCTGTTTTGTAATTCTCTGTTTAGGCATTTTTGTATCCCCTTTCTGAAGTTTAAGCATAAAAAATCTCTGACAAAAGGCAAATAATTTTTGCGCAACAGCGCCGCAAAACCGTTTTTTATATAACCCCCTTATTCGATTCCTACTGCGGGCCTTCGCGGAGGACGTGCGACTTGTTTGCAGATTAACAGGCATTCGCGGAGGGCATGCGACTTGTTTGCAGATTAACAGGCCTTCACCGAGGACGTGCGACTTGTTTGCGTATTAAATAGACTTTTGCAGAGGGGAGTACGACTCGGCTGCAGGTTAAATAAGTTATTTATATAAATCATTTATATAAGTTGATTATATACGATTGCGCGCGCTTTGTCAATATTTTTTTGCATAAAAAAACCTGCCGTACGGCAGGGAAAAAATACGAAAAAAAGATCTGCAAGCTTATAAGCCGAGTTCTGTAAGAGCGCGGCGCGCTCTCCGCAGTCATCTATCTGGAATGCATGTCGCCATGCACTTCAAGCTACCTCTGAGACGGGATGGGCGGCCCTGATGTCTCTTATGCGGTATTGCTCCGAATAGGGTTTACACGGCGGGCGGTGTTGCCATCGCCCCGGTGAGCTCTTACCTCGCCTTTTCATCATTGCCCGGAGGCTGTTTTTTTCTGTTGCACTTTCCCGGAGGTTGCCCTCGGCGGACGTTATCCGTTATTCTTGCCCATGGGAGCTCGGACTTTCCTCAGGAGGAGCCTTTCGGCGCTCTCCCGCGACTGCGCGGCTTGCAGATCGTTTCTTCATACGCGGCGCACATTCTGTACGCTACTGTTAATTATATTATTTTATACCCGTTCTGTCAACTGCCGCGCTTAAAAAATCCTTTTAGTCCGCTCAAAACTAAGATATATTTGCAAAATGATACGCTACAGTCAAATATTGAAGTTTTCTTGAAATCAGGTATTTTTAAAAAAACTTCATTCTTAGCCCGACTTCTTCTCTGTTTGGCGGGCGGCTGTGCCCGGCGTTTTGTTTATACAACGCCGGGCTCAGAACGGTCCGATTTTTTGTATTAATGCGATCGATTTTTTTGAAAAGGCTATTGACAAGCCCGATTTATTATGGTAACATAATATACTGCATCATGATAATAATGGGAACGTGTGCGGTCAGGGCGAGTCTTGTCTGCGGGCGCAGGGCGCCCGGACGCGGTTTTGGGCACGGTTTGGCGTTTTTTTGCGCATGTTCGGTCGGAGCGGTCCGCCGCGGAAGGGTCGGTGTTTCGCGCCGTCCGCTTTCGTGCGGAATCGCGCGGAATGATTATGAGTTTTTTTTGTTCTTTAAATAATTTAGTTGGAGATGATTACAGAATGGCGAACGTCGATCCGAAGGTCATAGGCGCTCATTACGAGCAATTCGGCGAAACCCAAAGGGTTAATTTTGCTAAGATCCCCCAGATTCAGGAGATCCCCAACCTGATAGCCGTTCAGCTTGATTCGTACAGATGGTTTGTCGAAGAGGGCATGAAGTATGTGCTGAGAGATTCGTCCAACGTCGTGGACCATACGGGTACTATCGTGCTCGATTACATCGATTACACCATCGACAATACTCCTAAATATTCCGTGGAGGAGTGCAAGGAGCGGGACGCTACATACGCCGCGCCCCTGAGAATAACCTGCAGGCTGACCAATACTGTCACCAAGGAGATACAGGATCAGGTCGTATTTTTCGGGGATTTTCCGCTTATGACCGAGACAGGGACGTTCATCATCAACGGCGCGGAGCGCGTGGTGGTCTCGCAGCTGGTCAGGTCTCCCGGCTGCTATTTTTCCTTTGAGATGGACAAGAGCGGCAACCGTCTGTACAGCGGCACCGTCATGCCCAACAGGGGCCCCTGGATAGAGTATGAGACCGACGCCAACGACGTGCTCTACGTGCGCGTGGACAAGGGCAAGAAGTTCCCCGTGACCATACTTATACGCGCGTTCGGCATAGAGTCGGACGAACAGATAAAGGAAGTATTCGGAGAAGATCCCTGCGTGAGCGCGACCCTTGACAAGGAGGCCGCCACCAGGCGCGAGGTCAATACCGGCGAATCCAGGCGCAGCCAGGCGCTCAAGGAGCTGTATCTTAAGCTGCGTCCCGGCGAGCCCGCCACGGCCGACGGCGCGCAGGCGCATATAAACAACCTGTTCTTCAACGAGCGCACATACGACCTTACCCGCGTGGGCCGGCACAAGTACAACAACAAGCTCGCCATCGGCGCAAGGATAGCCGGCAGGGCCGTCACCAGGCCCGTCGTAGACCCCATGACCGGCGAGCTGCTGGCCGATATCGGCGACGTCATATCCAAGGACCTGGCTTCTAAGATTGAGCGCGCGGGCGTGTTTGACGTTTATATCAATATAGACGAAAAAGAGTTCAGGGTCTTTTCAAACGGTATGGTCGATATGCGGGATTTCGTCGGCTTCGACGTGCAGAGCCTGGGCGTAAACGAGAAGGTTAAGTTCTCCGTGCTGCGCCAGATTCTCGACGAGGCGTCCGACGACGAGCAGATCCGCGAGCTTACCAGGCAGCGCCTGTCTCAGCTCATACCCATGACCATATGCACGGAGGATATCTTCGCTTCTATAAACTATATACTCGGACTCAGCCACGGCATAGGCTCCGTGGACGACATAGACCATTTGGGCAACCGCCGTATCCGCTCGGTCGGCGAGCTGCTGCAGAACCAGTTCCGCATAGGCTTCTCCCGCATGGAGAGGTCTATAAAGGAGCGCATGAACATGCAGAACCTGGAGGTGGTCACGCCCCAAACCCTGCTGAACACCCGCCCGGTAATAGCGGCGATAAGGGAGTTTTTCGGTTCTTCGCCCCTGAGCCAGTTTATGGACCAGAACAACCCGCTGGCCGCCATCACGCATAAGCGCCGTCTTTCGGCTTTGGGCCCCGGAGGCCTTACGAGAGACCGCGCCGGCTTTGACGTGCGCGACGTGCACTATACCCACTACGGGCGCATGTGCCCCGTAGAGACTCCCGAAGGCCCGAATATAGGCCTTATCTCGTACCTGGCCAGCTATGCCAGGATAAACGAATACGGCTTCATCGAGGCCCCGTACCGCAAGGTGGACAAGGCCACCGGCAAGATAACCGACGAGGTCGAGTACATGACCGCGGACGTGGAGGACAACTATATAGTGGCCCAGGCCAACGAACCCATAGACGAAGAGGGCCGGTTCAAGAACGAGCGCGTGGCCGTGCGCTACAGGGACTCTATCATGGAGACCGACAGGGAGAATGTCGACTACATCGACGTGTCGCCCCGCATGGTCGTTTCGGTCGCCACGTCTCTTATCCCGTTTCTTGAAAACGACGACGCTATCCGCGCCCTCATGGGCTCGAACATGCAGCGTCAGGCCGTGCCCCTCATCTCTTCGGAGGCGCCCATTGTGGGAACGGGCATGGAATACCGTACGGGCATAGATTCCGGCGTGTGCGTCATAGCGCGCCGCGGCGGCGTGGTAGACAGCGTCGACGCCTGCCAAATAGTGGTGAGGACCGACGAGGGCGAACTGGACAAATACAGGACCACGAAGTTCCTGCGCTCCAACCAGGCCACATGCATCAATAACAAGGTTATCGTCAAGGCCGGACAGCGCGTGGTCGAGGGCCAGGTGCTGGCCGACGGTCCTTCTACCGACCACGGCGAGCTGTCTTTGGGCCGCAATATGCTCATAGGCTTTATGACCTGGGAGGGCTACAACTATGAGGACGCAGTGCTTCTCAACGAGAGGCTGGTCAAAGAAGACCTCTATACGTCCATCCATATAGAAGAATACGAGATCGACGCCAAGGAGACCAAGCTGGGCCCCGAGGAGATCACCAGCGATATCCCGGGCGTCAGCAAGGACCTGCTGGCCAACCTCGACGACGACGGCATAGTCCGCATAGGCGCGGAGGTGCATTCGGGCGACATACTCGTCGGCAGAGTTTCGCCTAAGGGCGACGCGGAGCAGACGGCTGAGGAGAGGCTGCTGCGGGCCATATTTGGAGAGAAGTCCCGGGAAGTCAGGGACACGTCTCTTAAAGTTCCGCACGGCGAGTCGGGCATCGTGGTTGACGTCAAGGTGTTTACGAGAGAAAACTCCAGCGAGTTGTCTCCCTCTACCAATAAGATAGTCAGGGTCTACCTGGCTCAGCGCAGGAAGATATCCGTGGGCGATAAGATGGCCGGCCGGCACGGCAACAAGGGCGTCATTTCCCGCATACTTCCGCAGGAGGATATGCCTTTCCTGCCCGACGGCACGCCGCTCGATATCGTGCTCAACCCCCTGGGCGTCCCCTCGCGTATGAATATCGGTCAGGTGCTGGAGGTCCACCTCGGCTACGCCGCCAAGAAGCTGGGCTGGAAGGTCATGACCCCCGTGTTCGACGGCGCCAAAGAGGAAGATATAACCAAGTGCCTTAAGCTCGCGGGCTACAGCGAGGACGGCAAGACTACCCTTTACGACGGGCGCACGGGCCTGCCGTTCGACGGCCCCGTCACCGTAGGATATATGTATTATCTTAAGCTGCACCACCTTGTAGACGACAAGATTCACGCCCGTTCTACCGGCCCGTACTCTTTGGTTACGCAGCAGCCGCTCGGAGGCAAGGCGCAGTTCGGCGGTCAGCGCTTCGGAGAGATGGAGGTTTGGGCCCTGGAGGCTTACGGCGCGGCTTATACGCTGCAGGAGATGCTGACGGTCAAGTCCGACGACGTGGTCGGGCGTGTCAAGACTTTTGAAGCTATAGTAAAGGGCAAGAACGTGCCCAAGCCGGGTATTCCCGAGTCGTTTAAGGTATTGGTCAAGGAGATGCAGTCGCTGGGCCTGGACGTCAAGGTACTGGCCAAGGACATGCACGAGATAGATATTTCCACATCCGCCGAGGAGGACGACGACATGGGCTTTGAACCCCGCGACGCCTCCGATATGATGGGCGACGACGTCGGCTACAAGACGTTTGACGACGACGATGCGCCCGGTTATTCCGCCGTTACCGAAGACGACGGCCTGGAATCCGATTTGGGCGATATATTCGGAGGTCCGGACGCCGACGGGGACGAGGACGATGACATAGACGTCTCCGACGACGTCGAGACAGAAGATTGAGGAGGTCCGGTCAATGAGTACAGACAGCTACAACGGAGTGACGATTTCCGATCAGGAGCTTGACCGCAACGCTTTTGAGGCTATCAAGATAAGCCTGGCGTCCCCCGAGAAGATACGCTCATGGTCGCACGGCGAGGTCAAAAAGCCCGAGACCATCAATTACAGGACGCTCAAGCCCGAGCGCGACGGCCTTTTCTGCGAGAGGATCTTCGGCCCCATGAAGGACTGGGAGTGCCATTGCGGCAAGTACAAGCGCTTTCGCTATAAAGGCAAGGTGTGCGAACGCTGCGGCGTGGAGATAACCAAGTCCAAGGTCAGGCGCGAGCGCATGGGCCATATAGAACTGGCCGCGCCTGTGTCGCATATATGGTATTTCAAGGGCATTCCTTCCCGGATAGGCCAAATGCTCGACATCCAGCCCAGGCAGCTGGAGGCCGTGCTGTATTTTGGGAAATATATAGTGACGGACATAGGCAGCGTGCCCGAGTCGGCGCTGCTGAAGAAGCAGACTCTGACGGAAAAAGAATATCTCGATATGCGCGAGCGGTTCGGAGACGCGTTCAAGGCCGGTATGGGCGCGGAGGCTATAAAGGAGCTGCTGGCGGAGATAGATTTGGAAGAGCTCTCGGCTGCGCTGAAAGCGGAGCTGGAGGGCGCGGTGGGGCAGAAGCGGATCAAGCTGCTCAAGCGCCTGGAGGTCGTGGAGGCGTTCAGACTGTCGGGCAACCGCCCGGAGTGGATGATACTGGACGTGCTGCCGGTAGTTCCGCCGGATATCAGGCCCATGGTACAGCTGGACGGCGGCCGTTTCGCCACCTCCGACCTAAACGACCTGTACCGCAGGGTAATAAACAGGAACAACAGGCTCAAGAAGCTGCTGGAACTCAATGCGCCCGAGATAATCGTCCGCAATGAGAAGCGCATGCTTCAGGAGGCCGTAGACGCGCTTATCGACAACGGCCGCCGCGGCAAGTCCGTCAACGGCCCGTCCAACCGCGCGCTCAAGTCGCTCTCCGACGTGCTCAAGGGCAAGCAGGGCCGTTTCAGACAGAACCTGCTGGGCAAGAGGGTCGACTATTCGGGCCGTTCGGTCATAGTAGTAGGCCCCGAACTGAAGATATACCAGTGCGGCCTGCCCAAGGAGATGGCGCTGGAGCTGTTTAAGCCGTTTGTTATGAAGCGCCTGACGGATTTGGGCAAGGTGCAGAATATCAAGAGCGCCAAGAAAGCCGTCGAACGCGCGGAGGACTGCGTGTGGGACGCGCTGGAAAACGTCATAAAAGAATACCCCGTACTGCTCCACCGCGCGCCCACGTTGCACCGCCTGGGCATACAGGCCTTTGAGCCCGTGCTGGTAGAAGGCCGCGCGCTCAAGCTTCACCCGCTGGTCTGTACGGCGTTCAACGCCGACTTTGACGGCGACCAGATGGCCGTGCACGTTCCTCTGTCCGCGGAGGCTCAGGCCGAGGCGAGATTCCTCATGCTCTCTGCCAACAACCTGCTGCGTCCCCAGGACGGCAAGCCGGTGACCATTCCTACTCAGGATATGATACTGGGCTCGTATTATCTTACCATAACCAACGATTCCGAGCCCGGAACGGGCAAGATGTTCCGCGACCCGCAGGAGGCGCTCATCGCCTACGACGCGGGCGCCGTGGGCCTGCACGCGCCTATAAAGGTCAGGATAACCAAGGAAGCGGATGGTAAGCGCGTGTGCCGCAACGTCAGCACGACCGTGGGCCAGATCATCTTCAACTCGCCCATACCGCAGGACCTGGGCTTTGTGGACAGATCCGACCCCGAGCACGAGTTTGACTATGAGATAAACTTCGTGGTCACAAAGAAGACTGTGGGCA
>CALXAN010000062.1 GCA_944386305.1 uncultured Clostridia bacterium
CGCAGAGAGAAACTCTCTGCGATATTCCAAAAAAAAGTACCTGCGGTCATCATCTGTCACGACCTGCCCGTATATCCGGAGCTTACCGAAGAAGCCAAGAAAAATAAAGTGCCTGTACTGTCTTCCAAAAACAGCACCAATGTCGTTACAGCCGAGCTGATAAGTCTTCTGAGCGTCGAACTTGCTCCGCGCGTCACCAGGCACGGAGTTCTTGTAGAGGTCTACGGCGAAGGCCTGCTTATGATAGGCGAAAGCGGGGTAGGCAAGAGTGAAACAGCCATTGAACTGCTCAAAAGGGGGCACAGGCTCATTGCGGACGACGCAGTGGATATAAAACGTGTGTCCAACCGCACGCTTGTAGGTTCGTCTCCGGATATTATAAGATATCTGATAGAGCTGCGCGGAATAGGTGTGGTCGACGTGCGCAGATTGTTTGGTATGGGCGCGGTTAAAGAAACTGAAAAGATAGACCTTGTAGTACAGCTCGAGCCTTGGAATGAAAACAGGCAGTACGACAGGCTCGGCATAGATATGGAATATTATGAAATCCTCGGACTCAAGATTCCCTCGGTGCTGATACCGATAAAGCCGGGCCGAAATCTTGCGATGATACTTGAAGTCGCGGCAATGAATAACCGCCTGAAACGTTTAGGCTACAATGCCGCCGAGGAGCTCAACCGCAGATTGCAGGAGAATATGGGCGCAAATCTTTGATAAATTTCGCAGAGGAGCTTGAGCATGGATACAGAACGATTTATCCGCAGTATATCCAAAAGTAATGTACATTACAGCGAAAACGAGGACATGCGCAAGAATACCTCTTTTAAGATAGGCGGGATTGCGCCTTTGATAGTTTATCCCGACAGCGCGGAGCAGGTCAGTTCCGTTATAAGAGCCGCAAACGAGTACGGCATACAGTATTATACACTCGGAAGAGGAACTAACCTGCTGGTACGCGACGAGGGGATAGACTTTATATTCATAAAGACGACGCTGATGGATACCATGAAAGCGGAGGGCTGCACGCTTACTGCGGGCGCGGGGTGTTCGGATTCGCGCACGGCATGCTATGCGCTGGAAAACTCGCTGACGGGCCTGGAGTTCATCCATGGGATCCCCGGTTCAATCGGCGGGGCGTGCTATATGAATGCGGGAGCATACGGCAGCCAAATGTCAGACGTGGTCCAAAGCGTGGAATATGTCGATGCCGACGGTCAGATATGCCGCTTAAGCGGCAAAGAGCTTAAATTCGGATACAGGCAGTCAGCGATAGGCGAGGGGCAGGTCGTCTGCTCAGTGACTATGCAGCTCAGCCATGCGGATCCGGAGGGAATAAGGTCACGCATGAATGAGCTGATAAACAGGCGAAAAGCTTCCCAGCCGCTCGAATATCCCAGTGCCGGCAGCGTTTTTAAGAGGCCCGAAGGATATTTTGCGGGCAAGCTCATACAAGACTGCGGACTCAAGGGCTGTGTTTCGGGCGGAGCGCAGGTAAGCGACAAGCACGCAGGGTTTATCATCAACAGAGGCGGCGCTACGTGCAAGGATGTACTCGATCTCATACGCCGCATACAGGACGAAGTTTTTGAGAAATTCGGAGTTCATCTTCAGACAGAGGTAAAGATTATCTGATGTCGTATTCTATCGAAATAAAACGTCAGGTATTCCGGATAAAGCAAAGTAAATGCTGCCGCTTTTCGGAACTGTACGGATTTATGCTGGCGTGCGGCGCTTTTGCCGAACCAGGTATGATAAAAATCGCAGTAAAAAACGAGGATTTTTTTGAATACTACGTTTCTTTGCTAGAAAACATCTGCCAAATAGACCTAAAGGCTAAATACGTGACCGTCAAAGGCAGCAGACAAGTCACTTATATTCTGCAAATACTCGATCCCGATACGGCGCTGCCGATTGCAGAGCGCTTCGGATATCCCGACAGACTGGAGTCGTTTGCAAACGAGTTATCCGAATGCTGTATGCGGGCGTTCATAAGGGGTGCGTTCATCGCTACGGGCTTTATAGCCGATCCGGAGGGTCGGTATTGTTTGGAGCTTACGATTAAGGACCCTTTGGCGACCCCGATATTCCTTGAAGCCATGCGTAAACTCAAAGTCAATCCAAAATGCGGCAAAAGAGCCGGGCGGGATGTTCTTTACCTAAAGTCTGCCGACGAGATAGGCGATTTCCTGGGAAATATCGGAGCAAAAAAGTCAGCTTTCGAGTACGCCAACGCAGAAATAGAGAAAACCATACTCAACTCCGTAAACAGGGTCATGAACTGCGAGACGGCCAATATAAACAAGCTTATAGACGCGGCCCAAAAACAGCGCGACGCGATTCTCAAGCTAAAAGGCAGCGGTTACCGCGGAGTGGACGAGTCTTTGAGGGAAGCGGCGGAGCTCAGGCTCGAAAATATGGATATGAGCCTGACGCAGCTGGGCAAGCTGCATTCCCCGCCGTTGTCCAAAGCCGGTATGGCGCACAGGATGAAGAAGTTAATCGAGCTTGCCGCCAATCTGCCCGACCCGCCTGAACAGCGATAAAGCCGATATTTTTTATGACGTAATAGAATACAGGAGAGTAAAAAATGGGATTTGTTCATCTGCACGTGCATTCGCAGTACAGCCTGCTCGACGGAGCCTGCCACATGGGGGAGAAAGATCACCGCATGACCGACCTGCTCAAGGAGCTGGGCCAAACGGCAATTGCGCTGACGGATCACGGAAACATGTACGGTGCAATAAAATTTTATAAAGCATGCAAAAGCAGCGGTATAAAACCGATTATCGGCTGCGAAGTATATACCGCGGCCCGCACCAGGTTTGACAAAACACGCGAATACGATGCATCGAGCGGGCACCTTGTGCTCTTATGCAAAAACAATCAGGGCTATCAAAATCTGATCAAAATGGTATCCTTGAGCAATCTCGAGGGCTTCTACTACAAACCGAGAGTCGATAGGGAACTTATAGAAAAGTACCATGAGGGACTTATATGCCTGTCGGCCTGTTTGGCGGGCGATGTGCCGCTGCTGCTGCTCAACGACGACTTCGAGGGCGCAAAGGAGCTTGCGCTGTGGTACAACGATATTTTTGGCGACGGGAACTACTATTTGGAGATACAGGACCACGGCATACCCGAGCAGAAAAAGGTAATAGACGGCCTGCTGCGTATACATGAGCAGACGGGCATACCTCTCGTGGCTACAAACGACGCGCATTATCTGCGCAAATCCGACGCTAAAGCGCAAAAGGTTCTGCTGTATATACAAATAAAAAAGACTATAAGCGAAGAGTGCGGCATGGGCTTCGATACGGACGAGTTCTACCTGAAGTCCGAAGACGAAATGAGGGAACTTTTTAAATATATCCCTGAAGCATGCGACAATACCGTAAAGATAGCCCAAATGTGCAACATATCCTTCCCCAACATAGACGATCCCGATCACAGGGTATATCATTTGCCTGAATTCAAAGTCCCGGGCGGAAAGGGGCACTTTGAATATCTGCAGGAGCTTGCTTACGAAGGGTATGCCCGAAAGTATCCCGAAAAGACCAAGGAGCTCACGGACAGACTCGAATACGAGCTGGGCGTTATCAATTCGATGGGATTTGTCGATTATTTCCTTATAGTCAGCGATTATGTGCGCTATGCCAAGAGCGTCGGCATTCCCGTAGGACCCGGACGGGGCTCGGGAGCCGGCAGCATGGTAGCGTATTGCATAGACATCACCAATATCGAACCGTTGAAATACAACCTGCTGTTCGAGAGATTCCTGAACCCTGAAAGAGTTTCCATGCCCGACTTTGACGTAGACTTCTGCGTAGAACGCCGCCAGGAGATAGTGGACTACTGCATAAGCAAGTACGGAGCCGAGTGCGTGGCCCAAATAGTGACTTTCGGTACAATGAAGGCTAAAATGGCTGTCAAAGACGTGGCGCGGGTACTTGAGTTCACACCGCAGGAAGCTAACTCTATAGCCAAGCTCATGCAGGACAATCTCAGCATAATGAAATCTGTCGAATTAATGCCCGAACTTCGAGACATGTACGAGCACGACTCGAGGATAAGAGAACTTATCGACGTATCCGCCAGTATCGAAAACGCGCCCAGGCACACCTCCGTACACGCCTGCGGGGTGATAATCGCCAGCAGCGACGTGTCGGATTTTGTACCGCTTGCGGTACAGGACGGACTGCCCGTCACACAGTACGATATGGTCACGGACGAGGAGCTGGGCCTGCTCAAAATGGACTTTTTGGGTCTGCGCAACCTTACGGTCATCGAAGACGCTTGTCGGCAGATACGAAAATACAAGCCTGATTTCAAAATAGACGATGTGGACATGGACGACAAAAAAGTATACGAGATGTTGTCCTTAGGTCAGACGGAGGGCGTATTCCAGCTTGAGCCCGGGGGAATGAAAAAAACACTCATACAGCGCAAGCCCAAGAACATAGAAGATATCATAGCCGTTATCGCTCTGTATCGGCCCGGCCCCATGGATTCTATCCCGACGTATATCAACAACAGTCATCATCCCGAATCCGTGCATTACAAAGACCCTCAGCTCAAGCCCATACTTGAAGTTACTCACGGCTGCATGATATATCAAGAACAGGTTATCCAGGTAGTGCGCAATCTTGCCGGATATTCGCTCGGCAGAGCCGATATCGTGCGCAGGGCCATGGGAAAGAAAAAAATGGACGTCATGCAGAAGGAACGCGAATATTTCGTACACGGCAAATTCGCAGAAGACGGGACCATGGAGCTGCCTGGAGCTGTCCGCAACGGCGTACCCGAAGACGTTGCAAACGATATATTTGATGAAATGATAAGCTTCGCCAGCTATGCCTTTAACAAATCGCACGCGGCGGCATACGCATTCGTCACATACTATACGGCTTATCTGAAGTGCCATTACGTAAAGGAATACATGTCCGCACTGCTCACGAGCGTAGTCGGCAAGCCCGACAAGATGGTCGATTATATCAATGAAGCGCAGAAGCAGGGCGTCCCCGTATTGGCGCCGGATATAAACGAATCGGACGTTTATTTTTCCGTGTCGGGCAACGGTATACGTTTCGGACTCGTAGCGGTCAAGAACGTGGGCGTCAGCGTAGGAAAAGATATCGTAAAGGAGCGCGAGGAACACGGCAGGTTCCAGAGTTTTGCGGATTTTATAGAGCGTATGATGCGCAACTACGACGTCGATTCCAGGACAGTGGAAAGCTTGGTCTACTGCGGGGCGTTTGACGCTTTCGGACAGAACCGCAGACAGCTCATAACGGCTTTTCCTGAGATTCGGTCGGGAATTCAGAATATTCTCAGGGAAGAAATGTCCGGCCAAATGAGCCTGTTCGGAGAGCAGACCCAGCAGCTCGAATACACATATCCCGATATAGCGGAATATTCAAAGAAGGAGAAGCTTAAGCTCGAAAAGGACGTGACGGGCCTGTATCTGTCGGATCACCCGATGAAGGAATACGCGGATCTTACCGAAACCTACGGCTGCGAAACGATTTCCGAGATACTTTCGGACGACAATCCGCACTCCAATTCGGACAGGGTATCCATATTGGGTATAATTTCAAAGGTCACGCGGAAAATGACGCGCAACGAGACGATGATGGCCATACTTTCGGTGCAGGATCTGACGGGTACAATGGAAGTGCTGCTATTCTCCAAGTCTTATGAGAAATATTCAGCTCTGCTGCAGGAAGACAAAATCGTAGTCATCAGAGGAAAGCTTGACATAGAGGAGAGCTCGGACACAGAAGACGAGAATACCGACGCACGTGAAGCCGCTAAGATAATCTGCAATGAAGTCCTCAGCGTCAGCCTGCCGTCTCAGGACAGCGAAGAGGAAGAGATCGTGCATACGCAGAAAAATTTTGCAATGATGATAACTTTCAGCAACTCGACCGGGAGACTGCTTGACGAGTGCCTGTCTCTGATAAGAAGCTACCCTGGAGAAAGCGACGTTTACTTCAATTTTGCAGACAAAGGACGCAAGGCCAAATTTAACTATTCTGTCGACTTGTCCGACGATTTCAAGCGCAAACTGTATATGCTCATTAATCCCTCTGACGTTATTATCAGGGAAGTCGTCAAATAGTTAATATAACATAGCCCAAGGCGCGGAGTACATACTCCGCGCCTTGGGCTTATAAGAATTTATCTCATGTTTTAATTAAAACGAGCATTGCGTGACTTCTTGCGTCAGACAGCGGTTACAGCCGTCCTGCAGATAAATTCTACAGCTCAAATAAATCCAATCATTTCTATGCAATGCCGCCAAATATACTACGGCACAAAAGATTTTCCTGCAGTTCTCAGATATATAAGAAAATTAATGATATTTGTCCAGGGCTATGTTTTTGAAATGCTCTATTCTATCCGAAAGGGCAGGGTAGGCCCTCACAGTTCTGTCGGCGCAAAAGCCGTTTTGGATATCTTCTGTCGCGGCAATCTCATGGCCGATCAGCGCCCAGGCCGCGTCATAAAGATTGCTGAATTCGGGTTCTCGCTGAGCCATGCATATAAAGCTCTGCCGCGGAGAGTTGATATCCTCTCCGCTTATTTGAAACAGGCCGTATTCATCGCACTTGCTTCTAACCCTGCGCAGCTGCTGCAGAGTATTGCGCGACGGCATGTATGTAACCGCATTAAACCCTGTTTTTTTCAGAGTTTCAAACATTAAGTCAAGATAATCGTCCTCAAACTTCTGAGCTTTTTTGTCCCCGGTGACAGAATCAGTCACGTCTCCCAAATAAGCATAAGCCAAAATCGCCCCCGTCTGACGCGCCAGCTCAGCGACTTGGCTCACATCCGGGCATTCCTCGTCTGCATCAATGTAGAAATCTGCGACCATGCCGCTCTTGAGCGCTCCGAGCAGATCATATTCATAATATGGGTTATCGGTCTGCTCAAGCCTCTGTCTGTTCTTAGAGCTTAGCTCAAGCTTGATATCCCTTTCCAATAATTCTGCTAAAGCAGGACCCTTGCCGAACTTTTCGACAAGCTTTTTAGACAGGGCGAACAGCAGATGACGTTCCGTGACGGAACCGCCTTCTTTGTATTCGGACAGAGGCAGGACATCTTTGTCAAAATCCAAAGTTATACCATGGGGACGCATAATGGAATTGATGTTGGCCAGCATTTTCCTGTCCCGTTCAATGCGCTTGGCAGAATACGGCGTAAAAAAGTCCCTTATTTTATCAAGCTGAGTATGCGGTATGCCGTGAAGCGCGACATAGGCAACGGAATCCTGGTCAGGGTTATTTATCCGCCTGCCCTTAAGGGGAGTGGAGTCCATTTTTACACGTGTTTCAGCGCCCACGGTGGAAGCTATGCCTATCATAGACGCGGCTTCAATGAACTCTTTTGCTCCGCTGACGGAGTCGTGGTCCATTATACCTATCGTAGAAAGGCCCGCCTTGAAGCCGTTCCATATCGCGCTCGAAGGCGTATACGGTGAAAAAGAGTATATCGTATGGACGTGATTGTTGACGTCGCCCGCCGTGCGCGGAACGTCTATTTTTCCGCTTCTGACGAGTTCGGCAAGCTCTGCCGCAGCCCCTAAACGCTCTGCTGCGTCCGCTGAATCAAGTTTTGATACAATATCGTCATACATATTTCATACCTCGTAATTTTCGGGCGCCGTAATAAGCGCCCGAAATAATAAATATTCAGAAATTTATATCCAAAGCTCTGCGATATCTTTGTTCGTCGAAAGGCTTCTTCATTGCCAGCCCCTCGTCTATATCAAAGTCGGTGATCTGTCCGTTCTGCGAAACGACCACTCTGTTGGAGTGTCCGTTTTTGAGCAGATCTACGGCATGCACTCCCATATCATAGGCCAGCACGCTGTCGTGGAAACTCGGCGCGCCGCCCCTTTGGATATGGCCCAAAACCGTAGCACGGCTGTCTATACCCGTAAGCTCCTGGATCTTAGCAGCAAATTTTGCGGCAGTCTCTATTCCCATATCGTTGACGTACTTGAGATTGACGTTTTTCTTGCTTTTACTGTTGCTTTCCGGGAAAAATACGCATTCGGCAACTATTACGATAAAATAAGTCTGGCCGTTTCTCTTTTTCTGCAAGAGCCTGTCTATTACGTCTTTGTTAAAATCAAATTTTATTTCGGGCACTATTATCACGTCTGCGCCGGTAGCGATACCGCCCTCAAGCGCCATCCAGCCTGCGCCCGCACCCATAACTTCTATGACCGAGCAGCGATCGAGGGTTTCCGTAGTATCGCGCAGCTTGCTTACACAATCGGTTATTATATTCATAGCGGAATCGAAGCCGAGCGTGTCACGGCTGCATACGATATCGTTATCTATAGTACCGGGAATCCCGACGCACGGAATACCCGCGTGGGTCAGGTCGCGAGCGCCTCTGAAGGAACCGTCGCCGCCTATTACGACCATGCCGTCTATTTCAGCCTCTCGGCATATCTCCGCGCCCTTTTTAACCACTTCGAGGTCAGAAAAAGGCTTGAACCGCGCGGTGCCGAGACATGTACCGCCTCTGCGGTATATATCCTCCACGGACTGCGGAGTCATAATGAACATGTCCTTTTCGAGCAAGCCCTTATAGCCCTTGCGTATGCCCATAACTCTGATATTCTCAGCCGCCGCGGCCTTTGTTACGGCCCTGATGGCGGCGTTCATTCCGGGGCTGTCTCCTCCGCTGGTCAAAATACCTATAGTCTTCATTTCATTACATCCTCTCTGATATTATTGTCCGTCCCGACTATTGTACAACATTTCCCCAAAAAAATCAATACTCAGTCCTCAAAAATAAGATCGTTTTAGGCGCAAGACAAATTGATTCAGACTCAACCATGCAGGCAGCGCGCTGTTATTTAATCTCTGTATATCAGACCGTCCTCTTAGGCCGAAGTCAAATTTTGCACTGCCGGCAGCAAAAAAGCGGCCCCATTACAGGGGCCGCAAAAAAGATGCATTACATATAACGCTTTACCGTATCCGTCGCCTCGGAAACATCTCTGCTCACGGTCATAAATACCGACACGTCGTTGGGGATATTCTTGAGCGCGTCAAGGAATACGTCAAAAGCCTTCAGATCATCCTCTCCGCATATCTTCATTACGGAATCTATGAATATATGGGTTATATCGTAATTTCCCGCTACAAGTCCGCACAGGAACCCGTAGAACATATCAAAATCTTTTATATCAAATTCGTCCGAGTTGACCAGCCTGACCTTGTGGCTGATATCGAATTTCAGCTTATCTCCTTTTTCTATGCAGACAACATTGCCGTGTTCGACTTCCGCCGCATTATTGACCGCTTCAATAAGAGTCTTTGTTTTACCTGTTCCCTTCAGGCCCATAACGATTTTTATCATCTTTACCGGCTCCTTTTCTGATATATTTTTTTGACTGCGGGATGCGTTGTCCTTAGACCTCCGCGGCCCGGCCGCCAAATAGCTCGACGCAATAATGCCTATCATTGGGCATATGCGGACGCATACGGAACCAATTGGTCCCTGTAGCTTAATTATATCATAACTCGGGGAAGTTTTCAACACGATAACGACGAATTAATATACTTTTGTTAAATATGTATTGCGCTCGATAGGTACGGACTGCACGCCCGCGGCCGATTCTTACACTCAAAAGGCTAAAATACGCCTGAATTCATGTCCGCGCTGCAAAAATCTTCACGCCGGCCATCGGCGGTTTTGAGGCACTTTTACATATCCGAAAGCGCATAACGCGGTAATTACAACGCTTTACGGCAAAGATACAAACAACGCCTCAAAACCGATTCAATACAGCGCAAAAAATATATTTTAACAAAATAACGCCGCAGACAGCTGAAATCCGAGGGAATTACAGCTGCTTTTTCAGCTCATCGCGCAGCTGTTCGTATCCGGGCTTACCGAGCAGAGCAAACATGTTGGATTTATACATCTGTACCCCGGGTTGATCGAAAGGATTGACTCCGAGCAGATATGCCGACAGCCCACAGGCCCTCTCGTAAAAATATATAAGCGCGCCGATATTATAAGCGTCAGCGCAGGGGATATGGATAATCGCGTTCGGAACGTCGCCGTTGACATGAGCCAGCACCGTGCCCTGAAAAGCTTTTTCGTTGATCTGATGCATAGTTTTGCCGGCAAGGAAATTGAGTCCGTCGGAGTTTTGAGCATCTTCGGGTACGGTGACGTCCTTGTCGGAAGATTCGATCCACAGCACGGTTTCAAACATATTCCTCGCTCCCTGCTGCACAAACTGGCCGAGTGAATGCAGGTCTGTAGAAAAAATCATCCCGGCGGGGAACAGCCCCTTGCCGTCCTTTCCCTCGCTTTCGCCGAACAGCTGTTTAATCCACTCCTCAAAGCACCACATGCCCGGCTCATAAGCTACGGTGACCTCTATGCTTCTGCCCTTACGCAGCAGGCAGTTGCGCGTCACGGCGTACTTATAGCATTCGTTGGCGTCTATCCGAGGGTCGGAAAAAGTACCCCGAGCGTCGAAAGCTCCGCGCATAAGGCTGTCTATATCTATACCTGCTGCAGCTATGGGCAAAAGACCTACAGCTGTCAGCACAGAGTATCTTCCGCCTATGTCGTCGGGGATAACAAACGCTTCGTACCCCTCGCCGTCCGCCAGCTCTTTGAGGGTACCCCTGGCTTTGTCGGTAGTAACGTATATTCTTCCGCGGGCGGCCTCTCGGCCGTATTTGTTCTCCATGAAGGTCTTAACGAGCCTGAACGCAAGGGCAGGCTCGGTGGTAGTGCCGGACTTGGATATGACATTTACGCTGACGTCCTTGCCCTCGCACAGCGACAAGACGTCCGACAGATACGCAGAGCTTATGCTGTTGCCGATAAAATATATCTCAGGGGTGTCTTTTTTAAGATTATTATACAGAGGCGACTTGACGGCTTCTATAACCGCGCGGGCCCCTAAATACGATCCTCCGATACCTATGACGAGCAGCACCTGGCTGTCGGAACGGATCTTTTCTGCGGCTTCCTTTATACGTTTAAATTCCTCTTTATCGTAATTTACGGGCAGATCGACCCAACCGAGAAAATCACCGCCCTGCCCGCTCTTCTCAGCAAGGTAGGAATGAGCGACGTTTACAAAACCCTGCATAGCGTCGTACTCTGAGTCGCTTATAAAATTCTTGAGATGCGAGTCGTTAAATTTAATCATCGTCTATCATCCTTTTTTTCAGTTTTCCGCTTTTCCCGAAATGTTTACTGTAAAGTCTGAGTTTGAAAAATCAAACGAAATTTTTTCTTCCGGTATGCGTTTCAGCGGCGCGTAACGAAAAGCGCGGCAGTCGCAGCGCGGAGCCGTTACTCCGTATTTGGAACACAACAAATCGTCGTTTGATTTAAGTTTTTCGCCGTATACGCAATATAAACAGCTTTTTTCTATGTTTTTCCGAAACATTTAAGGCACCTCTTCGAAAACACTTATATGCCAGCTTCTCATAATGCATTATATCACAGTGCGCATCATATTTCAACATTAATTTTCCCTATATGACATTTTTTATTTAAATCTAAATTGCAATATCAAATAGGACAGAATTAAAAATAAAATCAGCAGAGTGGTAATTGAAGATTTTTCGAGGTAAATTGTTAATCCAGTTTTCGA
>CALXAN010000063.1 GCA_944386305.1 uncultured Clostridia bacterium
AGCACGCACAGCGCGGTGCAGACTGTCCAGCCGTTCGATACAAGCAGCTGCTTGAGCGCGCCGAGATCGCTCATATCCGTAAGCATTCCCATACTGCCATAGCTCATTATCATTATGGGTATGACTATCTCATTGGCCGGAAAGCCGAGAATAAAGGCCATGAGTATCACCCCGTCCACTCCAAAGAAAAAGCCTATGGGGTCGAGAGCGGCCGTGCAATACGCCAGCAGGCTTTGGCCCGACACAGACACGTTAGAGAGCACCCATATGAGCAGGCCCGCCGGGGCCGCAGCCGCTACCGCGCGGCCGAGAACGAATATCGTGCGGTCCAACACTGACCTGACTATCACGCTCCATATTTTAGGAGCCCTGTACGGGGGCAGCTCCAGGGCAAAAGATGACGGCTTACCCTTTAGCAAAGTGACGGAAAGCAGCTTGGAAACCGCTAAAGACACGCATATGCTCAGCAGGATAAGGCCCGTAAGCATCGCGGCTGAAACGACCGAACCCCCGACTCCCGCAAAACATGCGGCAAAGAACATGCTGATAACCGCTATCAGCGCGGGAAACCTGCCGTTACAGGGTATAAAGCTGTTGGTTACGGCGGCGATGAGCCGTTCGCGCGGAGAGTCGATTATCCTGCAGCCTATGATGCCGCACGCATTGCAGCCGAAGCCCATACAGGTAGTAAGGGCCTGCTTGCCATGCGCGCCTGCGCGGCGGAAACAGCCGTCAAGGTTAAAAGCTATCCTGGGCAGGTATCCTACGTCCTCTAACAGCGTAAATATCGGGAAAAATATCGCCATAGGCGGCAGCATGACGGACACCACCCACGCCACCGTCCTGTACACGCCGTAAACCGCCGCGCCCGTAAGCCATGCGGGCGCGCTCAGGGCCTCGAACCAGCCCGCAAGCACTCCTTCAAACTTAAACAATATCTCGTACAGCCACTGAGACGGATAGTTCGCTCCGGCTATGGTTATCCACATTATCAGGCCGAGCATGAGCAGCATTATGGGTATGCCAGTGGCAGGCGATGTCAAAATACGGTCGGCTCTGCTGACGGATTTATCGGCCGGCGTGCGGCGGCTGACGCACTCGCGGCATATTTTTTCGCCCTGTTTGACTATGCCGTCGCATATACGGTCCGCCGCGCCCTGTTTGTCCATATGTCCGTATATCATGGCCAGCCCCTCGTCATGCACAGGGTCGAAGCCGTAATGCGAACCCAGCCGGCGAATAAGCTCTTCGTCGGAGTCCAGCATTCTCAGCGCCGTCCACCTTGCGTTTATATCAGGACAGCGTTCTTTGAGCGCGGCCTGCAGGACCTCGACGGCCGCTTCGGTCTCCGGGTCGTATTCGACCGAATACGGGCGCTGCCGTTCTTCTTGGCATACTGAAGCGACTGCTAGGCGCAGAGCCTCTATCCCCTCTCCCGACCTTGCGCTGGCGGGTATAACGGGCACGTCAAGGAGCGCGGACAGTTTATCGACATGCACATGTATGGATTTTTTTGCAGCCTCGTCCATTAAATTAAGACATACCACCATTTTTGAGGTAAATTCGCGTATGCGCAATATCAGGCTGAGGTTGCGCTCAAGGCAGGTCGCGTCTGCGACCGCAACGCACACGTCCGCACCCGAAAAGCATATAAAATCTCTCGCGACTTCCTCCTCCGCAGAATTGGCGGACAGTGAGTAAGTCCCGGGAATATCAACCACTATGTATTCTTTGCCGTTATATTCATATCTGCCGCACGCGCTGGCGACAGTTTTGCCCGGCCAGTTGCCGGTATGCTGTTTCATGCCCGTAAGGGCATTGAAGACCGTGCTCTTGCCAACGTTCGGATTGCCGGCCAGGGCCACTACCCTGTCCGACAGCTGCCGATGTATATCCAAAGATTCGTTGACACGGGCTCCGGTCGACCTATTGGTAAGTCCCATAGACCATCCCCCAAAGATTTAAACTCAAACAAGACGTCCGCAAGCCGCCGCGGTACCTCGGCACGGACGGATATCCCCATGCAAAGGCCCGCAGCTCGAAAACAGTCAGGTGCTTACTATGATTTTGCCCGCATCCTCATTCCTTAAAGCCACAACTATACCCCTGAACCCGTACGCTACCGGATCCCCGAACATACTTTTAAAAAGAGGCTTTATCTCAGTTCCGCTTATAAGCCCCAAATCTCTCAGCCTGTTGCGCTCCCTGCCGTCCGAAAGTATGCCGACGACTTCCGCGCTTTGCCCCAGCGGCAGAGAGTTCAAGGTCCTATACGCCATTTTTTTGTTCCTCCTGTCTTTTAAGATTACACTTACAATATATGCCCGCGTCCTCGACACGGACACCCGCTCGGATAAAAGGCAGCCTTATAAAGGTACAATATGCTGATAAATCCCACGGTATCCGACCGTACCGCACCGGGCCTGAATCGCCGTACAAAATAAAAAAATATTAAGAATCAGACGATTGAAATCTCATGGATTTTGATATATAATACATTAATAAGCGAACGGAGATAATAAACTATAAAAAGCATGAAAAGCAGGCGCAGCTCCGCCTCAAGCGAATATAAGACAATAAAAAAAGCTTTATATACAACGAAGATGATCTTATAATATAAATGGAGGCTTAACTGTATGAAAATCGGAGCAGTCGACGTAGGCGGCGGATTAAGAGGTATATATGCCGCCGGGGTGTTTGATTACTGCATGGACCGCGGCATAAAGTTCGACCTCGGCATAGGCGTATCGGCAGGCAGCGCAAACCTGGCCTCATATGCAGCGGGACAGCGCGGGCGAAACTATGTATTTTACACAGAATATGCGTTCCGCAGCAGATATATGAGCCTGAGCAACTTCATAATAAAGCGTTCGTTTATAGATTTGGACTATATATACGGCACTCTCAGCCGCGCCGACGGAGAGAACCCGCTGGACTATCCCGCGCTGAGGGACAACCCCATGGAACTATACATCGTGGCCGAAGAGGCGGTAAGCGGCCGCACAAAATATTTCGACAAATCGGATATACGCCAGGACGATTACGACGTCATGAAGGCGTCTTCCGCCATACCGTTCGTATGCAGGCCGTACGTCATAGGAGGGATAAGCTACTATGACGGAGCATTGGCGGACCCCGTACCGGTGCAAAAGGCCTTTGAGCTGGGCTGCGAGCGAGTCGTAGTAATACTGACAAAACCCGAAGCAGTGATACGCAGCCCCGAAAAAGACGAAAAAGCGGCGGCGCGAATACAGAAAAAATATCCCAAATCGGCTCAAAACCTGCGGCTGCGCGCCCAAAGATACAACGAAAGCGTCGCCCTTGCGCGCAGATATGCCGAGCAGGGCCGCGCGCTGATAATTTCGCCCGACGATACCTGCGGAGTCGATACGCTCAAAAAGGACAGGCAGTCGCTGCACAGGCTTTATCAAAAAGGCTACGGCGACGCGGCAGCCATAGAGAAATTCATCAACTCATAATTAGATGATTTACAGACGGGAACACAGCGGTATTTCCGCCGTTGATAAAACGCCGTATGAGGCGCCGTATTTGCGGCCAAAGCGCTTTCAGCGCAACATTTTATTCATTCAGCGCGGTTATTTCTGAGTTTTAAATGACTTAATGTCGACTGTATTTTTTGAATATGTTTGCAGCGGCAAATATTCATATCGCGCTTGTTTGTCAGGTCTCGCGCTCAGCGACTTCGTATTTTCACAGCGGCAAATTCCCCGCCAGTTCGCTGCTCTCAGCGACTTCGTATTTTCACAGCGGCAAATCCCCCGCCAGTGCGTTGCTCTCAGCGGCTTTGCATTTTCACTGCGGCAAGCCTTTTATAACAAATATACCGAGCTTGTCTTGCGCTGTTCGCAGCCGCTTAGCGCTTAGCACACCGTCTCACATCCCAAAGGAAAAAACGCAAAAACAGGTTCCCCGAAGCGTTACGCTTCGGGGAACCTGCACAGGAGGGAAAAAATTATAAGATAAACTACTATCCATAAATTAGAAATCCGAACCGATCACCCGGCCTGCATCCTCGCCCTTATATAGTCCAGTAAAATATCCGCGGTCTTATCCACTCCCAATTTGCCCGAATCTATACACAGGTCATAAGTATCCAGCGAAGCCCAGGCCCGGCCGGTGCGCGTTTTGTAATAGTTGGCCCTCATTTTATCGGCCTTGCGCATGATGTCCTTGACCTTGGCAGGCTCGACGCCGTAATATTTTACGAGACGCTCAGCCCTTTCGGCAGGTTCGGCCTTTATAAAAATATTTATGCACCGCGGATTGTCCCGCAGCACATAATCGGCGCATCGCCCTACAAAAACGCACGGCCCCTTATCGGCGAATTCGGCAATAAGCGAGGACTGCATCTGAAAGACCTGCTCCGACAGAGGTATAGACATATTGCTGTAAGGAATATACGCGCTCTCAAAGTTATAAGTACCCATAGCAAGCGAATACAGCAGGCTGTTGGTCGGATGCTCGTCTACGCTCTCAAAAATCTTTTCATTTATACCGCTGCGCTTGGCGGCGACGGTTATAAGCTCCTTGTCATAGAAGCTGAACCCGAGGGCGTCCGCTAACTTGCGGCCTATAAGCCGCCCCCCGCTGCCGTATTGACGGCCTATAGTAATGACATAATTGTCCGACATATAAATTACTCCCGTCTGAATAGAATCCAAATCATACGGCAGAGCCGTACTGTAAAATAATTATAACATATTTGATATAATAATGTCAATTAATACCAATTAAAAAATATCTGTATCCGGGACATAATAAATTATATTATACGACAGCGGATTGAAGAACGCCTCATAAATAAACGCAGGACGAAAAAACTGCGCGCGCAGGCGAGCGGGCCCGCTCGAATTTTTTTAAGCCGACCGGCCGCCCAGTACGCGCGCAGGAAATTTATTCAAAGAAACTTTTTATTTTATCTATTCCTATCTTGACCTGGTCCTTGGCGTAATTGGCCATATCCTCTACGTTATCGACAGCCTTATCGGCGTCTTCGCCCAGGCGGACATAGAACACATAGTCGCCGCTGCGGTACAGCTGAGCCGAATCCTCTCGGTACTTGTCGGCCTCCGAAGAACTTTCGCCCTTATGAGAATCAAAGTATTGGCGCAGCTGCGCCTCTACGTTTTCCCCAAAGCCCTTTTTAGCCTTTATGCTGAGGAACATATGATTACAGTCGGGATCGTCGCTGTACTCTCCGTACGCATCTTCTATATAATCTCGATTAATTCCGAACTCGGAGCTGACGTAGTCGGCGTCCATCTCATTGTCAGCCCGGTAGCTTTCGCCGTAAGCTTCGACGACGGTGTCTCGGATATCTTTGAGCGACGGGGCGGAATCGTTTGAATTATCAGGTTTGTCAGAACCGGATAAGCCCGAATCATTCTGAGTATTGTCAGGCGGGTCTTTTACTGCCCCGTCGTTGGAAGAATCGCGCTGGCACGCGGCCGAAGAAGCGCATACAACGACGGCCATAAGAAGAACAATAAGCTTTTTTATCTTAATCACCTCCAGTACTCCTTAGTTTAAACACCCGCAGTCCGAATAATTCTGGAAAGTTTTTTTTGCTTGACAAGCACACAAAAAAAATATATAATTATATAAATACTCGGGCCGAACGGCCCATAAAATAACGATAGTTAGGACGGTCGATATCCGATGTCAAAAAATTCGAGCAAAAATACGGAAGTAAACAGAAAAAAAGATTTCCCGATATTTACCGTAACAGTGATAGTCGTCGCGGTGCTGGTCGTGGCGCTGGTCGCCTATAATATATTAAAGAACAACGGAACGTTTATCAAAAACAAGACGATTTTGAAATATGAGGACACGCAGATAACGGGCATGGACTTTTACTTCCCGTATGCAAACCTGCTTAACAGCTACGCTTCGGTGCTTCCCTACATGGGCATATCCTCGTATGAAGATATGCTCAAGCCCACTACGTTCGATGAAAATATGACATGGCAGGAATATTTCGCCTCTTTGGCTTATACGGACCTGGTCACTATGGTAGAGCTGTGCGCCGAGGCGCAGAAAGACGGAGTGGAATTAGAGGAAGAAGACCTCGAGGAGATACAGAGCACCATAGACGATATGAAAAAAGCGGCGGAAGACTCAGATATAAGCTTTAAAACATATCTCGCAAACTCTTACAGACAGGGATTTACGGAAGAGAACCTTGAAAAAATGCTGAGAATATACACCCTGGGCAACAAGCAGCAGGAAACAAAAAGAGAGTCTTTCACCTATACGGACGAGCAGATAGAAGAATATTACCAGGAACACAGGACGGACTTTGACAGATACACCTACAGGCTCCTTGAATTTAAGGTCTCCGATGATTCGGACGCGGCGGATACGAAGAAAGCCGCAGAGGACTTTCTCGCAAAAGTAACCGATGAAGAGACATTTATACAAGCAGCTAAAGAGATACAGGATACGGAAGAGGACGAAACTCTGATATCCGACGACGCTTATACCAATATAGATGCGACCATACGGGAATGGGTAGGCGACGAGGAGCGCAAAGAGGGCGACACAACCCTGCTTACCGACGACGACGATAACTGCTACGTGGTGTATTTTATCTCCGCGCTGGCACCCGACTATGACGCAGTATCCATAAGACTGATAAAATATGACGCCGGCTACGAGGACGACGCTACGGACGAAGAGAAAGAAGAAGCGGTAGAGAAAGCGCGGGCTGATTTAAAAGATATGATAGACGAATGGGCGGACGACGGCGCCGACGAGGACGAATTTGCAACCATGGCCCTGATGAACTCCTCCGACTCCTCCATGTCCAACGGCGGTCTGTCCGAGAACTTTTCGAACACTTATTATGACGCATACAGCGAAGAGATATCCGACTGGGTCTTTAATACGGAGCGCAAAGAGGGCGACTACACGGTAATCGACACCGACGACGGCGCGGTGGCACTGTACTTCGTGTCCAACAACGGCCCGTATCTGACCGTATCCGTTGACAACACGATGAAAGATGAAGATTTGACCGATTACGTCGAGTCGCTGACCGACACATACGCGGACGTGATAGAGACGTACGAGGACGAGGCGATAAAGGTCATTACGGGCTGAGCTCAACAAATACCGCGTGAAAAATAAACAGCCTACGGGGTCTGCGTTTGCAGACCCCGTTTTATTGTCTGATTTTCCCGCGCCGTGTCGTAAAATTAAGCCGGAGCGGGTATTGACAATCCGGGAAATTTTGGTATAATTAAATTGAAAAAAACGGCGGAAAGGAGAACTGCGGCATGGAACCGGTCAAACTGCACGACATAGATATAAAGAAATTCCTGCAGGCTATAGACAAATGCAAGGGCAACGTCTATATAGTCACAGATGAGGGAGACAGACTCAACCTGAAGAGCAAGTTCTGCCAAATAATAGGCATATCCAGCCTGATAGAGAGCGGGCAGATAGGCGAAGCAAAGCTGATATGCGACAACCCCGAAGACGAGTCGTTTCTCTTTAGGTTCAACTTATACGGCAACAAAATACTGGACGAAAAAAAATGAAGCCGGCTTTGTTTATAAAGCCGGCCTCAGCATAACTTGCCGCAAAAAGCGGGAAAATAAAAAACTTTTTAGGGACGGCGCGCAGCCGTCCCTCTCTGTTTTACTAAAAACAATAGTATGCCAAGGGTAAACGCATTGGGCGAAATTGCCCCGCACAAATTTGAGTTTCTGACGTTTACAGTAGAATTAACGGGTTATTACATATTGTTTTTTTATGTACGTATGCTATTTTTTACATATATGTATGCTATAAATTTTTAGAATTACGCTGAGAAAAGTTCTATGCAAATATATAGCCTAAAAAATGAGCGTTCGCATGTCTGCAAACGCTCATTCAATTTAACTCTTCTGCAACTGCTGAATAGCCGCTTTCTCGATTTCTGTTTTTTAATCATACTTCACAAAATCGGTGCGCCTTAACCGGGCCGTCAATATTCCATAACTCCGGTGTAAACCAGCTTTGTATCCCCGGATAAAACCACGCCTTCGTCAGAGTAATTTACGGTAAGGTCGCCGCCGCGCAGCTTGACGGTTACGTCCTCCCCTTTGCGGCAATAACCGTTCTCCACCGCTGCGACCACCGCGGCGCACGCGCCGGTTCCGCAGGCGGGTGTCTCGCCGTTCCCGCGTTCATAGACGCGAATCTTAAGCATGTTTTTGCTGACCACCCGCACGAACTCCGTGTTTATACGTTCGGGGAATACCGACGCATTTTCAAACTTCGGCCCGACCTTCTGCATGTCTATGTCGTCCACCCTGTCGCAGAACACTACGCAGTGGGGATTGCCGACAGACACGCATGTGACCTCATATTCCCTGCCTCCTATCCGCAGAGGATAGGCTATCATTTTGTCGCTGTCCACATTTGCGGGCAGACTCTTTACCCCAAGGTCCGCTTTACCCATATCGACGCTTGCGTAAGTTACCTTCCCGTCGCGGGTATAGACTCTGACCGTGCGAGTACCGCTGGCAGTCTGTATTGACACACGGTCCTTTACGGCGATGCCGTTGTCGTAGATATATTTGGCCACAGAGCGAATACTGTTTCCCGCCATGCCGCCCTCGGAGCCGTCGCGGTTAAACACCCTCATGGATGCGTCGGCTGTACTGCAACGACCGATTATAACCAGTCCGTCCGCGCCTACGCCGTAGTGCCTGTCGCACATGCTTATACTGAGCGACTCAGGGCAGCTTATACCCCCGTCGGGATCATAAATGAATATATAGTCATCGCCCGCGGCCTGCATTTTACTAAACTCTATACGCTGGCGCTCGTAACGCATGTGGTTTATATCCACCAGTTCCGTATTTGACAGATTAAAGCGGCTGCGTATGATATCGGCCGCGGCATTCGCGGTATCCAAAGAAGTGAAGCAGGGCACTGACAGGCTCAGAGCGCGGCGGCTGAGCGCCATGTAGTCCTCCACCGTGGAGTCCATCAGCGCACCCGTATACACCGCAAAGGATATAACGCCCGAATCCAGCAGAGACAGCGCCTCGCTGCGGATATCGCCTACCTGCACAACGTCTGCGCCGAGCCGGCTCACAGACACGGCGGTTTCGGGTGTGGCATATATTCTAAAGCCTATGTCGTCCAGTTTCTTTGCCAAAGAGACGACCTCGTCCTGGTCGCGGCTGTCCACGCTGAGCAGCACCCCGTCCCTGCCCGGCACAGGCCCCGACAAACAGTGCCCTGCCGCAGCCAAACCTTTAAACAGCGCCTCGTTGAGCGTGCTGGCAATGCCGAGAACCTCGCCGGTACTCTTCATCTCCGGACCGAGATACGAGTTTGCATCCGCGAGCTTTTCGAACGAAAATACAGGAACTTTTACCGCATAGTACGGAGGAGATTTATACAGACCCGTGCCGTAACCCAAAGAGGCCAAATCATGGCCCAGCATGACCCTGGAGGCGAGCTCGACCATGGGCACGCCGCTGATCTTGCTGATATACGGCACGGTTCTTGAGGCGCGGGGGTTGACCTCTATGACATACAGCTCGCCCTCATATATGAGATACTGGATATTGACCAGTCCCCTTGTGCCCAATGCCAAAGCAAGCTTACGGGAATAATCCGTTATTTTTCCTATCATGCGGTCGTCGACGCCGTACGGAGGATAAACCGCGATAGAATCGCCGCTGTGCACGCCTGCGCGCTCTATATGCTGCATGATGCCGGGAATCAGCACGTCTTTGCCGTCTGAAATAACGTCGACCTCCAGCTCGGGTCCCATCATATATTTGTCTACAAGCACGGGATTGTCTATGCCCTGCGCCAGGATAAGCTCCATATAGCGGCCGACCTCGTCGGAATCGTGCGCGATGCGCATGTTCTGCCCGCCGATGACATAAGACGGACGCAGCAGCACGGGGTATCCCAAAGCCTGCGCAGCCTCTACGGCCTGGCTGAGAGTGTGCACGGCCGCGCCTGACGGACGCCTGATGCCGTAACGGCCGAGAAGGGCGTCGAACCGCTCGCGGTCCTCGGCTATATCTATGCCCTCGGCAGAGGTGCCGAGTATCGGCACATGGTTATCGTCGAGGAACTTGGTCAGCTTTATGGCCGTCTGACCGCCGAAAGCGACAACGACGCCGCACGGCTGCTCCACGCGGATGACGTTCATGACGTCCTCGGGGCACAAAGGTTCGAAATACAGCCTGTCCGCCGTATCATAGTCGGTGGATACCGTCTCGGGATTATTATTGATTATAACCACGTCGTAGCCTAATTCTTTAAGCGCCCAGACACAATGTACGGACGAATAATCGAACTCTATACCCTGCCCTATCCGTATGGGCCCGGAACCGAGCACGACCACCGTAGGCCTGCCCGAGCGTACAAACGAGCGCGACTCGCATTCGCCTCCGTATACAGAATAAAAATACGGGGTCTCCGCTTCAAATTCCGCCCCGCACGTATCCACCATTTTGTAGCTGAAATCCCTGTGCAGCGGCGCTTTGCAGCCGCTTATGCGTTCAAGGGCCGCGTCGGGATAGCCCATGCGCTTGCCCTTTTCGTACAAGTCGGGCGTAAGGCCGCCTGCGGCCAAATCAAGCTCAAACTCTGCCATGCCCTGCAGTTTAAACAGGAACCATTTATCTATTCGCGTCAGCTCATGTATGCGCTGCACGGACATACCGATCTTGAGCGCTTCAAAAACGGTAAATATCCTACGGTCGTCTACGTCCGAGAGCCTGTGCTCTAAGTCTCGGCTGTCTGCAGGTTCAGCATTGAGGGTATCCAAAGATATCTCGGCGCCGCGCACCGCTTTCATCAAAGCGGCCTCAAAATTCGGAGCAATGGCCATGACCTCGCCCGTAGCTTTCATCTGAGTGCCCAGCCTGCGCGACGCGCCTGCAAACTTATCGAACGGCCACTTGGGCAGCTTGACCACCACATAGTCCAGCGCAGGCTCGAAGCAGGCGCAGGTCTTGCCGGTTATGTCGTTCTTTATCTCATCGAGGGTATAGCCGAGAGCGATTTTGGTAGTGATCTTGGCTATGGGATAGCCCGTAGCCTTTGAGGCCAATGCGGAAGAGCGCGAGACCCTCGGATTGACCTCAATCACCGCGTATTCAAAGCTGTCGGGGTTAAGAGCAAACTGACAGTTGCAGCCCCCTTCTATGCCCAAAGCCGAAATTATCTGCAAAGACGCAGAGCGCAGCATCTGCAGCTCTTTGTCCGAAAGCGTGAGCGCGGGGGCCACGACGATGCTGTCGCCGGTATGTATCCCCACAGGGTCGAGGTTCTCCATACTGCAGACGGCTATGGCATTGCCCGCAGAGTCGCGCATGACCTCAAACTCTATCTCTTTCCAGCCGAATATATATTTCTCTACCAATATTTGATTAATAGGCGAAGCCTCGACGCCCGCTGCGGCGACGGCGCGCAGCTCAGACTCGTTTGAGGCCACTCCGCCGCCGGATCCGCCTAAAGTGAAAGCGGGCCTGACTATGACCGGGTATCCTATATCGCGCGCTATGCCCACGGCAGTATCCACATCGGTAGCTATATCCGACGGAATAACGGGCTGACCGAGTTCGGTCATTGTGCGCTTGAACAGTTCGCGGTCCTCAGACTTGTTTATAGCCTGCACGTTAGTACCTATGAGCCTGACACCGTTGCGCTGCAAAAAGCCGTCCGCGTCCAGCTGCATCGCAAGCGTAAGCGCGGTCTGTCCTCCGAGCCCTGCAAGCAGACAATCCGGTTTTTCTTTTTGTATTATTCTCTCAAGCGTCTTGACATTTAAAGGCTCGAGATATATCTCATCGGCAAGGGCCTTGTCCGTCATAATTGTGGCGGGATTGGAGTTTACCAATACTACATTGACGCCGGCCTGACGCAGCACGCGGCAGGCCTGAGCCCCCGCGTAGTCAAATTCGGCCGCCTGGCCGATAACGATAGGCCCGGAGCCTATAACCAATACTTTTTTTATACTCTTATCCAAAGGCATACGTCAATCACCGTCCATCAGCCCGCAAAATTTATCGAACAAAAACGAGGTATCCCTCGGCCCTGCGCTGGCCTCGGGATGAAACTGCACGGAAAAAGCCTTCTCTCCCGGGTATTCCAGGCCCTCACAGGTAAAATCATTGGCGTTGATAAAGCTGAGCGTGCCCTTGACCGCACTGTCCGCCACGACCGCATAGCCGTGGTTCTGACTCGTGATATATGTACGCGAGCCTAAAAGGTCCCGCACAGGCTGGTTGGAGCCGCGGTGACCGTATTTCAGCTTTACGGTCTTCCCGCCTCGGCTCAGAGCGAGCAGCTGGTGCCCCAGGCATATGCCGAAAATCGGTATTTTACCGAATAATTCGCCTATCTGCTGTATTATGGCAGTGTTTTCGGCAGGGTCTCCGGGACCGTTTGAAAGCATGACCCCGTCTACGGACATGTCCATAATCTGACGAGCCGTAGTATGCGCGGGCACGCGCACTACCTCGCAGCCGCGGCGGCGCAGTTCGGATAATATGCTCCTTTTGGCGCCGAAATCCATCAGCGCCACACGATAATTACATTGTCCTATCGAGGAGTATACCACGGGCTCGGGGAGCGTGACATGTTCGACGGCGTCGCTGATTCTGTAATTTTTTATAACCGACAGGTCTTCGGGCACGCTGTCGCACAGCATGGCGTTCATGACCCCGCGCTCACGGATCTGCCTGACTATACTGCGCGTGTCCACGGCATATATGCCCGTGACGCCTTTGCCTTTAAGAAACTCGTCTATATCATACTGACAGCGAAAGTTAGACGGGTGCCTGCACCAGTCCCGCACTACATAGCCCTTTACGCAGCATACGCCCTCAAAGTCGGCCTCAATGACTCCGTAATTGCCTATAATCGGAAAAGTCTGCACCACAATCTGCCCATAATAGCTCGGGTCGGTCAGCGTTTCTACATATCCGCACATACCCGTAGTAAAAACAAGCTCCCCGGTGCTCGGGACATCTGCGCCGAATGCACGGCCCTCAAAAACCGTCCCGTCGTCAAGAACCAAATATCTCTTCTTCTCCATACTCCATTACCGCAAAAGATAAAATGCAAAAATACTTTTTATGTCTCTGATTTAAACAAACCGCGTCAGTATAAGCGCGAACTCCGATTAAATTCAATACAGCAAAACGCGTCATTTTAGCCTATAAAAAACGGAGCCCGCAGTCTTAGAAACGGGGGATATTTAATTATATTACAAATTATAATGTGGCAGCCATAACGGCCTTGATTGTATGCATCCTGTTCTCCGCTTCCTGGAAGACTACGGAACGACCGCTCTCGAACACCTCATCGGTCACTTCCATGCAGCTGCGGTCGAACTTTTCGCACATTTTACGGCCTATATCGGTGTTCAGGTCGTGATATGCAGGCAGGCAGTGCATGAACACGGCGTCCGAGCCGGCTTTGTTCATTACATCGGCGTTGACCTGATACGGAGCGAGTCTGCCTATACGCTCAGCCCACACCTCTTCGGGCTCGCCCATAGATACCCATACGTCGGTATATATGACGTCTGCGCCCCTCACCGCTTTGTCGACGTCGGACTCAAAGCGCAGAGTCGACCCGCTCTCGGAGGCTATGCCGAGGCATTGGTCTATAAGCTTTTTGTCGGGGAAAAACTCTTCGGGCGCGCAGGCCGTAAAGTCAAGTCCGAGTTTGGCGCAGCCGACCATAAGCGAATTGCCCATATTAAAGCGGGCGTCGCCCATATAAACAAGCTTGACGCCTTTAAGAGAGCCGAACCGTTCTTTTATCGTCAGCATATCGGCCAAAACCTGCGTAGGATGCGCCTCGTCGGTAAGTCCGTTCCACACGGGCACGTCCGCATACTGAGCCAGAAGCTCCACCGTCCGCTGACCGTAGCCCCTGTATTCGATACCGTCATATATCGAAGAAAGGACCCGCGCGGTATCGGCCGCGCTCTCCTTACGGCCTATCTGCGAACCTGAGGGGTCGAGATAAGTCGTACCCATGCCGAGGTCCCTGGCGGCCACTTCGAAGCTGCAGCGCGTCCTTGTGCTCGTTTTCTCAAAAATCAGGGCGATATTCTTGCCCTCGCAGTAGCGGTGGGATATGCCGCTGTTCTTCATCTGCTTAAACCGAGCAGAAAGGTCTACCAGTTCAGCCAGCTCCTCGCCCGTAAAATCAAGGAGCTTAAGAAAATCCCTGCCCTTCAAATCCATTGTACCAAACCTCCGTATACAGCAGCCGGCCATATATACAAAGCCGCTGCAATCAGCTGCTCAGACGCTGATATAATCGTACGGCGGGCGATCCGCCGTATGCAGGCTAACTCTGAGCGCAAACTTCCTTTATTATATCCACGGCCCTGCCCAGCAGATCCATGGGTATATTGAGCGCGGGCAGAAGCCGAACTTTATTCTTTGCCGTAAGGACAAGAACGCCGCGGTCCAAACACTCCGAAGCGACGGACTTGGCGTCCTTTTCGACGTCGAGACCGAGCATGAGGCCGAGGCCGCTGACGGACCTGACGCCTCTTGCGCCCTCAAAGGCGGAGCGGATAAAGTCGGACTTCTGCCTCACCTGTTCGAGCAGAGACTCGTCTATGCGGCTCAATATATTTACCGCACCCGCGCAGCAGACCGGGTTGCCGCCGAAAGTCGAGCCGTGAGTACCCGGAGTATATACCCCGCTGACATTGCGGCTGAACATCACCGCACCTATCGGCAAGCCCCCTGCCAGGCCCTTGGCCGTGGTCACGATATCGGGCTCGACGTCATAATTCATGTATCCGTACAGCTTGCCGGTGCGGCCGTTGCCGGTCTGCACCTCGTCGGCTATTAACAGCACCTCGTATTCGCGCGCCAAATCCCTGAGCCCTGACACAAAATCGAAACTCAGCGCGTTGACCCCGCCCTCGCCCTGCACGACTTCAAACATAATCGCGGCAGTCTTGTTTGCGTCAAGCTTGCGCCTTACATCCTCTATATCGTTGGGCTCTGCGTAAACAAAACCGTCTGTAAGCGGCTTGAACATAGTATGGTACTCGTCCTGCCCCGTGGCGGCAAGAGTGGTTACGGTACGGCCGTGGAAGCTGTTTTTAAGAGTGATAATATTATAATATTCCTCGCCCTTATGCTCGGCGGCGTACTTTCTTGCGGCCTTTATGGCGCACTCATTGGCTTCGGCGCCCGAATTGCAGAAAAACACCTTATCCATACCCGTGCGCTCGCACAGCATTCCAGCAAGCCTGACGCACGGCTCCGTATAGTACAAATTCGACGTATGCTGTACCTTACCGAGCTGCTCGGTTACGGCGGCGACCCATTCTTTATCGGATATTCCGAAAGAATTGACGGCTATACCCGCGCCCATGTCTATGTACTCGCGTCCGTCCGCGCCCACAGCCACGGAGCCGCTGCCGCTGACTATGTGCAGCGGTAAGCGCGCATATGTGGCGGTTATATATTTTCTGTCAAGTTCTATGATATCGTCCATACTCATTCCTCCTCAAACATTGTGCCGATACCCTCGTCGGTAAGAGTTTCTATCAATATGGAATGAGGTATGCGGCCGTCTATGATAAACACTTTTTTGACGCCTCGGCTTATCGCATCCTCACAGCATTTGACCTTGGGTATCATACCGCCGCATATCACGCCCTCTCGGATGAGCCTGTCAGCGTCGGCGGTATTTATGACGCGTATGAGCGAAGACGGGTCGTCTTTGTCCGCCAGTATGCCGCAGGTGTCCGTCATGGAAATGAGGCTTTCGGCATTGAGTGCCCCCGCTATCCTTGCGGCCGCGGTATCCGCGTTTATATTATATATATTCCCTTCACGGTCGCAGCCGAGCGTAGCCACTACGGGAATATAGCCCTTTTCGAGTACGTCGAGGATCGGCTGGATATTTATCTTGGTTATGTCTCCCACATACCCCAGCTGCTCGTCGCGCATCTGCGCCTCTATCATGTGCCCGTCTATGCCCGACAGTCCGATTGCCTTGCCGTCCTTGTTCTGTATGAGGTTGACCAAATTCTTATTTATCTTGCCGGCAAGGACCATTTGAACTATCTCGACAGTCTCCCTGTCAGTCACCCTCAGCCCGTCCACAAAGCGGCTCTGTTTGCCCGTTTTCTGCAGCATATCGGTTATTTCGGGTCCGCCGCCGTGCACCAGCACTACCTTGACGCCTATAAGAGAAAGCAAAACGATATCGCGCATGACCGAGTCTTTGAGCTTTTCGTTTATCATGGCGTTGCCGCCGTACTTTACGACGACTATCTTATTATTATACTGCTGTATATACGGCAGAGCATGCACCAGTATGCGCGCCCTGTCCGCATTGGATATATTCATGTACTTACCTCCCGCCGACACGGCAGTAGAAATCATTAACAAAAGCGGCGGTTCAGGTGCGGTAATCGCCGTTTATTTTTACATAGTCATAGGTAAGGTCGCAGCCCCAGGCTACGGCCGAGCATTCGCCCGAATTGAGGCGCACTTCTATGGTTATTTCATCTTCCGAAAGCACGCTCTTGGCAAGCGGTTCGGAGAATTCGACGCCGGCTCCGCTGCGGCACACCTCGACCCGGCCCGCCGCGGACCTGAACGATACGTCCACGGCGTTTACGTCTATCTGTGCGCCGCTGTAGCCTATCGCGCAGAGAACACGGCCCCAGTTGGCGTCCGCGCCGAACATGGCTGCCTTTACCAAAGAGGAGCAGATGACGGATTTGGCCGCCGTCTTGGCTGCCTGCTCGCTGGCAGCCCCGCTGACGGAACATTCGATGAGCTTGGTGGCGCCCTCCCCGTCGCCGGCTATGCACTTGCAGAGATATACCGTAACGGTGTTTAGCGCCTGCATGAAAGCTGAAAAATCATCGCCCTCGGCCTCGATAGTCGTATTGCCCGCCAGGCCGTTGGCAAGCACGACGACCATATCATTGGTGGAAGTGTCTCCGTCTATGCTGACCATATTGAAAGTATTTTGTATATCCGTAGACAGCGCGCGCTGCAGCATCTGCGAGCTTATCGCGCAGTCGCTGGTGATAAAGACCAGCATAGTGGCCATATTGGGGTGTATCATGCCCGAACCCTTGGCTATGCCGCCTATTCGGCACTCTTTTCCGCCCGCGGTAAAGCTGACGGATATCTGCTTGAGCTTAGTATCGGTAGTCATAATGCCCTCTGCGGCCTCATCGCTGTGATTGCCCTGTTTTTGAGCCAGTTCAGGCAGACCCGAAGCTATGGGCGCGATATCGAGAGGCACACCTATGACCCCGGTAGAGGCCACTACGACGTCTTCTGGCGATATACCGAGCGCGTCGGCAGTAAGGCCGCACATCTTTTCGGCGACCTGCACGCCGTCGGCGTTGCAGGTATTGGCATTGCCGCTGTTGCAGACTACTGCCTGAGCCTTGCCGTCAGCCAAATGCCGCTTTGTAACCAGCAGCGGCGCGCCCTTGACGAGGTTGGTGGTATACACCGCCGCGGCCTCGGCCCTTACGCTGCTGTATATTACGGACAAATCCCTCTTATTGCGGTTCTTGCGTATACCGCAGTGTATGCCGCCCGCGGTAAAGCCGCGCGGAGCGCAGACCCCGCCGTCCGTTATCTTTATACCATTGCTCATAACTGCAAACCCTCCGTCTCATCCGTTCCCATAACGATATTCATGCACTGCACGGCCGCGCCCGAAGCGCCCTTGCCGAGGTTGTCATATCTTGCGACAAGCAATATGCGCTCCCCGTTGCCTTTGACGCTCACCCTCATGGCGTCGGAGCCCGACAATGCGGCCGCTGACATGAAGCCGTCTGCGTCGTCGGAGTCGTCAAAACTTATGACCGGGCCTCGATACAGCTCGGAATATATGCGCCGTATATCGTCGGCGCCCGCCCCGATATCGGCGGCAAATAACGGCACGGTAACCTCCATACCGCTGTAAAAATCCGCCACGACAGGGCAAAATATAGGTGAATGCGCCAGTCCGCATACTGCCCGCATCTCGGCCAAATGTTTATGAGTCTGATTCAGGCCGTACTGCCTGGGCGCGTCTAAAAGAGCGGAGCGGTCGGGGCTGCGGTATTGCTCTATCATCTTCTTGCCGCCGCCGCTGTAACCGGTCAGAGACATGCAGCACAGGCGGGCGCAAGCGCCTATAACGCCCGCGTCTATCAGCGGCTTTACCAGCGCGATAAACCCGCTGGCATGGCAGCCGGGCACGGCTATGCGCTTGGATACGCTCAGCCGACGGCGCAGCTGCAGGTCCAGCTCCGGCAGGCCGTACGTCCAGCCGGGCGCGGTACGGTGCGCGGTGGATGCGTCTAAAATAACGGTATTCGGATTTTCACACATCTGCACGGCCTGCACGGCCGCCGCGTCAGGAAGGCACAAAAAGGCTATGTCGGCGCTGTTAAGCGCCTCCTTTCTGCGCATATCGCTTTTCCTGTCTGCCTCGGACAGGATTATAAGTTCTATATCGTTCCTGGCGGCAAGCCTGTCTTTTATGCGCAGGCCCGTAGTACCCGCGCTGCCGTCTATAAACACGCTCTTTTTCATTTATCCAGCTGCTCCGTTATATAGTCTATCTGCGCCCTGACCGAAGCGGGCCCCGTTCCGCCCTCGGATATTCTGCGGCTGACGCATGTCTGCAAATCAATGGACTGATACACATCGTCCTCAAACAGCGGGCTGGCTTGTCTGTACTCCTCCAAAGTAAGGGTCTGCAAAACCTTGTCTTCCGCGATACACTTGGCCACAAGCCGACCTACGGTCTTATACGCCGTGCGGAACGGCATGCCCCTGCGCACAAGGTAATCGGCCAAATCTGTCGCGTTGATAAAGCCTTTCTGCGCGGCGTTGCTCATAGCGTCGCGCCTGACGCGCATCGTGCGCACCATGGGGGCGAAGATGGCCAGGCACTTTTTAACCGTGTCCAGGCTGTCAAACATCGCCTCTTTGTCCTCCTGCATATCCTTGTTATACGCAAGGGGCAGCCCCTTAAGCACGGTAAGCATAGCCATAAGGTCGCCGTAGACACGGCCCGTTTTCCCCCGAACAAGCTCCGCCATATCGGAGTTTTTCTTCTGAGGCATGATGCTGGAGCCTGTAGTATACGCATCGTCGAGCTCTACAAAGCCGAACTCCCAGCTCGACCAAAGTATCAATTCCTCCGAAAAACGCGACAAATGCGCCATTGTCAGCGCGAACGCGCTCATAAGCTCGACGCAGAAATCGCGGTCAGACACCGCGTCCATGGAATTGAGGCACACGCCGCCGAAGCCCAGCGCTTCGGCCGTCGCGCGGCGGTCTATGTCGTATGTTGTGCCAGCCAAAGCGCACGCGCCGAGCGGGGAGACGTTCATCCTGTTCACAGCGTCCCTTATGCGAGAGCGGTCGCGCAGCAGCATCATGGCATACGCGAGAATGTAATGCGCGAATGTGACGGGCTGAGCGCGCTGCAGGTGCGTATAGCCGGGCATTATGGTATAGATATTATCTTTCGCCTGGCTCAAAACAGCCTCTATCAGTTCGTCTATGAGCCGCTCCGCCTCGGCGCACTCGTCGCGCAGATACATGCGCAGGTCCAGGGCTACCTGGTCGTTGCGGCTCCTTGCGGTATGCAGCATCTTGCCCGCGTCGCCTATGCGGCGGGTAAGCTCGGCCTCGACGAACATATGTATATCCTCGCAGGCGGGGTCTATGGGCAGTTTGCCCGACTCTATGTCGTCCTTTATATGACCCAAAGCGTCTATTATCGTATCGGCCGCGGCCTGCGGGATTATCCCCTTTGCGCCCAGCATGGCCGCGTGCGCCGCCGAGCCCTCGATATCCTGCCTGTACATACGGCTGTCAAAACTTATGGACGAATTAAAATCGTCCGCCATCGCGTCGCTTTCCTTAAGAAAACGTCCCGCCCACATCTTGTCGCTCATATCATCAAAAATCCGGCCGGCCGCCCCAAAGGGCGCGGCCGAATCCTCCGTTTCGGTAAAATTATTATATTGTGCACCCAAGCCGCCGCAGACGAACCCAATATGGTTTTAATCGGCTTATTTCCGCCCATAAATCCCGGCATAACCGCGATTCTGTATAAGCCGAAAATCAGCTCGATTAAAACTGCCGCGCACCGAAAACAGCCAGGGTCAGAATTTATCTGTTCAAAAACGAAAAAATCCGACCCGTACTTTTTTCGGCATACCGGGTTCAGCTCCCGGCAGCTTAAATCCGTACGATTACTTTGAAGAGTCTTTCTTTGCGGCGTTCTTTGCGTTGACCTGAGCCTGTACGCTGACGGGCAGGCCCCAAAGATTTATGAAGCCCTCGCCGTCTTTCTGATTGTATACATGGTCTTCCCCGAACGTGGCTATCTCTTCGGAATACAGCGACCAGTCGCTCCAGGCGCCGGCTTTGATCATATTGCCCTTATACAGCTTTATTCTGACCTTGCCGGTGACATGCTCCTGCGTCTTGCTCACAAAGGCGGACAGCGCCTCGCGCAGCGGCGTGTACCACTGACCGTTGTAAACCAAATCCGCGAACGTTACCGCCAGCTCCTGCTTCTTGTGCGTGGTCATCTTATCAAGGCAGAGCGTTTCAAGGTAGTTGTGCGCAAAGTACAGCACCGCTCCGCCCGGGGTCTCGTATACGCCGCGGCACTTCATGCCCACGAGCCTGTTTTCTACTATGTCGAGTATGCCGATACCGTTGGCGCCGCCGACCTCGTTGAGCTTGAGTATGATATCCTTAGCGCTCATCTTTTGGCCGTCGAGGGCCACGGGCACGCCGCTTTCAAATTCAAGCGTTACATAAACGGGCTTATCGGGAGCGTCGACGGGAGATACGCCCATCTCCAAAAAGCCTTTCTTCTCATACTGCGGCTCGTTGCCGACGTCCTCCAGGTCAAGGCCCTCATGGGACAGATGCCACATGTTCTTGTCCTTGGAATAGTTAGTCTCCCTGCTTATCTTGAGGGGCACGTCGTGCGCCTCGGCGTAGTCTATCTCCTCGTCGCGGGACTTGATATCCCACTCGCGCCACGGAGCTATTATCCTGATATTAGGAGCAAAGGCCTTGATAGCCAGCTCAAAACGAACCTGGTCGTTGCCCTTGCCCGTGCAGCCGTGACAAACGGCGTCCGCACCCTCTGCAATGGCTATCTGCGCCAAACGCTTGGCGATAACAGGCCTGGCCATGGCCGTGCCGAGCAGATATTCCTCATACTTGGCGCCCGCCTGCATGGTAGGAATTATCACATCGTTGACAAACTCGTCGGTTATATCCTCCACATACAGTTTGGAAGCTCCTGTCTTGAGCGCCTTCTGCTCCAGTCCCTCCAGCTCGTCGGCCTGCCCGACGTCTGCGGCGACGGCGATAATTTCGGGCGAGTCATAGTTCTCCTTGAGCCACGGGATTATTACCGACGTGTCCAAACCTCCCGAATAGGCGAGGACGACTTTTTTTACTTTTTTATTCTCCATAACAGCATAACCTCTTTCATTTCAAAATATTTATGTGCATAATTATACTGCGAAAAACGAATAAAGTCAAGTTTTATGCAGAAAATTATTTATAAATATTACATTTCTGTGCATAAATATGAAATCAAACACATTCATACAGATAAAATATAGTCAACATTAAGCCATCTAAAACTCAGAAATGAATATTTAACGAATAATGCGCCGCGGCCAATGAATAAAATGCCGTGCAGCGTTCAGGAATCGAGCCCCGCCATCTGCTTAAACTGCGCCAAATCTATGACCGGCACGCCCAATGCCGCAGCTTTGTCAAGCTTTCCGCCCGCATCATGTCCTGCCAGGACATACGAAGTCTTTTTTGACACAGAAGAGGATACTTTGCCGCCGAGCTGTTCTATTACAGCGGACGCCTGCTCGCGGGTATAGCCGTCGAGAGTACCTGTAAGCACAAACGTAAGACCCTCAAACAGGTCCGACACCGCCCCTGCGCTGTACTTCATATCGACTCCGATATCCCTCAGCTCCGATATGAGGCGTCGGTTGCCGTCCTTTGAGAAGTATTCGACAATGTTCTCGGCCGTGACGGGTCCGATATCGGGTATAGAGGTCAGCTCCTCTATCCCCGCGGCCGTAAGCTTATCCATATCGCCGAAACGCGAAGCCAGCACGGACGCCGTCTTGCGGCCCACCCCGCGGATTCCCAGGGCGTAGATGAGCCTGTCCAGGCCTGCGTTTTTGGAAGAATTTATGGCGTTTACCAGATTTTCCGCAGATTTCTGCCCGAAACGCTCCAGCTCTATAAGCTGTTCCGCGCTTATCCCGTACAGGTCGGCCGCCGAACGTATCATGCCCAAATCGACGAAGCGCTGCACGATACTGTCGCCCAGCCCGTCTATATCCATGGCGTCTCTTGATGCGTAATGAATAATATTGCGCACTATCTGAGCGGGACATTCGCTGTTTATACACCTGACAAACGGGCTGTCGGAGTCCTGTACCACGGTACTGCCGCAGGCAGGACATACAGTGGGCATCTTAAACTCAGGCAAAGCCTCGGTGCGCGAACCCGGAGCCACTCCGACGACCTCGGGGATGACGTCTCCCGCCTTTTGAATAACTACCGTATCGCCCACACGTATGTCTTTTTCGGCTATATAGTCCTTATTATGCAATGTAGCCTTGGATATAGTGCTGCCGGCGCAAAATACGGGCTCAAGCACCGCCAAAGGCGTCAATACGCCCGTCCTGCCGACGTTGACCTGTATATCGGTAACCTTGGTGGTCTTGCGCTCAGGAGGATACTTGAAGGCCACGGCCCATTTGGGGAACTTGGAGGTGCTGCCTATCTTTTGCCTTTCGGACAAAGAGTCGACCTTTATAACTGCCCCGTCTGTATCGAAGTCGAGCTTGTCCCTAAGCTGCCCCAGCCTCTCTACCTCTGCCCATGCGCTGTCCATATCGCCGTATACGTTCCTGTACGGGCTGACTGGGAAGCCAAGGTCCTCAAGAAAATCCAGCGTCTGCGAGTGCGTATCAAACTCGCGCCCGCCGCCGTACTGGAGGTTAAACACAAATATATCCAGCCCGCGGTCCGCCGCTATTCGGCTGTCCAGCTGCCGCAGCGAGCCCGCCGCGGCATTGCGGGGGTTTGAGAACAGGGCCTGTCCGGCCTCGGCGCGAGCCTTATTCTGTCTTGTGAACTCCGCGCGCGGCATATACACCTCGCCGCGCACGATAAGCCTGCCTGTCTGAGACGGCAGCCGGAGCGGGACGGAGCGTATGGTACTGACGTTTTCCGTCACGTCCTCCCCGACCGTGCCGTCGCCTCGCGTGGCGCCCTGAACAAGACGGCCGTCTTCATATGTCAGGGACACGGACAAGCCGTCGATTTTAAGCTCTACGACATACTTCACGTCGGGGAATTCGCCGCGGACGCGCTTGTCAAACGCGTATATCTCCTCTTTGGAAAAAGCGTCCTGCAGGCTCTCCATCTTGACCTCGTGACGCACTTCGGCAAAGCCCTCCAATATCCTGCCGCCTATGCGGGAAGTCGGAGAATCGGGGCTGCGGTACTGAGGATACTTCCGTTCGAGCTCGGACAGCTCCCTTATAAGCCGGTCGTATTCAAAATCCGAAATCAGAGATTTGTCCTCTGTATAATATTTGTCCGCATAATAGCGGGCGCGGCGGGTAAGGTCCTCGATAAGCTTTTTTACATCCTGCATTGCAAATCTCCCGTTAGTTAATCATTTGGTGAGCGCGTACACCTGCGGCACCGTGCCCACTATCACAGTCTCGGCGACCACGACGTCGACCTCGTAGAACGCGGGCAGTATATCCCCCGATATCACTATATCCGCCGCTACCGACACGGAAAGTACGACTCGATACAGAGTCTGATTTATCCCCGCCTCGCTCAGCCGGCTCTCCGCGTTGGCATAAACGCTCGTGACCGGAAGTATCTTGACCGGTATATCAGGGCCCATGGCGGAAAACAGCTCTATATCGGTTACCGCGCCGAGCGGTATCATTATTTCCGAATCGTTTATATAGCCCTCGATATCGGACAAAACTTTCAGCGCCACGCCGGATTTGAGCTTGTTTATGGCCGTCATGTCGGTGGTTATGGCTTTTACGGTTCCGTACGAATCGGTACGCACGTCTATTATATTCCCATACTCGCCGTCGGACAGGAACTCGGACACCACAAGGTTTATACACTCCGTGGCGTAGTCCTCCACGTCCGATACCGCTATAGTTTCAAGTATGGGTCTCATCCTATTATTATAGATAACAAACAACACCGTATACACTACGGCCAGCAGCACGAGCACGGCCAGTATACGGCGCCCCAATCGTCTCGAACGCCTCGGCTTACGGTAAAAGCGTCTGCGCACAATAATCACCTGCCATCAATGCATGTATATGCGCAGAAATTCAGAAAAGTGCGATCGGACTGCCGTAATCGTATAATTTCATGCCTTTTATATACTCTATCCCCACTCCGAACCGACGGCAAAACGCGCATATGCGCTCAAAGTCGGGGTGAACGGACAAATCCCCCGTAAAGAGTATCCTATCCCCGAAGCAGACGCCGGCGCCGCCGATGAATCCGGTATCGTATCCGTCGAGCGCCACGCCTTCGTTGCTTACCGACAGTACATCCAAACCCTCTTGACGGGCAGCGCGCGCAATTCCGGCGTCTGAAGTGATGAGTCCGTTTGAGCCTACGGGTATGCCGCTGCACTTGGCATAGCCCTGTCTGACGTCCACAATCTTCTTGCCCAAAGCTTGGGCAACGCGCAGGACTTCAGGGTCGGTGTGCGCTGCCAGGCAGAAAAGCCGCCCTCCCGCGCACAGCGCATTATAAGGTATATCGTAAGGGTAGACGTTCGACGGGTCCGCCGAGCCGCGTACAACCCTCACGGCCAAACCCAAAATAGAACGGACGAAAGCATAGTCGCCGGGGCTGACAGCCAAAACGCCGTCTATCAGCGTCATGCGCAGATCCGCATGTCCGCTCAGCCTCGGATCGGTGCAGGCAGAGGGCTGCAGAGCGGCATCTTCGCCCACAGCGGACCGCACCCTTGCGTCTCCACGACGATCTATAAGGACGACGCCATTCACCTCTTTAATCCGCTGCAAAGATTAACCGCTCCGACGCCTGAGACGACAAAAAGCATTCAAAACACCCCCTGCCGATATGCGCGCTGCCAAAAGCGGCGCCGAAAAGCGAGTTTACCCGATAATTTCCGGACGAAAACATAATATAAGCCGGCTTAAACACTTACAATTAAGTGATGCGGCCGTGTGCAGCGCAGATAATATAAGACCAAACGCTCAGAATAAGCGGAGCGGCCGCAATCGAGAAGGATAAGTGAAAGCCGAACGCTTAGAATTAATAATCGCCTAATCACACGCACGGCCGGCCGAAAAACAAAAATCATTTTCGGCACACGGCAGTTTTAAGAGATTTTAGGTCACGCAGGGCGCAAAATGCAGGTATGCTTGTCGTATGCCGAAATTTCGGCGCGGACGGAATGCGGCCGTCCGTGTCGGGCCCGTCTTTTGGAGGCCCGGCAACGTCAACGGGTTAAATGCTTTTTTCAAGCCATACAGGAGATATTTCATCTCCTGCTGCAGCTGCATGCAAAACATTATGCAAAAAAACGCGCCGCATTTCCGCCAAATATTATAGCACACCCGCGCATAAAAGTCCATATTTAAGCTAAAATAAAGTTCACGGAGGTGCTGGCGGATGAGTCTTATTCGCTGCGGCGAAAAATGCGTCCATCAAAAAAACGGCTACTGCGACGTCGACGCCGTGACAAACGCAGTGGGAGGGCGCGACGCGCCGTGCATATATTACTCGCCCTCGAACGGGCAAAAGCCGAAGCTTGAAAGCGGCTCGGACATGTGATATAATATACGGCAGGACAAACGTCCGTATATTCACACCAAGACGGGAGGCTCGCAGATGAAAAGGCGGGCGATCACGGTAGGCATACTTACGCTGGCGGCAGGCGCGGCAGGTGTGCTGCTCGTGTATTTGATGATAAACGGGACGCTGCGTGTGCCGTGCGTGTTCAGAGCATGTACAGGGTTATACTGTCCGGGCTGCGGCGCTACCCGAGCGGCGAGGCTGCTGCTGAGCGGCGATATCGCGGCGGCGGTGAGGATGAACCCTTATATCTTCGTCGCCGCACCGATACTGCTGTACGTCATCATCAGATATATCATCGGATTCGCCGCGGGCCGTACATACCGCATGAGTACAGCCATGCAGGTCGTTCTGTTCCTGGTGGCGGCGGCGGGAATAATATTTACAATACTGCGCAACATACCGGGCTTCGAATTTCTTGCACCCGCGCAAATATGACTTTCTTACAAAAAAACGTAGATTTTATAACAATTTATAATTGACAATTACAGGTTCTCATATTATAATATATAGGATAAAATAAGGATCAGGCAGGTGAAAAAAACATGAAACAGGGCACCGTATGGCTCTTGTCTTTCGGCGGACTTCTGTTTGTAGGAGGGCTCGCCTTCGGCATAATACTCAACAGCAACGGAGACTCCAGCGGTACGACGTTTATAATAGTGGGCATAATCGCTCTCGTAGTCGCGGTACTGCTCAGCCTCAAGGATATACTCAGGTCGGTAAAATCCAAAAAGTATGAAAAAGACGTCCTTTCCGGCAAGATTCAAAAAGAAGTCACACGTTCCTACGTCGTCAACAGAGCCAAGACCTCTTCCGAGATAGCCTCGGAGAACCAAACCGCCGACTCGGACGCGTCCGAACCAGGACAATAACTCGTTGAACGTCAATAGGCAAACGGCGGCGCCGAAGCGCCGCCGTTTATTTATAATAAGATATCTGTACTGCCGACCCTGTGAGGATATCGGCGTACATTGTATATAATATTATAAGGAGGAACGAAAAAATGGATCCAAAGGCCATGTACAAGCTCAGCTACGGTCTGTATGTGCTCAGCTCTGAGCAGGGCGGAAGAGATGCAGGCTGCATCATAAACACCGCCATGCAGCTCACGTCTTCCCCCAATAGAATATCAGTTACAGTAAACAAGCAGAACCACACCCACGACGTGCTTCGGCTCAAAGGCGAATTTAACGTCTCGGCGCTGACGGTGGACACCCCGTTTGAGCTCATAGAAAGGTTCGGCTTCCGTTCGGGCCGGGACACGGACAAGTTCGAGGGCTTTTCCGCGTTCGAACGCGCCGAAAACGGGCTGACCTACATAACCCGATACGCAAACTCATACATAAGCGGCAGGATAATAAATTCCGTCGACCTCGGGACTCATACGATGTTTATAGCCGACGTGACGGACTGCCGGCTGACCGGACAGGCGGACAGCCTCACCTACGCCTACTATCAGGACAATATCAAGCCCAAGCCTCAGCCTGCCAAAAAAGGCGCGTACAGGTGCACGGTCTGCGGCTATATATACGAGGGCGACGAGCTGCCCGCCGACTTCATATGCCCTATATGCAAGCACGGGGCGGACGCCTTTGAAAAAATATCCTGAACGACTTTGGTCTCATACGCATATAAAAAAACGCCCGGAGTATCCGTACGGATACTCCGGGCGTGCCCGATACGCCGCTTACACACAAGGCCTTATCAAAGAGCCCCCGCACAGGATATCCTCGGCCTGACTCAGGCTACGGGCCTCAAATTCAGGCTCCGAAGACCGCGCCGCACCCCTGAGGTTTATCCAGCAGGTATGCATGCCCATGTCTGTGCCGCTGCGTATGTCCGAGGCCTGAGAGTCGCCCGCTACTATCATACGCGAGCGGTCCCGCTCACCGATATGTCCGAAGACATAGTTCCAGTACTTCGCGTCAGGCTTGCCCGCGCCCGCGCCCTCCGATGTAAATATCCCCCTGAAATACCGCGAAAGACCGCTGGCCGCTATGCGCCTGCGCTGGCCGCGGTCGTCTCCGTTTGTGGTTATATATACTGCGTACCTGTCCGACAGCGCGCGGCACAGGCTCTCCGCACCCGGGATCAAAGGCACCTGGCGCGACAGCATCTCAAGATACAGAGCGTTAAACCTCTGCGGGTCGATATCGTACCCGAATTCCGCAAAAAACTGCTCAAATCTGCGGCGCATTATCTCGGGCTTGGATATTTCCCCCGCTTCGAACCTGCGCCAAAAACTCTCGTTTATCTGCGAATACCTCCAGTACATAT
>CALXAN010000064.1 GCA_944386305.1 uncultured Clostridia bacterium
AAAAGAACAGTGCAAGGCGTATGCCTTGCACTGTTCTTTCAGTTTATCTCATTTGATAAGGGACTGCACAACTGCCACAAATTCGTCCTGCGTCAAGCCTTTGGCTAAGACGCTGAAGCCCACGCCGCGGTACTTAAACTGCGCGTGATAATACCCATCGTCGGATTGAGCCAAAGCTGCCTCGATGCCGTTGACGGTCGATTTTTGCAGCGTTTCGTCAAGCAGAATATCACAGAAAGGCTCACCCTTTACGACGTCCACCGTCACCGACCGAGAGAAGTCTTCGTTGGAGTAGTTTATTGCCAGTCCGTCCCAGTATACCTCTCCTCGGCCGCCGTTTCTTCTGAAAATGCCGAGATTTTGCTCTTCCCATTCCTTAATGTCGTCGGGTACGGCCGGAAAAATGTTTACGCCGTAATAGTCGTTCAGCTCCTCTTTGTCCATTGCTGCAAAATCATCCCAAAACAGGCAGATATTGCTGAATTTGTCTTCGGACACCCTGTCTATCTGATTGATTACGATTTTATCGTTGGTCGGCGGTTCTCCGTTTATTTCGTCAATGGTACCGCTAGGGTACGGCACGTCGGATTGTTCGGGCGCCGCGTATGCTTTATAGACGCAGAATCCCGCCAAAACCGCAAGGCATGCGCAGCATGCGGATGTTACCGTACGGGTGAGGATTTTTCTTCTCTTTTCCTGTTCGGCGGTATATCTGTCTCTGCGTTCAAGCAGGCTGTTGACCATTTCGTCACAATTCTTCATAAACAAAACCTTCTTTCTCAAATTTTGATTTCAGAGACTGCTTGGCTCGGTAAAGGAGATTTTTAATTTGACGGTCGTTCTTTTTTAATGCTATCGCCGCTTCTCTGTTGGAAAAACCCTCGAAATACACGAGCCAAAGTATATTTCTGTAATCGGGCGCAAGCTCCGAAACCGCCTTGTGAACGATGATTTTTCTTACATCCTTTATATAGGAGCGTTCAAGATCCTGCTCTTCGCTTAAATAATCTGCCATATCTTCTACCGGCGTATTGAGCCGCTTGGAGTTGTGCCGTACAAAGTCGACCGCTATGTTCCGCCCGATGGAGTACAGCCAGGATTTAAACGTGCTCTTGCCCGAAAAATTCGGTTTTTTCGTGATTAGGCGGAAGAAAGTGTCCTCCGCCAGTTCTTCGGCGATATAAATGTTTTTTACATAACCGTTCAAATAAAGGATGAGCCCGTCTTTGTAGTCTTTTACTATCTCGGCTATCCCGGCGTCGTCGCCGTCAAGAAACCGGCGGTAGCTTCCTGCACCGTTGTCCATCGGCGCCCTCCTTTTCGAAAGACCTTTCACTTATTAGTCGTATGAGCCGCCGAAAAGTCTCGCATTATTTTTTGCGGGGTTATTAAAAAAAACTTTTTCGAGGCATTTTGCCGTGGGTTATGGCTTTTTTGCTGCGAGGGCGGCAGTTTGCTGCATGATGTTATATGCAGGCCGACGCTCCCGCAAACATTTGCGGGAGCGTCGGCGATATTCTGTCACATTATTATTTCTTTGGCCGCGCAGTATTTACTGACTGACTCGGAGCTGTGATTTATCTCGTTCAGTATCTTTTTGGCCCAGCCGGGCAGATACTCGTTATATTTGATTTCCAGCACTACATATCCGTCGGGGAACACCGGCGTGGTTACTTTGGGTTTGAACAGGTCAAACTCGGATATCGTAAATCTCACGTCTCTGTCGAACGTTATCCTGACGTCTTCAAACGGCAGCACGAATGCTTCACGGTCGTATTCCACTATATTTGACGGGCGGTAGACACCCTCAGTGAGTATCGCATACATTTTGACTGACTTTGCCGTGCCTATGTCCAGCAGAGGGGAGAAGTCTCCGTGTGCGACGCTGTATACCTGCTCTTTTGTAAGACGCACAGAGTCTTTGTATTCCCATACGTCGATTTTGCGCTTCATCTCCAGGTTGGCCCAGTCCAGTTCATAGCCGTAGTTGCGTATGCGCATTTTCTTCCTGTCGTAGGCCCCGAATTCTTTTTCGGCGTAATCCTTTGCAAACGGGGTGTCGAGGTAGAGGCTGTTGATGAAGTATGAGCCGCTTTGGTCGCAGAACTTGTCGTGCTCCATATAACGCTCGCACAGGGACGCAAATCTGTCCGCCGTGCATGGGTCTATCAGCGCCTTGTTTTCATGCCGTATTTTCTTGGAGGTCTTTGGAGTCGGCGTTTTAAATTTCAGGTTCGAGCGCATTCTTTCGGCGTTGGCGCGCAGCGCCTTCATAAACTCGCCGTCATATGCTTTCATTGCTGCTTACCAAATTGACGCTCAGTACGCCCTTGACTCCGGCTATCTTGTCTACAATCACGTCCGACGCGCCTTTTTTGAGGTTTATTTCGTATATGCTCTCTACCTGGCCGTTATGAGTATTTTTCATCCTGAGCCTGTATTTTACCGAATAATAGTCCACGGCTTTTTTGAGCAGTTCTGCGTCAGCCTGCTCGGTGTCTGTCTTGATAATGAGCAGATAGCTCTTCCTGGTAAAGCCTGTGAGGTTGAATATCACTACGCACACGCCTATAAATATCGTGGCAATGAACACTATCGGATACAGCCCGGTGCCGGCGGCAAGGCCCGCGGCTACGCTCCAGAAAATGAAAGAAATGTCCCTGGAATCTTTTACCGCGTTCCTGAACCTTATTATAGACAGTGCGCCGACCATGCCCAGCGACAGCGCCAGGTTGCTGTTTATTATCATCATTATGGTCGACGTTATCAGTGTAGTTATCACAATGGCCCCGCCGAAATTGCGGTTGAACGTCACGCCGTTAAATGTAAATTTATATATAAAATATATAAACACCGCCGCGAGCAGCGATACGCACAGGCGCAGTATTATGGAGCTTATGGACAGGTTGGTGTCATTCTGCACCAGCTCGTTGAATATAGCGAATTTACTCGTTAAGGTCATGCTGAGATTGTTCATCGGTTTTACCCCTGACTTTATGTTTTTTTGCGGCCGCGCGCCGCATGTTATGCAGCTCTTGGCCTTGTCTGCCGCATCAGCGACGCGTCAATACTGTGTCCACAGTTTCTTTTTGGGAGAGTTGACCTTGATGTCGGACATGTTTTCGATATGGTCGATGGCTGTGCCCGTACCCTTGGCCACGCACGAAGCGGCATCCTCGTCCCTGTGTACCTGTATTCCCACGCGGGAGGCGAGCATCTTGTCCGTGCCGTACAGCAGGCTGCCTCCGCCTGTGAGCGTTATTCCGTCGGCGGAAATGTCTGATATCAGCTCGGGCGGCGTGTGGCTGAGTATGTCGTGTACGGCTTCGGTTATCGCTGAGGCGCAGTCCGACAGCGCGCTCATGACGTTCTCCGACGAGATGATAAACTCTCTCGGCAGCCCTGTAGATACGCTGCGGCCCCTCACGGTCATGGTCAGCGGCGACGGCCTGGGACTGAGACAGCCTATGCGTATCTTTATGTCTTCCGCCGTACGCTTGCCTATTACTATACCGTATGCTTTGCGTACGTATCTTATGATAGCCTCGTCAAACTTGTCCCCGGCGCATTTTATCGAATCGGACAGTACTATGTCATTGAGCGATATCACGGCCACGTCCGTGGTGCCGCCGCCTATATCGACTACCATTACGCCCCTGGGACGGCTTATGTCTATTCCTGCGCCGAGCGCCGCGGCCATCGGCTCCTCTATGAGATCGATAGACCCTGCTCCCGCGTTCGCCGCCGCGAGTCTTACCGCACGTTCCTCCACCTCGTTTATCTTGGACGGTACGCATATGACGGCGTCCGGGTGGAATATAGAGTGACCGTTGACCTTGCGTATAAAATAGCGCAGCATATATTCCGTGGTGTCAAAGTCGGATATGACCCCGTCTTTCATCGGACGTATGGCCACGATATTCTTAGGCGTCCGGCCCAGCATTTCCTGCGCCTCGTATCCCACCTTGAGGTATTTGCCGGTAGTCTTGTCCATCGCCACGACAGAAGGCTCCCTAAGCACTATGCCCTTGCCTCGGACGTATATGAGGACGGTGCTTGTTCCGAGATCTATTCCGATGCTTTTCCCTAACATTGCCTGCCTGCTCCCGCTTTCCGCTTGTATTGACTCCGTCCCGCTCATCCGGGACGCCCTGCTCTTTATTTCTTCCGATAAATATTTTATATAATAATATCATATTTATCCTGACTTTACAATAGTTCAACATCGTATTTGTTGAAAAAAGTCGTTTTTATCCACATGTCCCGTTAAGTACCATTTTATGTTGGCAAATTTGAACAAAAATCCTTTGTATTCACGATATGATATAATTCGGGGATTGATTTAAGCGTTTTGAAAAACTGATTGTGAACTATTCGAACTGTGTATTCCACAGCCCTAAAATTGAAAAAACGGCCTGAAATCTTTAATTATTAACGCAATAAACAGGGTTTTCCACCGTTTTGGGCTGTTTTGACCATAAAATAATGGCAAACGTTTTTCTGATATCGTTTATTTTTGATGCAAATCGCTCTGAAATTAATTTTTTTACGGCTTCCTTATCCTTGTTTTAGAGCCTTGATAATATAATGCAAAAAAATATATTGTCAAAATCAAGAATGAGATTGAATTATTTTTTTCAACACGGTTTCAACAGACTCTCCACAGGTTTTGCCTCCGATGAATATTTTGTCGAATATTCATTTTTATTAGTATTGTCAAAATCGTGTAAGCCGCGCGGATTTTTTATTAAGGGTGATAAGGGGGACAGGTCCGTTCGTCTTTTCGGCGCTGTGGGCGAATCGCGGAAAAATATGATAATTCAGCGTTTTTTGCATTTATAAATTTGTACGGTATGATGCTGAGTGTTAAATGTGTTCAGTCCGAGTTAAGTTTATGCAAAAAAGTGGAAAAATAAAAAGTCCGTCAAATTGCACAACATTCGGCTACGTGTATTTTGTTTGAAAAAATATCAATAAAAGTCATACGAATTCTGCGCGTATATTGTCCTTCAGTGTTCCGTTGTCAAAAGGCTGTTTTTTTGCTTCTGCGGTTTATGCTGCGCTTACAGTTTAAGTTTGAGTCGAACACCGCATGGGGCGGTTTATTTGACGCGCGTTCTGTTTAATCCGCAAAGATTGCGCTTTGTCCGCACAAAAAGCATAAAACAGCACGAACCGGAAAACATAGTCGGCGGATTTTTGTAGCTTACGGGTATCTCCTGCGGGCACGCAAATACGCCGTCGCAACGGCGTATTCGCGGCATATTTTGTTCGGCTGCTTAATGGCGATATTTTTTAAAAAGGAGTGACGGCCTTTTCAGGGCATTGTTTTACAGAGGCTGCCGCCCGCTGTGCTCTATATGTTCAGGCCGCTGCCGTAAGAAAATATCCGCTTTTATATTACGCAATGCGGCATAATGCTGACGGGATTGGCAGTCTCTTTTTCATTCGCAGGCAGAAAAAAAGCATGTGTTAAAAAAACAAAGAGACGGCTGTGAGTCGTCTCTTAAAAAAGCTTTTTTATTCTGCCGCCAGCTTGCAGTCTGGACATCGGTATATCGCTGCCTGCCGATTTATCAGACGCGGCGTGCGTTCAGAGCTCCTCTTCATCCTCGGGGTGCGCTCTTATATACGCTCTGTACAGGTCTTTGCGCCTCTGTTTGGTTATGCTCAGCGCCTGCTGCTTGCGCCATCTGCGTATCAGTTCATGGTTTCCGCTCTGCAGCACCTGCGGTACTTGCAGCCCCCTGAATTCGGCGGGCTTGGTGTATTGAGGCCCCTCTAACAGGCCGCAGCTTATGCTGTCCTGCTCGTAGCACTCCGCTGAGGGCAGCACGCCCTCAACCATCCTCGATACTGTGTCCACGACCGCCATAGCCGGTATCTCTCCGCCCGTAAGCACGTAGTCTCCTATAGAGATTTCCTCAGCCCCTATTATATCCAGCGCCCTTTGGTCAACGCCCTCATAGTGACCGCACAGTATAGTAACGGAAGGGTATCTGAGCAGTTTTTTTGCCCTGTTTTGGGTAAATCTTCTGCCTTTGGGCGACATGTACAGCGCGTGCGTGCCCGGACATTCTTCCGATACGGCGTCGAAGCATCTGCATACCGGCCCCGGCTGCATCAGCATGCCGAACCCGCCGCCGTACAGGCTGTCGTCGACTCTCTTATGCTTATCTTCGGAATAATCTCTGATATTATAGCACTTGATTTCTATTTTTCCTGCTTTTCTTGCCCTGCCTATGACGGAAGAGTCTAAAAATGAATCTACCTGCTCGGGGAACAGCGTCATTATATTAAACCTCATCGTCGTCAAACAGTCCTTTCAGCGGGCGTATACGCATGACTCCACCGTCGATATCGGTGTCTATCACACAGTCTTTAATCGCGGGCACGAGCCTTTCCTTGCCTCCGTCGTCTACTACGGAATATACGTCGTTGGCGTTTGTAAACAGTACGTCGCGTATCCGTCCGTAGTCTCTGCCCGTATCCGCGTCAAGCACGCGCAGGCCTATGAGATCCTGCACGAAATACTCGTCCTCGTCCAGCTCGAAGCATTCCTTGTCCGCGTAGATGACTTTGTTTTTTATGGCCAGGGCCGCGTCTATGTTGCAGACGCCCTCAAATTTGATGAGGACTGCGTTTTTGTGCAGCCGTGAATGTTCGACCTTATACGGCCTGCCGTCTATATAGAAAGTCTCTATATCCAGCAGGTCCTCGCGGCTTCTTGCCCACGACATCACCTTGACGTCTCCGTGTATGCCGTGGGTGTTTACTATTTTACCTGTCTGTATCAGTTGCATGTCCTTACCTCACGGTATATAGATGTAAGATTTACATCCGCGCCCCGAACTCATATGTCCGGCGTTCCCGCGCGGCTGATAAAATGCGCGAAGCCCCCGCAAGGGCGGAGGCTTCGGGTCATATTATGTCTATTTTGATACGCTCGCCTTTTTTGTCGGCTGCGATCCTGGCAATGGTGCGCAGAGCTTTGGCTACTCTGCCGTGTTTGCCTATCACGAGTCCCTTGTCCTGTTCCGCGACCGTGAGATTATAGACCGAGAACCCCTCGCGTTCGTCGCTTTTTTCGACTTTTACGGCGTCGGGGTCAGAGACTATGTTTCTGACGATGTATAGGATTATATCTTCCATGGTCCGCCGTCCCTTTCCGTATTATGTCAGATTATGTTCTGCTTCTTCAGCAGGGTGCGCACCGTGTCGGTGGGCTGCGCGCCTTTCTTGAGCCACTCGTTGACCTTTTCTGCGTCTATAGTTACGGTGGAGGGCTCGGTGAGAGGATTATATGTGCCTATTTCCTCTATAAATCTGCCGTTCCTGGGCGAGCGGCTGTCCGCTACGACTATGCGGTAGTAGGGCGATTTGTGCGCGCCCATTCTGCGAAGTCTGATCTTTACCATAATGTTCCAACTCCTTGAGTTATTATTTGTATATTAATAAGGGTCTGCGCCCTGATTAAACGTGTCGTGCTGCTGTGCATATAATGCTGACTTTCTCCGAGGTTATTTTTTCTTCTTCTTGCGCCTGCGCGGCGCCGAGCCCGGGTTGAAGCGCTTCATCATCTGTTTCATCTGCTCCAGGCCTTTCAGCATCCTGTTGACTTCTTCTACCGATCTTCCCGCGCCTGCGGCTATCCTGCGCTTGCGCGACGGGTTTATCAGTTCGGGATTGCTGCGCTCCTGCTCGGTCATGGACAGTATCAGCGCTTCTATGTGCGCCAGCTGCTTGTCGTCTATTTTGACGTTCTGCAGCGCCTTTTTGTCTACTCCGGGCATCATTGACAGTATGTTTTCCAGCGGGCCCATTTTTTTTATTTGCCGCATGCTCTGCAGATAGTCGTTGAAGTCATAGCGGCTGCTGCGGAGCTTTTCTTGGAGTTCTTCGGCCTGCTTTTCGTCAAAGGCCTGTTCGGCCTTTTCAATGAGCGTCAACACGTCGCCCATGCCCAGTATCCTGGACGCCATCCTGTCGGCGTGGAACTGCTCCAAATCTCCTAATTTTTCTCCCGTGCCGACGAATTTTATGGGTTTGCCCGTCACATGCCTGACCGACAGCGCCGCGCCGCCGCGGGAGTCTCCGTCAGTCTTGGTCAAAATTACGCCCGTTATTCCCAGCGCCTCGTCGAACTCCTTGGCCACGTTTACAGCGTCCTGGCCGGTCATAGCGTCGACCGTGAGCAATATCTCGCTCGGCTCTACGGCTTTCTTGATGTTTTTCAGCTCGTTCATCAGCTGTTCGTCTATATGCAGTCTGCCCGCCGTGTCGAGTATGATTATGTCGTTGCCGTGGTCTTTGGCGTGCCTTACGGCGTTTTTGGCTATTTTGACGGGGTCTTCGTCCGTGCCTTCCTGGTATACAGGTACGGATATCTTATCTGCCAGCAGCTGCAGCTGCTTTACTGCGGCGGGCCTGTATACGTCGCAGGCGACTAAAAGCGGACGTCTGCCGAGGTTCTTAAAATGCAGCGCGAGCTTGGCGCCATGCGTGGTTTTGCCCGCGCCCTGCAGTCCGCACAGCATTATCACCGTGGGCCTGCCGGATTGCAGCTTTATCCTGTCGTTGTCCGAGCCCATGAACGAGGTCAGCTCTTCGTTGACTATCTTAATGACCTGCTGGGCCGGGGTAAGGCTCTCCAAGACCTCCGCACCCATGGCTCTCTGCGACACCTGAGCGACAAAATCCTTTACGACAAGAAAGTTCACGTCTGCGCTCAGCAGCGCCAGCTTTATCTGGCGCATAGCTTCTTTTACGTCGCTCTCGCTGAGCTTGCCCCTCGAGCGCAATCCTTTGAATATGCTGCCGAGTTTCTCGGATAAGCTTTCAAAAGCCATGTTCTCCTCCGTGTCTTATAAATCGATTATCTGACGGACGGCGGTCCTGTCTCCGCGGTCTGCCATAGCCGCGAGTTCTTTTGCCCGCGCGAGTTTGAGCTCGAGCATACGCTCCCTGCCCATGCAGCCTAATTTTTCATCCGCGTGCTCCAGCGCCTGTATACCCGAACGTATGCTGTCCCGCACTCCCTGCCTGGATATGCCTCTCAGCTCGGATATCTCCGAGAGCGACAGATCCTCGACAAAGTACAGGCTGAGCGAGTCTCTCTGCTTGTCCGTCAGCAGCGCGCCGTAATAATCCAGCAGCTCTATTATCCTGACCCTCTGCTCCGCAGAAGCCATGTCTGTGTCGAACATAATGCGACCGCCTGTAAAATTATCTGAACTGTAAAGCATAAAAACTTTACAGGTCCAATTATACCATATAATCTGTATTTGTCAAGCCTTTTCTTAAAAAAAATCTCAAATCAGGCGCCGCTTCCAAGCTGAACGCATGTTTGGCGGATTTTTACTTTAAAGCCCTTTCTTGTACACAGCCTGGGCGCAGGTTCTGCTTTGGCGTGAGACGGCAGTCTGCGGCCTTTTGCCTCGCGTAAATGTATAATTAACAAACCGAGGACACCTCTCATATTATAATACTGTAG
>CALXAN010000065.1 GCA_944386305.1 uncultured Clostridia bacterium
TGAAGTTTAAGGTCAGTCCGTTACTGTGCGGCTTGGCCGTCGGCTCAGTGCTGGTGGCGCTCAATTTTGTTCTGACCGTCGTATGTATGGGAGGCGACTTTACTCACGAGGGCCTTTCTGTCATATCCGTAGGCAAGTCGGCTTCCAATATATTTAGGGCCCTGCCTTTCAGCTTTATCCCCTATGTGCGCTTCGGCGTAAATATCCGCAGGCTTTGTATTGCTTTTATCATTGCGGTCGTTGTCAAAATACTTATCGACATTTATTTTAAAACAGAGCAGGGCCTGCTCGTCCGCGCCTGCGGCCGATATCCTGCGGCTGCGCTGTGCGCCGCGGAAAATCCGGCAAAATATAAAGTTTTGGGCCTAGCTGTTGCCAACGGTTTGGCGGCCGTGTCCGGGTCGATATTTGTTCAGGCTCAGGGCAATGCAAACCAGGGTATGGGAAACGGAATGGCGGTTGTCGGCCTTGCCTCGGTGATGATCGGCCTGTTTGTCTTTAAGCGTGCGGGCAAGCTCAAAGGTACGACAAAGGTGCTGCTCGGCGCGCTTATTTTCAGATTATGTATCGGAGTTGCTGAGCTTTTGGGTGTGCCGAGCGCGGGGATTAAGCTTGTTACTGCCTTGCTTTTTTTCGCCGCTGTGCTGGCAGACAGGCTATACGTTCAGCGTCGCAGTATTTAGCAATGAGATATCCGTTCCCAGCGGTCGATTATAGTTTGAAATGTGTAAAATTGTTTGGACGTAAGAGTATACAGCATCTCATTCCTCAACGACTGAACTTCGGGGTAAATTTCGGCATATCTGCGTTAGACTTTGCAGCATAGCCTCGTCCGTGCCGGACAGGAGCCAAACGCCGTCCGATACAAGTCGGTTTATGAATATGACTTTATAAACTCGGCAAATCGATCACTGCGTTTTCAGGCTGATTTGAGCGAAGTCGATATAGATACGAGAGGCATACTCTTATTTATACCGCGCGATGCCCTGTCTGCGTGTACGTACAAGGTTTATCGGTCGGGTATTAGAGGACGAGGCAATAGAGTTTATACGCCGCAGACTGTTCCCGCAGCTGCTGTTTGCGTTCAATGCGGGACAGTTTTTTTAGCGGTTCGGTTTTAAGAAAACGGTTTGAGTTAGCGCGTCAGAGTTTTTTATCGGCTTCGGCTTTATCTTAAGATGGAGCGCGGTGCATTTAAGCGCCGCGCTCCATCGAGTGTAATATGATTTGAACTGGTTTTTATACATTTTTCTTTAACGCGCCCCTTTATGAACGGGCTCGGGTGTTAGATAATCTAAGCTTTTTTCTTTGACGTCATCCTTAAGATGAGCTTGACTATCTCGGAAAGAACGATAACACTGAAGCCTATAAGTATTATCTTGACCCAAATGGCCAGGGAAAGGGGAGCCGTTCCGAACAGCGCTCCTGCAAACTGCGTAATGACTACCTGCAGCGCAAAGGTTGCGGCAAATACCGCTAGCATGATTTTATTCTTGCCCAAATTGGTAAATATGCTGTCGTTCCCGAGTTCTCTGCTGTTAAAGGCGTTAAAGAGCTGGAACACAACAAACATGGTAAACAGTATGGAACTTTGCTGTTCGGGCGTGCCGCCGATAAAGTTTGTAAAAAACTGCGCCATGAATATCGCCGATATATACAGGCCGTTTACGGCTACCTTTGCAAACATGCTCTTCGACACAAGGCTCGCGTTGCGTTTTATCGGCTTGCGATTCATGAGGTCCTCTCTCATAGGCTCCAGGCCGAGCGTAAGAGCCGGGGGACCGTCCATGATAATGTTAATCCACAGCAGCTGCAGAGCTGTAAACGGAGCCTCGAATCCTGCAAGAACCGAGATAAGTACGACAAATACCGAGGCGAAGTTTACCGTAAGCTGGAATTGCATAACTCGTTGGAAGTTTTCGTATATGCCGCGGCCCCAGCGTACGGCCCTTACTATAGTGGCGAACGAGTCGTCTAGCAATACGATGTCGCTGGCGTCTTTGGATACGTCCGTGCCTGTTATGCCCATTGCTATGCCGACATCGGCATTTTTGATAGCGGGAGCGTCGTTTATTCCGTCTCCGGTGACCGCCACGACATTGCCGGTGGATTTAAGCGCATTGACAACGCGCATTTTTACCGACGGGGTACTGCGTGCGATTACCGCTATGCCGGGCAATTGTTCTATAAGTTCTTTATCGGATAGCGTTTCGATGTATTTTGCCTCGACTGCTCTGTGCTTGTCGTCTATTATATCGAGCTGTGCGGCTATGGCCTGAGCCGTAACTATGTTGTCGCCAGTAAGTATTTTGACGTCGATTCCGGCGTTTCTGCACTGCTCGACAGCCTGATATACGTCGTCCCTGAGCGGGTCGGTTATAGCGGCGAAGCCGTCGAATATCATGTCGGAATCGATTTCTGGCTTGGCAATATTCCAATCGTCGTATTCGTTTCCCTTTTTATGCGCCAACGCTCTGACGCGGCAGGCATTCTTCTGAAACTCGGCAATAGAATCCTCCGCCTGCTTTCTCTCGGCCTGCGGCATGCTGCAAAATTCTATGATTTTCTCCGGGCTTCCTTTGGTATAAGCCATGCAGCCGTCGTCGGTTTTTATGACGCACGTCATGTTTTTAAGCTCGGAGGAGAAAGGGTATATGTGCATAAACTGCGCCGCGGTTCTCAAATCGCGGTAGTCCGTGCCCGACTCAAGACATGCAGTGAGCAGCGCGCATTCCGTAGGATTGCCGACGAAAGTGGTTTGGCCGTCGTCTTCCGTGCGCAGGTCCGCGCTGCTGTTCAGACAGCAGTTGTTGATTATTGCGTCTGAGTCTATCTGCTCGGGTTCGAGCATTCGTCCGTGACTGTATATCTGCCTGACTTTCATTTTGTTGAGGGTAAGCGTGCCGGTTTTGTCCGAGCAGATGACGTTTATTCCGCCTATGGTCTCGCAGGCGGCCATCTTTTTGACAAGAGCGTTCTGCTTGGACATTTTTATTATGTTTATGGCCAGGGACATGGCTACTATTGTCGGCATGCCCTCCGGTACGGCGGCTACTATGAGTACAATGCTTGTGATAAATGCGTTTGATATAGTGTCGAATGAGACGTTGCCTTGGGTAAACAGCGTTACGATTTCCGCTATAAATACTATTGCTGCTGCAATAGATCCCAGCAGCGCTATGCGCTTGCCCAGGACTGCCATTTTTTCCTGCAGGGGAGTGGTGGACTGGTCTACTCCGGAAAGTTCACTGGCTATCTTGCCGAATTCCGTATCGTTGCCTACCGAAGTAACTACGGCGGTGCCGTAACCCGAGGTTATAAAGCAGCCTGAATACAGCATATTGCTGCGTTCGGCAAGAGGCGTTTTTTCATTGTCGAAGATGATGTCCGCGTTTTTCTCCGCAGGCATGCTTTCGCCCGTAAGTGCCGATTCGTTAGACGCCAGGTCGGATGACTGTATCAGCCTTGCGTCCGCGGGCAGTCTGTTGCCGGGGGCCAGGCACAGGATGTCTCCTACGACCACATCCTTCTGCGGTATCATTACGGCCTGGCCGTTCCGCATGACCTTTACGAGGTTGTCGTTTGTCATGGCGCTCAGCGTTTCAAACGCCTTAGCGCTTTTGCCCTCCATTATAACGGTTATGGCTACGGAAAGGCCTATGGCAATAAAAATACCCACGCACTCTAAAAATTCCGCCTCCCCGCCCGTAATCGCCCTGACAGCGTTGACTCCCAGAGTGATCAGCGCCGCGAGCATCAGCATTATCAGCATCGGGTCGGCAAGCGAGTTCTTGATGCGTGTAAATATGGATATACTCTTAGCTTTGGCGAATGCATTTTCGCCGTAGGTTTTTCGGCTTTCCTGTATCTGAGCGTCCGTCAGGCCTGCGGCTATGTCTACGCCCAGCTCTTCGGCTATGTCTTTGCCGGCATACATGTAGGGATGTTGATTTTTGCGCACGTTCTGCTTCCTCCTTTAATTATGATAAATTAAAGAAAAAGACCCCGACAGCCCTTTTAAGGCAATCGGGTCAAAAAAAAGACGCACGCATGCCTTTATAAGGGCAATGCGCGAGTCTGGTAAATTAAGATAAGCCAGGCCGATATACCGGCCAGTGTTGTTGACTTATCGCGTGATCGCACGCTTACTACTCCCTCGCGGGTTTTTCTTTCTTTTGCTATTATATAGTATGCTCTGAGTTTTGTCAATGCTTTTTTAAATTTTAATTTCGTAAATTTAAACTTACGGATAAACTGACATGATGAATTGATAAAGTTGCCGTTTTCATATATCCGTTTCTATAAAACGGACTGAAGCGGCGTCCCAGTATTTATTGTATACTCTGTCTTCGTTTCCGTCAAGATTTAGCTGATACATTCTGAATGTTACCGAAAGGTTTTTAGGCTGCCATTGTTCAACGTAGGTATATTTATACCTCATGCCCAATCGCTTCATGACCGCGCCGCTGCGGGAGTTATTGACGTCGTGTGTGGCTGTGACGTAAGGGATGCCGTCCTGTTTAAGCTGCCCGATTACAGCTTTTCCGGCTTCGGTTATCAGCCCCTGACGCCAATACTCTTTGCGCAGCCCGTATCCTAGGTCGTATCCGTCTTTCATATCTGCATTGATATATCCAATGGGTAAGTCATTCGTTTTCAGGCATACGGCGTAGTTGTATGCCGAGGGCAGGATGTATGTGTCGGCGTATCGGGTTTTGTAGAATACCTCCGCGTCCTGCAGTGATTTTAACGCAAACCACGGCAGGAACGTATTTACCTGCGCATCACTGAATATCTTGTATATGGCGTTTATATCATTTTCAGTAAATTTTCTCAGAATAAGCCTTTCTGTCACAACAGTCGGAGTGTTCATCATTTATCTCCTTATATTCGCTGATAGTTTTTACATGCGAATAGAGTTTTTATATTATCAAAATATTTTCGGCATTTGAGCGGAGATGAGACAAAAAAATTATTTTAATATTATTTCCCGACGTCTCCGCAGTTTTTTTGCCGAGTGTCTATCAAGAGTTCTTTGCAATGCCAAAAATTTGCTGAAAGTTTTGATAACTATAAATTCATAAAAAGACTGTAAACCAAATAGCTTCTAACGCTGAGTTTATCAGTTTTAATAACTTTGATAAAAAGACTGTAGCCCGAACCGTCTAGGCTGGACCGCGCGAAAAAAGAGCAGCTGCAACGAGCACTGGTTTTTGCATAAAAAAATCGGAGCAAGCGCCTGCTCCGATGTGTCAACAGGTAACAAAAGAGATGCCTGCTAAATGTTTGAATTTATTTTGAACAGGCAGCGCAAAAGGTAGATCTCGACAGGGGACCGTCTCGAAGCTAACTGAGCCCTTTTTGTGAAAAAAGGAGGGAGCGGGCGTAACTTTCCCGTCGCAGGCAAAAAAATAAGCCGAAGCAAAGCGGACTTTGCTCCGGCTGGTCCGAGCGACAGGAGTCGAACCTGCGGCCTCTTGAACCCCATTCAAGCGCGCTACCAAACTGCGCTACGCCCGGTTATTGAAAGCTTCTGTGCGTCAGGTCTCTGAGCAAATCATCCTTTATCTCGCGCAGTTCGTCATATGTAAGGTTATACGAATGCCTGAGCTTCACAAGTTTGTGAATGATCTGATAATTCCACCCTAAACTTATCCAGCGAATTATTTCTTCCTTGACTGTATTTGGTACCATCCTAAGTTCTCCCGACATACATTTTGGATTTCGAGAAGATCCAATAAATTTATACAAAATATTTTTAACGGATCGATTATACCATAAAATAAGGAGTATTTCAAGGGTTAATAATGTCGCATATTGTCATGATCGAATAAATATCTATATATGTTACGACATGACGACCGAAAAAACGCACCGATTACGGCGGCACCGCCGCTGCACGGCTTTTATTGCAATTCATTCCGAATTTTCCGTGCCTAATAATTATAATAGAGTTTTTCTGATTTGTCAATATGCGCGGAGATAAAAACTTGACAAAATCTAAAAAATTTATTAAAATATGAAAATGAGTTTCATTTTTTGTCGGAGGGGAGTTCCGTGATTTCTCATAAATATGTGACCCGTCAGCGAAAGGATATATTGAGATGCCTCAGGCAGAACCGAGACAGGCACCTGTCGGTCGACGATATCCTGCGCATGCTCAGCGACGAGGGATGTGCAGTGGGGAAGGCTACCGTATACAGGTTTTTGGACAAGCTTGTGCAGGACGGTGAGGTCAGGCGCTTTACTTCCGACGGGTCTGCGGTGGCGCTGTATCAGTACAACTCGTGCGAGCAGGACGACTGCACCGAGCATTTTCATATCAAAGGTTCTGCATGCGGAAAGCTGGAACATCTTGACTGTGAGAGGGTGAAGCGGTTCTTTGCGCATGTTCGCAGGGAGCACGGCTTTGAAGTGGACGTAAGGCGTACGGTGTTTTACGGTATTTGTCGTGAATGCCTGCGTAACGGAAGGGGATAGTTATGGAATTGATTTCCGCAAAAAATGTATCCGTAAAATATGATGCGCGGGCTGCCGTGCGCGGAGCGAGCTTTTCTGTCAGCGAAGGGGATTATCTGTGCATAGTCGGAGAAAACGGCACAGGTAAGAGCACGCTTTTGAAAGCGATTCTCGGGCTTGTGCGGTATGAGGGGGAAATATCTTTTGAGAACGGGCTGAAGCGTTCCGATTTAGGATACCTGCCGCAGCAGACTCAGGTTCAAAAGGGGTTTCCGGCTTCCGTATACGAGGTAGTGCTGCCGGGATGCCTCAATCGTTTGGGCCGCCGTCTGTTCTACTCCGCCGAGGAAAAAGACGACGCACGGGAAAGTATGAGATTGCTTGGTTTGACGGATATTGCAAACAGATCGTACAGGGAACTGTCAGGCGGTCAGCAGCAGCGTACACTTGTGGCCAGGGCCGTGTGTTCTGCAAAAAAGATGATTTTTCTCGACGAGCCTGTAAACGGGCTCGATCCGACGGTTTCCCGGCAGATGTACGATGTTATCGGAGAGCTTAACGCCAAGCAGGGCATGACGGTAGTAATGGTATCTCACGATATCGATTCGGCTGTCAGGCGTTCGAATATGATACTGCATATGGATACCGAGGTCCGATTCTTCGGCCCGAGCGCGGAATATGCCTCAAAATTCGGATATAAATTTTTTCAGAACGGGGGATATTGATGCATATACTTTTAAATATAGCCGATTATCCTTTTCTCATATACGCATTTGTCGTGGGAGGGCTTTCGGCTCTGTGTCTGTCGCTGCTCGGCGTGCCGCTGGTACTCAAGCGTTATTCTATGATAGGCGATGGTTTGTCGCACGTAGGCTTCGGCGCGATGTCCGTGGCCCTGGCGCTTAATCTTGCGCCCATGTACGTGGCCGTACCTGTTGTAATAGTTGCAGCGTTCCTGCTCATGCGTATAAGCGGTAATTCAAAAATAAATGCGGATGCGGCCATAGCCCTCATATCCAGCAGCGCGGTTGCAATAGGCGTATTGTGTACGTCTCTGACGGGCGGAAGCAATATAGATATTTATAACTATATGTTCGGCAGCCTTTTGTCTCTGTCAAGGTCGGACGTATGGTTCAGCATAGCGATATCTGCGGCGGTGCTGGTATTATTCGTGTTTTTCTATAATCGGGTGTTCGCCATGACGTTTGATGAGGACTTTGCAGCGGCTACGGGTTCAAAAATAGGTATATACAAGAGCCTTTCGGCGCTGCTGACCGCCGTGACGGTGGTGATAGGAATGAATCTGATGGGCACGCTGCTGGTTTCGAGCCTTATAATATTTCCCGCGCTGACGTCTATGCGTGTTTTCCGCAGCTTTAGGGGAGTAGTTATATGTTCTGCGGTGATTTCGCTTCTCTGCGCCGCGGGCGGTATACTTGCCTCTTGTCTTGTGGCGGGAGCAAGCGCGGGTGCGAGTATAGTCGTCGTCAATTTGCTGGCCTTTATCATTTTCGCGGCGTTCGGGGCTGTGTCTCGGCGTGCGTGCGGGCATAAGCACAGAACATAATGATAATATTCGGAGGCGGTCAGCGCCTTATGAGGGCTGACTGCATGCAAAAATACGGAAATGGGGTTTACGTATGCTTTTTGATTCTCACGCGCATATAGACGACGCTAAATTCGACGATGACCGTGCCCAGGTCCTTTCGGGTCTGCGCCGCTCGGGCGTCGGTCTGATGATAAACGCCGCGTCGGATATTCGCTCTTCTTTAGAGAGCATGAGGTTGGCCGAGACATACGATAACGTGTATTTTGCCGCCGGAATACACCCTCAGGAAGCCGATAAGGCGTCCGAGCGCGATTTTGCGGAACTTGAGCGCATACTTGAACATCCCAAATGCGTGGCCATCGGAGAGATCGGTCTCGATTATCATTACGACGAACCTGCGCGGGAGGTGCAGAGAGCGGTGTTTTACCGCCAGCTAAAGTTGTCCGCGGCCAAAAGCATGCCTGTAGTAATACATGACCGTGACGCGCATGCGGAGTGCCTGCAGGCGGTCAAAGATACCGGGGCAAGAGGGGTGTTTCATTGCTTTTCGGGCTCTGCGCAGACCGCTGCAGAACTCGTTGACTTGGGTTTTTATATATCGTTTTCAGGCGTTATAACCTTTAAAAACGCTAAACGCGCTGTAGAAGCGGCAAAGGCAGTGCCTATGGACAGGATATTAATTGAGACCGACAGCCCGTATTTAGCGCCCGAACCTTTCAGAGGCAGGCGCAACGAGCCCAAATACGTCGAATACGTAGCAAGGAAGTTAGCCGAGGTGAAGGGAGTGTCCTTTGAAGACATATCGTCTGAAACTTTTTCAAACGCGCTTAGGCTCTTTGGAATCGACTCGGCATCGCTTTAAAGGCATCGAGGTGTATCATGAATAAGAGAAAGACGGCGTTTATATTTGCAGCGACGGTTTTAGCGCTGCTGCTTGCCGTATATTTATTATATGTTTTTAATTATATTCCGCACGCAAGGTACAGCGGAGAGGACTTCGGCATAAGCAGCTATATCAGTTCGCGCGACGCGGACTCGGACGGAGTGGACGACCAAAGCGATATATTGGCAAGCGCCAAAGATTATGTGTCGACCGCACCTAAATATAAGAGCAAATACTACGCGGGCGGATACCCCGACGACGGCTGCGGAGTCTGCACGGACGTAGTCGCCTTTGCTCTCCGGGGCGCGGGCTATGACCTTATGGAACTGGTCAATGAAGATATATATTCGCATAGGGAGAGCTATGACGTGCAGGTCGTCGATAAAAATATAGATTTCAGGCGAGTCAGGAATCTAAACGTGTTTTTTGCTCACAATGCCGAGGCTCTGACTACCGACATATCCCGCATAGAAGAATGGCAGGGCGGAGATATCGTAGTTTTCGACGGGCATATAGGCATAGTCTCCGACGCTCGAAACAGGCTCGGTGTACCGTTCGTAATACATCACGCCAATCCCTATCAGGCGCGCTATGAAGAGGATATATTGGAGAACAGGGACGATATAGTCGCTCATTATCGGTTCGGTTAGTGTTTTCACATGTATTGTACATTAAGGCGCGTATTCCGAAAAACGTAAATACACATACAGACGCCGCGTCGCACTGTGCGACGCGGCGTCTGTAGATATGGAGCTAATGATCGGAGTCGAACCGACGACCTCATCCTTACCAAGGATGCGCTCTACCTACTGAGCTACATTAGCGAGGCTAACGATAAAAATTATACATTAAAAAAACGTTCTTGTCAATAGCCTTTGTGAAAAAATGTCGGCTGAAAACGGTGCGGTTCATTGTAAAATGAAATAGGACACAAAGAAAGAGTCATAGCAGACGTGGTATAATTGAAGTAACCACACGACAAAAAACCACGGAGGTCTGCTATGACTCAAGAACAGTATACCATAAAAAGA
>CALXAN010000066.1 GCA_944386305.1 uncultured Clostridia bacterium
CAGTCCCGTAATCATCCCGCCGATCGCACCCGCCAAAAATGCTGCAAGCATAGCAAGCCACGGATTGACGTTTACACGTGCCAGCAGTGCAAATACCACACCGCCGCTGAGGAAAGTGCCCTCTACCGTCAAATCGGGAAAGTCCAGTATAGAATAAGAAATATACGCTCCCATGGCCAGTACGGCGTATATAAAACCCTCTTCAAAAAAAACTTCCAGGGTACTTAGAAATCCGGACATAAACAATCCCCTTGCCAACTTCGATAAACTTTATGCGTCAATCTCTATCCGCCGCGCGATATAATCGCGCGGCGGATAGAATTATATCCACGGGTCAAAACTTCATCCTCAATTCCCTGTCTTCTAACTTAGCCCAAATAATGTTCGCGCAGCTGCTGACGCTGCCAGTGAAAACAGCGAATAGCCGCCCAAATGACACAGCCAATTGCCGCGGCTGCAGACAGAACTTAAGTGTTCAAAAGAATAAGAGGATATCGGGTTTCTCTGCACAGGCTCGTTGTTATTAGAACTGCCGAATATGAGCTGAGGCTTTTTCAGCCATTGTCTTTTGCTTTTTTCATTGCCGCAGTCATACTTAAGGTAAACTACAGTCCTGCCCGTTATAAAAACGTCCGACAGTATTGCCTTGAGAGATTTTGCAGAGAAGCCAAACAGACACTAACCTTACGCTTGAGATTGGCCAGTCACGATATTCAGCCTTCAAGGACTGCTCTCAGTCTGTTTAATTGCGTTACAAGATTGCTGTTCATATTTATATTGAACTGCGTATCCAAATTAGCCAAACGCTCCACGTTTTCGAATACTATGACGTCCGCGCTCTTAATGTACTGACGTACATCGGCATTCTCTATATATTTGTTGTGGAACGATACCGTCTGCGCAAAAGCTTTGAACAAGAATGGATTCATCGCCATTCTGAAAGAGTCTCCGACTACGACGCAGTTCTTGTTTGTGAGCGGATTGGAGCTTTTTGCAAGGACGTCAAGCTCTATCTCATAGCCGTTGCCGCGGTTGTCCTTGAGTATGGTCTGAGTCACTCTTGCCGACGGCAGATAGTTAATATTGTAATCATAGTCCGCGATATTCGTCCTGCCCGACATAGAGCTGAGGTCTCCGGTAGAATTACCTTCAGGGAACTTTGTAGCACCGACTCGTTGTGCGCTGACATTATACAGCGGCGTGGTGGGAAGTTCTAAAGCGCCGAGTATCTCCTGAACGGCGATATACCCGCCTGCACTGTTCCAGTGAGTATCCGTCTTGTAATAGACTTGATATGTTTTAGCGTATTCTTCCAAAACATCCTCGGGGTATATACATATTATATTGTCGCAGTTGGAGTTGCAGTAATTTACAAGCGCCCTGGCGCGTTTTACGCCCGAGACTGTCCTGTATGAAGTGGGCATATAGGCGTCATAAACGTTTTCCTTGTTCGGCCCTATGATAAATATAAGCTGCTGGCCGCTCTTCTGCAGCACGGCGTCAAGATTGTTCAGAGCCGAAACGACCGACCGCATCTCAGTCGTCGACATATTGGTACCTATGTAGTCGTTGAGGCTGTTGCCGTATTCGCCCTCATAAAACAACCAGTCGGATTTGCCCAATATGACCCCGTTTACTACAGACGCGACAAGAGGCCTTCCGGCGATGGACGAGTCGTAAAGACCGTAGTATCTGAAGCCGTTTTTTGTATAATCGGAGTTGTCCGAGTGTATAAAATCTTCGTTGTCCAATCCGAAAAGACCGGCATACGAAACTAATCCGCCGGGATACTGAGCCATTTTCTTTATGCGTTCTATCGTTGTAAGCCCCTCATAAGGATCATCGGGAGTCTGAGGCTCCTCAGGCTCGTCAGGTTCATCAGGCTCATCAGGCTCGTCAGGATCCTGCGGTCCTGATGTCTGAGGATCGTCGGGCTCGTCGTCCGGCTGCGAAGTTTGAGGAGTGTCCGGGACTGAGGTCTGCGGAGTCTGAGTATCGGGCTCCTGAGACGTATCGGGGACACCGGTCTGAGGCTCATCGGTCGGCACAGATGTAGACGGCGCCGCAGTCTGAGGCGGATCGTCGTCGATATCATCGTCCAAATCTGGAGCGATCACGTCATCGTCCATATCGATGGTATCGTCTTTATCATCGTTCGGATTTATCGGACCGGAATGGAACACATATTTAGACAACAGGTCATTGTACAGCATCGCGGAGTCTGCCTCAAAATCAGAATAAGCCGAAACAATAAAGTCTCTGAACGGCAGACGGTCATTGTAATACGTCTCCAAATCAGCGAAAAAATGCGAGGAAAACTCGGGAAACGGCGAGGGTTCGCGGTTCTCGTCTATATCAGTATGTATATAATCCTTTACAAACGGATATATAAGAGTAGGCAGTATAAGCAGGCTGAGGAACAACGCGATCGTAACTATATTCTTTACTTTCATCACCTATGCCCTCCCTAGAACTGGAAATATATGAACGGATTGTACGACCCGCTCGCGAGCATAAACACCGACGAAACGATTATACCTGCCTCCAGGCAAGTCTCGAGCACATACGCGCAGTTGGTCACTTTGAACCTTTCCAAAAGCTTGCGCAGTCCGCGCTGCACAAATCCGCAGGCCAGCACCGCCACCACGAAAGCTACGCAGGTATACAGCGACAGATAATTCCATATCATATCGCCGTTCGTACAGGGAGAAAACATCTCCTTGACGTAGCTGAGTGCGGTCGGGACATCCTTGGCCCGAAACAAGACCCACCCGAAAAGGACGACAAGCTGCGTGTATAGCCAATTGACGGGCTTGACGGGATTTTTGTCGAGCCATTTGCCCAAAAACAGGCGCTCAGCTACCATGAATATCCCGAAATATATACCCCAAAGCACGAACGTATACGCCGCGCCATGCCATATGCCGGTGACAAGAAATACGATAAACAGGTTTAAATAAGTCCTGGCCTTGCCCTTACGGTTTCCGCCGAGGGGGATATATACATATTCCCTGAACCAGGTAGACAGCGATATATGCCACCTGCGCCAAAATTCACGCACCGAAAGCGACGTGTAGGGCTAGTTGAAGTTCTCCAAAAAGTGGAATCCGAACATCTTGCCCAGGCCTATGGCCATATCGGAATAACCGGAAAAGTCGTAATAAATCTGTAGCGCGTACATTATTACTCCCATCCAGGCTATGGCCGCTCCCATACCTGCGATTTGGCCGTCGAATATTTTATCTGCAACGACCGCGAACGTATTTGCAAAGAGCACCTTTTTGCCCAATCCGTAGCAGAACCGCCTCACGCCGAGGGCGAAATCAGCTAAAGTCTCATGCCTGTCCTGCAGTTCTTTCTCCACGTCTATGTATCTTACTATAGGCCCCGCTATCAGCTGCGGGAACAGGGATACGTAAAGGGCCAAATTTATCAGATTCTTCTGCACCCGTACCTGGCGCCTGTAAGCGTCTATGGTATAGGACATCGACTGAAATACGAAGAACGAAATTCCTATCGGCAGCACTACTTCCCTAAGCCCGAAGTCCAGTCTTACAATGGATTCGACCATAGATACGAAGAAATTGAAGTATTTAAAATAGAACAATATCGCCAGGTTAAGCAGGACCGTTACGGTCAGACACAGCTTACGCTTGCCTGGGTCGGAGTCAAACTTATCCAGCAAAAGTCCGCCCGCATAATTTATAAGTATGACCAGGACCATTATAAAGAAATAATTTATCCCGCCCCACATATAAAATATGCAGCTCATGATGAGGAGAAAAATGTTTTTGAGCTTAATGCGCGTCTGAGGATTTTTAAACCGAATCGCGGTCAGAATGAAGTTGCCGATAATAGTTACCGGCAGAAAGATCCAAAGGAACAGCATGGAGCTAAAAAGCACAAAGAATTCCCCCTAAATATATTATTAAATGTTTTATAGCTTCAAGTATGCGATCCTTCTATTCCTTAATCCTTTTCCGATTTTCCTATTGTGCCGTATTGCGTAAAAATTTATTTCAAAAAGCCCTGGACTATTTTCTGCTCCGCCTCGGCCTCCGACAAGCCGAGAGTCATAAACTTTACTATCTGCTCGCCCGCTATCTTGCCGATCGCCGCCTCGTGTATCAGACTTGCGTCCACGTTCGACGCGATTATCTCCGGAATAGCGCTGACCTCCGCATTATCCATTATTATCGCGTCGCACTCAGAATGGCCGCTGCACTTGGCGTTGCCGTGTATGTTGGATTTAAATATCTGCCGCGAACTATCCCTGGCGACTGATCTTGATATGACATTGGCAGAAGCGCCGTCGCCGTTGAGATCTACGGTAAAATCAGTCTGAGCCAGCTGAGTGCCGTGTGTCATCAGCTTTTCGCGTATAACGACGCCCGCATTCGCGGCGACGGAGGCTTTCGTGACCCTTACAGTAGAATCTATGCCCTTTATCTGTACGGTATCCATCTCCATATAAGCGCCCTCGTCAAGCTCAATGACCGTGGTCGGGTTCATTACCCTGCCGCCCGTTCCGTCGCCTGAGCCGTAATGTTTTTCGAGATACTTTACCCTGGCGTTCTTGCTGATAAAGAACGAATGCACCCCGTCATGCTCCGACAAGCCGCTGCCGCAGTTGTGTATGCCGCATCCGGCTATTATGGTCACATCCGCGCCCTCTCCTATATAGAAATCGTTGTATACGCATTCGTTATACCCGGTCTTGCTTATTATGACCGGTATATGCACAGTCTCATTTTTCGTACCCGGTTTGACAAATATATCTATACCCTGTTTGTCGGTCTTGGATACGATATTGATATTCTCCGTCACGCTGCGTCCGACAGACAGCCCGTCCGAGCGGATATTATAAGCGCCGGCAGGTATGCCGTGCAGATCCGCTATCTGTTCCAAAAGCAGTTTTTGTATATCGTCCATTATACTCACCCGTTTCCGAAATACATATCTATAATCATAAAGGCTAAAGCTTATATATGTGCGGAGAGTGCCCCGCAGGTAGTAGAGGTAGAGCCTGCTATTAAATCGGGCAAAACCTCATCTTTAGTCCCGACCTTAACTATCTGCCCGGCAGAAATCACCACTATCTTATCCGCTATATCAAGAATACGCTCCTGATGCGATATTATTATGATAGAACCATTTATTTTTCTGTAAATATTTTGAAATACCTTAATAAGGCTGCCGAAACTCCATAGATCTATGCCCGCCTCAGGCTCATCGAACACCGACAGCTGGGTACCGCGGGCGAGGACGGTGGCGATCTCGATGCGCTTGAGCTCGCCGCCGGAAAGGCTGGAGTTGACCTCCCTATCTATATAATCCCTGGCGCACAATCCCACCTCGGACAAATACGTGCAAGCTTCCGCCACGCCGATATCGCGGCCCGCAGCGGCGGTAATAAGGTCGCTGACGGTAATGCCTTTAAAACGTACCGGCTGCTGAAAAGCGTAGCTTATCCCCCTTTTGGCCCGTTCGGTCACCGACAGCTCGGTTATATCCTCCCCGTTGAAATATATCCGGCCGGAAGTGGGGGCATATATCCCTGCGATTATCTTGGCAAGGGTGGATTTCCCGCCCCCGTTAGGCCCCGTTACGGCTACAAAGCGTTCGCTTACATTAAGATTTATATCCTTTAATATCTCCACATCGCCGTTTTCTGTCTCGGCCGTGAATGATATCCCCTTTAGTTCAAGCATATTGACAGCCTCCTGCGATAAAAATCGATTTTTAATATTATAGCACATTCTTAAATCAAAATCCACTGTTTTTTCACCATTTTGAAGCAAATGAATCATCGGTTCATTGTAAAATGAAATAGGACACAAAGAAAGAGTCATAGCAGACGTGGTATAATTGAAGTAACCACACGACAAAAAACCACGGAGGTCTGCTATGACTCAAGAACAGTATACCATAAAAAGA
>CALXAN010000067.1 GCA_944386305.1 uncultured Clostridia bacterium
TATTCACTGACTATCTGTTCTATAGACTTATAATCGCAGGCGGCGTTTATCTTGTTTTTATATTCGGCGGAGCTCGGCATACCTTTCATGTACCATGCTAGATGTTTGCGCGATTCGAGCACGGCTATGCGCTCGCCTTTGAAGCGACACATCAGCCGTATATGCTCCAAAGCAACGTCAAGCCTCTCTTTTACGGAATATTTTCTATAGCTGCCTGTATTGATGTATTCCCTTATCTGTGCAAAAATAAAGGGGTTTCCCATAGCGCCCCTGCCTACGGCTACGCCGTCGCAGCCGGTTTGTTCAAGCATGCGCACAGCGTCTTCGGGCGAAAATACGTCGCCGTTGCCGTAGACATATATATCTACGGCCTTCTTGACGCTTTTTATAATCTGCCAGTCAGCCTTGCCCGAATACAGCTGCGCTCTCGTGCGTGCGTGCACAGTCACTGCCGACGCGCCGCAAAAGGCGCAGCGCACGGCGAAATCCACAGCGTTTATGCAGTCGGAATCATAACCGGACCTAAACTTTACCGTAACGGGCACGTCGGAAGCTTTTGCGACCGCTGATATGATATTTCCCGCCTTTTCTGGGTCTTTCATCAATGCGCAGCCGTCACCGTTATTAACAATCTTGGGCATCGGACAGCCCATATTTATATCTATAAAATCAGGCTTTACACCGCAGGCCTCGGCCGCGGCGTGAGCCATTATATCAGGCTCAGAGCCGAATATCTGCACACCTATCGGATGTTCCTTATCACCGAAGGCGAGTAATTCAGCCGTTTTTTTATCCTTATAATACATGCCCCTTGAGCTGATCATTTCGGTCGTAAGCACGTCGGCGCCGAATCTTTTGCAAATAATCCTAAACGCCATGTCTGATACCCCTGCCATAGGAGCAAGCGCAATCTTTAAAGGAAATGATGACACTTATATCAACCTTTTTTTCGTCTCAAAAAACTCATTGATCCGACATATTTGCCCTTTAAGCGAATTTTAACGAGCATGTCAGGATGAGGTGCGGCAAGAATCTCGTTGCCGTCCTCGTCTGTCATATATTCTATACGGAACGTATACGGCGGCTTGTCAGCCTGCAGGATTTCGCATTCGTCTCCTACGAGAAATTTATTGCGCTGTCTCACGACTATAGAGCTCGTCAGCGGGTCATACCCTGTTATAGCGCCTATGAGCTCATAATCACGTTCATAACCCGACTCGTTATAATTCATACCCTCAGCGCCCTGATCTCCGTAGTAGAAGCCGGTATAATACGGGCGATGACTTACCTTGCAGACTTCGGCATAATAATCCGGAATATGTTCGTAATAATAACCAAGGTCTTCAAAGCAGTCGTCGATGGCATGCCTGTAAGCGTTTGTTATGCATGCTACATAATATTCAGACTTTACCCTGCCCTCAAGCTTGAAGCTGTTTATTCCGGCCGTAATCAGGTCGGGTATATGATCTATCATGCAGACGTCCTTGGCGTTCATGATATAGGTGCCTTTTTCGCTCTCTTCGACGGGAAAATACTCTCCCGGGCGCTTTTCTTCGTGCAGATAATACTTCCATCTGCACGGCTGCGCGCAGTCTCCCCTGTTGGAATCCCTGCCGGCCAAAAAATTCGACAGCAGGCACCTGCCGGAATACGACACGCACATAGCGCCGTGAACAAACGCCTCCAGTTCCAACTCATCAGGGATATTTTCGCGTATCTGCGATATTTCCTCAAGCGTAAGCTCTCTTGCAAGGACGATTCTTGACGCGCCGAGACTGTGCCACATTTTGCATGCGGCATAATTTACGGTATTTGCCTGTGTCGAAATGTGCAGAGGAAGGTCAGGCGCATGTCTTCTGAATATATCCAGCGTGCCCAGGTCCGTCACTATAGCGGCGTCGACGCCTATTTCAGAAAGAAATTCGGCATATTCGTGCAAAGAATACAGATCCTCGTTGTGCGCGACCGCGTTGCACGCCGCATAGACCTTGACCCCGTGCGAATGAGAATACGAAACTGCCCTGCGCATCTCCTCGGCGGTAAAATTGGAGGCCGCGCTGCGCAAAGAATGCTCTTTTGCGCCTAAATAAACGGCGTCCGCGCCGTACTGGATCGCATAGGTCAGTTTTGTGTAATCTCCCGCAGGAGCTAAAAGTTCTGGTTTTTTCATAGATTTTCACCGCATTGCCTGATCGGCTGATCCTTATGTAGGTTTGAAGTGCCGTATAGTTCAAATATATCCCATCAGCACCCTGACGGCCACGACTATGACCGTTATCAATATCGCCTGCCCGAGAAGAGTGACTATCCTGAGATTTACCGCACTGTCTCTGTACATGGTCTTTTTGTGCGAAGAGGCATAGATCCAGGCAATGATTATGCCGATAACGGGCAGGCATATGCCGGGGGGGGGTATCCAAACAGGTATTCCGTCCTTCTGTGAATTTTCGTCAAATATCATCGCGGCGGACGTCCCGCTGACAATGAGAGTCTGCCGGCAGTCGGGGCATTCGTCAATCTTGACTGAGAATTCCCGTCCGCACTCCGGGCAGCGTTTATAAACGACCGCAGAGTTTAGATCACAGCCGCATTTAGCACATTTTTGGGCATCATATTCGTTGATATAATTGCAGTTTGAACACAGTTTTTTCATATCTCGTCCTCCCTGAGTCTGTAACTCAACGAAACTCCGTCGCCGACGGGAAGTATAACGGTTTTAAACCTGCAGTCATTCTCAAGCCTGTCGATAAACGACCTGAGGCGGCAGACTATCGTTTGATTCCTTCTTATATCGGGCTTTCCGCTGGCCACACAGCCGTTAAAAAGAACGTTGTCGGCCGCTATCATCCCACCCGGCCGCAATAACCTGCAGCACTCGTCAAAAAACGAAATATACTGCCCCTTTGCCGCGTCTATAAATATAAGGTCAAACAAGCCCTCCAGCGTAGGCAGTATGTCCGCCGCATCCCCTTCAAGAAGACGGATGGATTCGACCCCGAAATGTTCAAAGTTGAGCTTAGCAGACATTATCATGGCAGGATTACGCTCTATTGTCACGATCTCTGCAGACGGACAGGCAGTGTGCATAAGTATGGCGGAAAAGCCGACGCACGTGCCTATCTCCAATATGCGTTCGGGACGATGCA
>CALXAN010000068.1 GCA_944386305.1 uncultured Clostridia bacterium
AAGCAATTTTACATCTATGATTTGGTTCTTTGAAAAACTGCCTATAGAATGGCAAAAACCCCGATAAAATCGGGGTTTTTGTGGGCTATATCTTTTTTATAGCCTCTTGATGGCGGAGAAGGAGGGATTTGAACCCTCGCGCCACGTTAATGACCTACTCCCTTAGCAGGGGAGCCCCTTCACCGCTTGGGTACTTCTCCGTAAGTATGTTGTTTGTATGGCGGAGAGTCAGGGATTTGAACCCTGGGATGGGTGTTGCCCATCTACGGTTTTCAAGACCGTCGCCTTCGACCGCTCGGCCAACTCTCCGTAAAAGTCTGAAATTTTGAATCGGCTCTGTTATTATAGCATTTGGTTAAATGTTTGTCAATACTTTATTTGCATTCCGCTGCCGCTGTTTTTTGCGGCCCGTCACGCAAACGCGGAGGCGCGGCGGTTCAGAGCCGCGCGGACGGCAGTCCGTCCGCGTTATGCCGCGGCGCGTGCCGATGCGCCGCGGGCTGTCCGCACTGCGGCCGATTTATCCGTGATTTCATTTTCTCAGTCTTGCGTCCTTATTTACGCGTCGTATTGGGATTGTTTTGTAAAATGCACTGCGGGCGTGCGGCAGTTTTAATTTTCTGTAATTCCACACCCTCAGTTCCCTGAGTTCAGCCTTATTTTCGCAACGGGGCGCGCTTTGTAAAATAATTTATGCGCCTGCGGATACGCGACGGTTTTGATTTTTCTGTGATTGCACAGTCTAAAGCCCGTAGCACCGTATTTGTATGGATGCGAGGCAGTTTTAATTTTCTACACCCTCAGTTTTTTGAGTTCAGCCTTATTTCGCAATGGGGCGCGTTTTGCGGATGACTTTCTGTGGTCTCACAACCCAATTTTTCAAGTACAGCCTTATTCCCGAGACAAGGCGCGTTTTGTAAAAAAAATTGTGCTGCGGGTACGCGGCGGTTTAGATTTTTTCTGTGATTGCACTGTCCAAGAGCTTTTAGCCCGTATTCCCGCACTGTATTTATAAAATAAGCTTTGCGCCTGCGGGTGCGCGGCAGTTTGGAAGCGCTTATCTGCATCGGGAAACGCAGCATCAGAAGGCTTTGCCGCGTTTGGCAACCCGATTCGTACCTGTCAAGTACGGCACGCTACTGCATGTATGCGCGCAGAGATTGCAGTATTTTTTTCTCTCGTCTCGATACCTGCACCTGCGTCATATTGAGTATCTGCGCAGTTTGTACTTGGGTCTTTGAGCAGAAGTAGCGCAGGCTTATTATACGTCTGTCGAGCGGGTCGAGGCGCGATATGCCGTCCTTGAGCGCCAGTCTCTCGATGTCGGATACGGAGTCTTCGTCCGCTACCATGTCCGCCAGCGATCTGTCGTCGGATTCTGCGACGGGTTCGTCCAAAGACAGGGGTCGTCCGCCCGCGTCCATGGCGCTTATCACTTCTTCGGGCTGCAGCCCCGTGTGACGGGCGATTTCGCTTATGGTAGGCGAACGCTCGAGCTGCTTGGACAGCGCCTGCTCGGCGCGCTGTATCTTGATATATTGTTCGCGTATGCTCCTGCTGACCTTGACCGGGCCGTCGTCGCGCAGGAATTTGCGGATTTCGCCTATTATGACAGGCACTGCGTATGTAGAAAACATCACGCCTTTTGAAAAGTCGAAGTTCCGTATAGCCTTGACCAGCCCCAAACACCCTATTTGGCAAAGGTCCTCGTAGTCCGTGCCGCTGTACAGGAATCTTACCGCTATGGATCTTACCAGGCCCATGTTTTGGTCCACGAGCTCCTTTTCGGTGGATGCGTCGCCTGAATGATGCGCTTGCAGCAGCTGCAGATTTGAATCCATATGTTCCTCGTTCGGTCGCAGCGGCGTCAGCCGCGTTTAATTATCTTTTTTTCCATTATCACGCTCGTGCCGCGGCCCGGCGCGGATTTTACCCTGAGCTTGTCCGAAAAGCTTTCCATAATCGTAAAGCCCATTCCGGCCCTGTCTTCGGACCCTGTGGTAAAGCAGGGCTGCTTGGCCGTTTCTACGTCTTCGATGCCTTTGCCCGTGTCTTTGACCGTAATGCGCACGGCCCTCGAATCGCTTATCTGAACGCGAATGCGTACAAGGCCTATAGTATTTTCATATGCGTGGACTACGCAGTTAGTCACCGCTTCGGAGACCATGGTCTTTATTTCCGCCAGTTCCTCTACGGTGGGGTCGAGCTGGGAGACGAATGCCGCGACGCTCATGCGGGCGAAGCTCTCGTTGCTGGAATTGCTGGGGAAGGTTATGTTTGCCTCGTTTATAAACTTCATATGTAGAGCCCCTTTCCTTGTTATGTGCCTTAGCTTTCAGGTTATCCTTATAAGGCTGCCGAGGTTGGCCAGGTCGAATATCGTGGCGACCTGCCTGGGCAGTCTCGTCAGTTCGAGTATGCCTCCGCCGGCGGTCATGCGCTTGTATCTGCCCAGCACAAACGCGATGCCGCTGCTGTCGCAGAACGTCACGTTCTTGAAATCCAGTATCGTTTTTATCGGGCTGAACCTGTCTATAAGCTTGTCCGTCTCTTCCCTGAGTCCCGACGAGGTGTGGTGGTCGAGCTCGCCCTTTATGAACACCGTCAGGATATCGTCGTCGACGCTGTATGATAACATTATGTCAAAACCTCCCGTTCGCGGCTCCGCGCCCCGCGTAAGGAACGGGGGCGTTTTTGCGCCGTGTGCATATATTTTAATACTCCTGCTGCAAAAAAACACTCGAACCGCGCTGTCGAAAAAAATATCCCTGTCCCTGCCCGAACTCTTTGCGACAGCATCCGCGCCGCTGCGGCATATATTCTTTTTTTCTTGACAAAGACGCCGATAGATATTATAATGTACTTGATTTCCCTCTGTCTTGTCCGCGCCGCTTGGGCCGGCTTTGTGCGAGGGGATTTGCGGTTCGAAACCCGGGCGGCGCGGACGCTCGGTGCAGACGGACACGATGCGCGCAAGGAGGAGAGTATGCGTAAGTTTTTTCTGACGGCGGTCGCGCTGTTCTTTGCCGCCGCGGTGATCTTTACGGGCAGCTATGTGTATCTCACGTCCGAGGCGGCGACCATAACCATATCCGCAGCGTCCGTCAGAGCGTATGCCAACCGCTCCGTGTCGGTAGCTGTCAAGATAGATTCCAACTCTAATTTTTCAAATATAAGATTCAGGCTGCGCTACGACTCCTCCAACCTCAAGCTCATATCCGTAGGCGGGGTAGATATAGGCGAGTCGGTGCTCATGCAGGCCAATACGCAGCAGAGCGGCGTCATAGACGTGGGCCTGATCTCCGCCGAGGGCATCACTCAGACCGGTACCTTGGCAGTGGTCGAGTTTATGGTGCAGTCTCCGCCCGCAGGCACGGTCCTGCCTCTGAATATAGACGTGGTGGAGCTGCAGGAAAGCAGCGGAAAGAATATCTCGTTCTCTACTCAAGACGGCAGCGTGACAATATTGCAGGGCGGCGGCGCGGAAATTCCCGACCCGCCTCAGGGCTTGAAATATACGTCGGCTACCAAGAACTCTGTTTCCGTCAGCTGGAACTCGGTGTCGGGCGCGACGGGCTATAACATATATGTAAACGGGGTAAAGAGGGCGTATGTGACCTCTACCTCCTATACCTGTACGGGCCTGACGTCAAATACCAGGTACTGCATAGAGGTTTCCGCCGTGTCGTCTACGGGCGAGTCTAACGTGAGCGCCTCGCTGTACGTCACTACTCCCGTTTCCGCAGGTTCGGGCGACGTCAACGAGAGCGGCAGGGTGGATATCGCGGACGTTATGCTGGTGTTCCAGTATGTGTCGGGCATGAGGACCGCGGACGCTGATTTCCTGACTTTGGCGGATGTGAACTCCGACGGAGGGGTCAATATCGCTGACGTTATGATAATATTCCAGTACGTAGCGGGCATGCGCGATTCCGTAAACTGATGCGGTGCGCGCGTGCGCAGCAGGTTTTGCTGCGGGGATTTTGGGGCCTTTTTATTAAGCAGAAGGATGGCTGAATTGATGAAAAAGATTTTATCTGTTATAATATTAGCCGCGCTCTTTGCGGGCTTTGCTTTTGCCGTGCCCGCTTCGGCGGCATCGGGCATTACCATTACCGCAGAGGTCCCCACGTCGGGCGCGGCGGGCTCTACGGTGCAGATACTGTTTGAGGTGTCGGGTTCTGCGGCCGCGGCGGGCATAGAGATAGAGGTGCAGCTCAACTCCGATATCCTTGAGTACGAGTCTATGTCCGCAGGCGCGTATTTGGAGCGCTTCGACGGACAAAAATCCGCCGCGAACGGGAAATTTGTGGCCTATTCCGGCACCGAAGTGAGCTCAAGCGGGATCCTCGGCACGGTTACGTGTACTGCGCTGAGGTCTTTTTCCGAGTCGGATTCGCTCGTGTCCATATCGGGACTGATAGTGGATATGGACGTGGAGGAGATAGACTTTGACTTTAATGTCCAAAGGGTCGTGGACAGAACTCAGACCGAGGGCTACAAATCCCTGCAGTCAAAGATCGCGCAGGCTGAGGACCTGCCGTCTTCAGACTATACTACAGCTTCGTACCGCAGGCTCACTTCAGCCATATCTTCCGCGCGCAGCGTGCTCAATTCCGCTTCCTCTACCGATTCGGACTACAGCAGCGCCGTCGCTTCTATCGATTCGGCTATATCGGCTCTGGTATACAGGCTTGAGGAGCTGGTGGATTCCGCCTCCGATTATACCGCGTCGCTGTATACGGAGTCGACTTTTGCGGCCCTTACCTCGGCCATAAGCGCCGCGCGGGCCGTGCTCGACCGTTCCTCCGCCACAGCCTCCGACAGGGCCGCGCAGGTCAGGGCGCTCAACTCAGCTTTAAATAATTTGGTCCGGCTTACCGATTTAGAGGATTTGCGCAATCTTGTGGACCAAGCTTCCCAGTATCGTGAGGCAGACTTCAGCGCCGCTTCTTTCGAAGCGCTTACTGATGCAATCGAGGCGGCCAATGCCGTACTGGAGAATGAGGATGCGGTAAATTCGCAGGTGCAGAATGCGTTGGAGGGCCTACGCGACGCCTTGGCGTCCATGGAAGAGTCGCCCCTTTCGATATTGACGAATCTTGTGCTGGAGGCCAGACAGCTCAAATCCGAGGATTATCAGGCCGAGTCTTTCGAGGCGTTTATGTCTGTGCTTGAGCAGGCTGAGGCTCTGCTCGACGCGGGCAACGCGACCGAAGACCAGCTCAGAGAGCAGGCTGCCGCGCTCAGGCAGGCTATGGACAATCTTGCCCCCGTACCTAGAAAGGCTCTGAGCCTGGCCATAGAGGCCGCCGGCGAATTGAATTTGGAGATATATCTGCAGTCCACCGTAGAGGCCCTGCAGCAGGCTGTCGAGGCGGGGCAGAAACTTTTGGACGAAGGTACTGCCACGGACGAGGAATATCAGGCCGCGGCAGACGCAATACTTGACGCTATAGCGAATTTGGTCGTAGCGCTGCAGGACATTTACGACAGGGCCATGGCTCTGCTGCCCGAGGATTATACCGAGTCGTCTTACGCAAATCTTACAAATATACTCGCCGCAGCCAAAGAGGTGCTGGACGATCCGTACGCTACGGAGGAAGATAAACTGTCCATGGCCGAGCAGATATTGTTTGCCATTGAGCAGCTGTCATTTTCTCCGCGCGGCAAGCTCAAGAACACTCTCGAAGAGGCTCTGCAGATATCGAGCTCGGAATATACGCAGGAATCCTATACCGCTCTTGTGGACGCCATAATGAGGGCACAGGAGCTCCTTGACAACCCCGAGGCCACGGACGAAGAGTTTTCTGAGATGGAAGCCGATCTGCGCCAGCATATATTGGCGCTGGTGGTATCCAACCGCGTCGAGCTGCGCGAACTGGTCGAAGAGGCGCAGGCTCTCATCACTTCGGACGCGGCTCAGCTGTATTCGCCCGAGTCGTATTCGCGCTTTACGGCCGCGCTTGTAGCGGCGCAGGCTCTGCTCGAGGACGATTCCGCCACTGAGGAGCAGATGAAGCAGGCCATAGACGAGCTGCGGGCAGCGATGGACGGGCTGACCGACGAGGAACCGGTGAACTACAGCATGCTGCTGGTATGCGCCGTTGTTTGTTTGGCTACGGCTGCGCTGATGGTAGCCATATACTTTATCGTTCGTTTCGCGGCCAAAAAGAAGAAACAGCGTAAGGCTGAGCTGGGCGACGGTAAAGGCAGAGGATTATCCGATACGCTGTAGCTCCGGCGGTTATGCGCTTGCCTTTCAGTCGTTAAGCTTTGATTTTGCGCTTTACCGCACTCTTGCTGTGAATTTCGCGCTTTACTTATACTTTGAGGCAGATACTGCGGCGCCTGCAGTTAAATAATAAAAGCGTCTGTTTGCACTTAGACAATAAAACATATTTCAGAAAAAATATTTAGTTATCCCCCTCACGGCAAGAGCCGCGAGGGGGATAACTTTATGTTTAAAGAGCATGACGTCCGATAAAGTACATGATGAGGTTCGGAAATAATTTCATATTTAAGGCGTAGCCGTTACTTCGCCGCCGCTGACGGGCGGACAGATTGGAAATAATTTCATATTTAAAGGTCAGACGGTTACAAAGTTATACAACCGACCCTCATCAAGAACTTCTGATGATTTTTATAATCGATTGACGCAAATGACCTGATTATGCGACCGATTGCTGCGGAGGGCAGATTTTAAATCCGAGGTCGCGGAAGGCTGCTCGACGTCTCAGTGAAAAGCAGGCGTTTCGGCGGATTGTATGGCTGCGCCGTCTCCGCGTATAAATAATAAGACGTTGGTTTTGTCAAAATAATTCAGTTTAGATTACACATTCCCCCGCCCGGCATTTTGCCGGGCGGGGGATAATTATATATCTAAAAGACAATTAGCCTGCGGGCAGGTTCAAATCAAAACGGTCACGAAATACGGCTTAATAACAGTTACGAAATACGGCTTGATAATTTTATAAAAGATAGACCCGGCTCTGATTCGGGCTTTTATCGGTACAGTTGCCTCTGATTGGGCGCATTGACTCAAGATTGAAATTTTCTGTCCGCCGTAATTTTTTAATTATTCCCCTCTGTGCAATTTTTAAGATTCGTATGCGTTTTCTCAGGCCCTGCTGTTTAAAGCAGGATATTTGGCGACATCATTTTAAACGGATGTGTATAGATATCCGCTGTATGTCGGTCATCAGTTGTTTGGCTTGTTGAAGCTGTATTCGGCTGACGCTTTTCTATAAATTCGGCGGACATAGGGTAATATCGGCGTTTATAGTTTTTTTTCTCAGGCATTGCGTTTATAACCAAGATATGCGGTAAAGTCCTCTGCATGACGCGGTTGGATAATCATATGCCGGTTTTTTTAGGCGGCGGGAAACGGGCGGCTGCATGATGAATAATCTTCGGCGGGCGGCAATATATTTAGACAGGGTGAAGCTTTATGAAAAAAATCGGCAGAGACAGGGCCGTCACCGTCATATTGTTCATAATTACATGTGTCATAATAGCCGCATGCATCATAGTGCTGAACAAAGACGACAGTGTCCCCGCTCAGGGCGGGATCGACGGCGGTACATATGTGCCTATCATAATGTACCACAGCCTGCTGAAAGATGAATCCATGCACGGCAAGTACGTCATATCGCCCGACGCGTTTGAGCAGGATTTGGCTTATCTGCAGGAACACGGGTATACCGCAGTGCTTATAAGCGATCTGATAGCCTACGTGTACGACGGCGCGCCTCTTCCAAATAAACCCGTTGTTCTGACTTTCGACGACGGCTATTACAACAACTATCTCTACGCCTATCCGCTGCTGGAAAAATATGATTCGAAGATCGTCATTTCGATAATAGGGTATTACAGTCAGAAATATTCGGATTCCGGCGAGGTCAGCCCGTATTACACTCATGTGACCTGGGACAATATCAAGGAAATGACCGCCTCGGGCCGTGTGGAGATACTGAACCATTCCTACAATATGCATTCTACCTCCGGCAGGGTCGGCACGGAAAAGCTGAACGGGGAGAGCATGGAGCAGTATGCCCAAACTCTTAAGCAGGATTTGTCCACCACTCAGGCGCTTCTGAGCGAAAAGGCGGGCGTGACGCCCCAGGCCTTCACATATCCTTTCGGCGCGGTGAGCAAGGGCGAGGAGGAGATTGTCAGAAGTATGGGTTTTAAAGCCACTCTGTCCTGTGAGAACAAGATGAACGTGCTTGTACCGGGCGACCCGGAATGCCTGTACGGCCTCAACAGATTCATAAGACCCGACGGCATAGGCTCGGAGGAATTCTTTGAGGAAAAGGTAAAGCTTCAAGAGTATTTCGAATAGGAGGATGCGGATATGAAATCGTCGCAGAAAATCGTTAATTTTATTAAGACAAAATGGCAGCTTATTACAATACTGCTCCTGCTTGTCGTACTGGTGGTGCAGCTGCTGCAGCTCATATCCGCAGCTCCGGGCAGCGCGGCGGCGGCGGCGGGGCAGATAACGGATTGGGGCTTGAGCTTTCAGGGCGGATCGGGAGATCCGCCCATTGCAAACGTTTCAGCGGAGGAGCTGGCGAACTACTCCGCTTATTATATCGGGGATACCGAAAAGAAATATATATATCTCACCTTTGACGCCGGGTACGAAAACGGTCACGCCCCGACAGTACTGGATATTCTTAAGGAAAAGCAGGTTTCGGCCACGTTTTTCCTCGTAGGCGATTACTTTAAATCCCAGCCCGACCTGGTCAAGCGCATGGTCGAGGAGGGGCATACGGTCGCCAACCATACCGCCACTCATCCCGATATGAGCAGTATAGGCAGCATGGAGGCTTTCAGAGCCGAGCTGGAGGAGGTCGAACGCCTGTATTACAATATAATCGGTTCCGAAATGCCCAAGCTGTACCGTCCTCCTCAGGGTAAGTTCAATGTGTCTAATCTTCAGCAGGCGCAGCTTTTAGGATACAAGACGGTCTTTTGGAGCCTGGCTTATCAGGATTGGGACAATGCCGCTCAGCCCGATCCCCAGGCGTCGATCGACAAGCTGAACGGGCGCATACACAACGGGGCGATTGTTCTGCTGCATCTAAACTCCGAGACCAATGCCCAGATACTCGGTCAGCTTATAGATTCCTGGCGTGATATGGGCTACGAGTTCAGACCTTTGACTGAGCTTGTGGGGCTGGCCGTCGAATAACTGTATATCGTCAGGTTTGATTTGTATTATTATAGTATCAATGTACAATATGCTTGATTAAATACTGTTATAAATTATCACGCATGAGGCGTTGCCGAAAATTCCGTTCGCGTTAGGACTGACCTTTGTCGAATTAGGACTAATATTTATCAAATTGTTGTTTGTATTAAGTTTGCGCAGTTACAAGCTTCAAAGCCCCGCGGGCCGACTAAATGTCGGCCCGCGGGACTTTGTTTTTTTGTTCAATCTTATAGCTGCGTTTTCTTTTTTGTTCAATCTTTTATGCGCTTGGAGGCGCGTTTTTTTTGGTCAATCCGGCCGTTCTGCTTGGACTCAAGGTAAACTTCTACTAAAGATCTGAAAAACACATCTTTTGCCACGTCGTCTAACTTTTCTCCCGCAAACAGCTCCGAGGCTTTGTTGAGCAGTTCCGTGGCCTCTCCCGCGCCCCGCGCCCCGTATTCGTTGCGTATGTTTGCCTCGAGTATTTCGCTGTCTATCTGCTTGCGGCGGTCGGTCTCGTCCTCGTCCATAAGGTAGCCAACAGAGACTCCGAGGGCTTCGGATATTTTTTTTATATTCCGTTTGCGCGGTATAACCCCTGCCTTTTCGTAAGCGTACAGCGAACGTTCCGATATTCCGGTGCGTTCGGAAAGCTCGCTCTGCGATATGTTAAGGGCGAGCCTGGCGCACTTCAATTTTTCACCAAACGTCATAATAATGCTATCTCCTTGCAAAAAACGACAAAAACTTCCAGTTAATTATTGACAAACTTCGTATAATCGTGTATACTAAGTGTGAAGTAACTTCCGATTACGCAATTTTAACTTCCGATAAATAAAATTTCAGCGTGTGGTATGGATTGTAATCTCGGCGTTTTGTGTCGAAAAATATTATAATTCATTCTTATTTTATCAGAGAAATCCAGGATTGTCAAGTTGTCAGGCCCGGTGCCGAAAGGGCTGCGCCGCATTGAAGCGCCGGGATCGAAGCTGTTGATCGACATATATTATATTTGCGCGGGGCCGCAGTGCGTCTAAAATAACGGGTTTGCGCGCGATGTGTCGGCTTCAGACGCAACCGACGATGATACAGCGCTGCGTGCAGACGGGTTCTCGCGCGGGGGACAGAGTGTCTCCGCAGGCGGGATGGCTTGCGTAGATAACGCATGGGGTCACGACAGGATAATCAGCCGCGCCGGATCTGAGTGAGGGGGCACTCAGGTCTTTTTTTTATTCTAAACCGGACACTGGTTGTCCGGTTTAAGAGTTAGAATATTCGCGGGAGGGAGGGTGAATTGCTTGGAAACTGCCGAGAGACGTTTTAAGATCCTCAAGCTGCTGTGCCGGCGCAGATATGAGACGATTGAAAATCTGTCAGAAATATTCGGCGTTTCCGAGCGTACTATCAGAAGAGATCTTGACGCTTTGAGCCTTACGGAACCGATATACACTCAGCAGGGCCGTTACGGAGGCGGAGTATATGTTACGGACAACTACTACATGGACAGGATGTATCTGCAAGACCGTGAGCTGAACGTAATGTGCAAGCTGCTGTCCGCGGCCGAGAACGGAGCCGTGTGCCGGCTGGACGAGGACGAGCTGTCTGTTCTCAAAGACTTTATATCCGAATATAAAAAACCGGGCACGGACTACGCCCGAAAAAGGAGAGAAAATATATGAATACATATGAGCAGCGCCTGTTTTTGCAGCTCTGCCGGCCGGAATCCTTCGACAGAGATATTATGGCTGCTTTGCTGCCGCAGTATGCGGACGCGGAGGTATTGGGGCAGCTGTTTTTCAATCGCATGCAGGGCGTTGCATACACGGTGCTGCAAAAAGCGGAACTTATCGGCAGGGTACACCGGGAGTTCAGCGGGTCGCTGCGCGGGGCTTATGAACAGAATGTAGAGAGGAATAAAAGCTATCTTAAATGCCTGCGGCTGCTCAGCGGCGCGCTGCGCGACTGCGCGGGCAGGTATGCGGCTCTGAAAGGTGCGCGCCTGTGCCTGGAATATCCCCGCGGGTGCAGGACCTCCAACGATGTGGACATTTTGGTTTCGGGCGAGGATATTACCCGTATAGGCCGAGCGCTTTCGGCCGCGGGCTTTCGGCAGGGCTGGATACGCGACGGGCGCTTCGATCCCGCTTCCCGCGCACAGATAGTGGAATCAAGAATGCTGCGCGGAGAGACGGTACCGTATATCCTTGAGGTCGGGCTGCCGTATATGAGATTCCTGGAGGTGGACGTTAACTTCTCCATGGATTATAAAAACGGGAGTTCTGACGTCGTATCCCGTATATTGGCCGACAGCGTGCAGCTTGATTTGGGCGGGTGCACGATTCCCGTTCCGAGCAGGCATGATTTCTTTATACATCTTTGCGCGCATTTGTATAAGGAGATGACCGCCCTGCCGTGGGTCAGGATGCGCAGGGATATGTCCATGTACAAGTTCTGCGATATATACATGCTGGTACGCAGGTTCAACTGCAGCGACGCCGATTTTATGTTCGCGCGCGCAGAAGAGCTGGGGCTGCAGGCCGAGTGCTGCTGCGCCGTGCTGTGGACCGACGCGCTCCTGCCCGTAAAGGGCAGCCGCGCCGCAGAGCTTGCGCGCCAGAAGCTTAAGGGCAGGCAGGAGCTGCTGCACACCGTTGTGGCGCCTTCGGAAAAAACGGTCTATGTCTATGAGGACAGGGACGTGGCGTCCAGGTTCTTCAGCCCCGACCGCACGGCCATGCTCAGGGAGGTAAAGGCATGAGAAAGCTCCGCATGTATAACAATCCGTTCAAAGGCCTGCTCATTACCTTCTGCGGTTTGGACGGGTGCGGCAAGACCACTATGATTACGCGCCTGGCCTCGGACCTGCGCCGCTGCGGCGGCGACGTGATGCTGACCAGGCAGCCCACCGATGCGGTAAGACACAGCGAAATATTCAGAAATTATATGGATTCGTCCGAGCATTCCGCATATGATTACCGCAGTATGTCCGTTTTGGCGGCCTCCGACAGGCTCCAGCATGTCCGCAAGGTCATCTCTCCCGCGCTCGACGAGGGTAGGATAGTTATAAGCGACAGGTATTTTTACTCGTGCCTGGCCAATCTCAGGGCGCGGGGCTACGGCCGCGACGTATGGATATACGATATTGCGCGGCATATTATCAGGCCGGATGCTGCGTTCTTTTTGGATATAGACGTGCCTACCGCCGTGTCCCGCGTAAGGGCCAGGCCGTCCGAAAAAGACCGATATATAGACATGCCGCTGCAGTATCGGCTCAGAGACGAATATCTCGCCATATGCAGGCGCTGCGGCGGCATACTCGTGCCTACGGACGTGTCCGAAGACAGCACGTATGAGTTTATCAGAAATAAAGTAGAACAAATAATGGAGGTGCGCTCATGGAATTGAGACAGACAGTGATCGACGCGATACGGCAGATATGCGGCGCGGAGGATATCCGCGACAAAAGTCTGCTGAAAGAGGACTTGGGCATAGACAGCCTGGGCATGGTCACCCTGCTGGTACTGCTCGAGGATGCGTTCAGTATAGAATTTGACGAATCGGACATGGATCCTTTTGACATACAGACCGTGGAGGATGTGTTCGAACTTGTGCAGAAATATGCCGCCGACGGGGCCGATGACGAGGAACTCGAACCTGGGGATATAGCCTGCGAAAGCAGCTCTGATTATGACTCTGCGTTCCGGGCCGGCCGAAGCGTAGAGTCCCTGGATCCCGAAGCGCCGCAGGCCTGCTCCGCCGAGCCCGACGGCCTGCCGAGTCAGGAATGAGCTGTTCATGCACGGCGGTGCGGCAGAGCGGGCCGTCAGTAAAGGAGGGTCAACGTTGACGTTGTGGAAATATATAAAAGAACGAATGCTCAGCTTCGGCGGCAGTACCGTGCGGGAAGGCGGGGTCTGCGTAAGCTACGACGAGCTGGTAGGGTACGTGGAACGGTTTGCCCTGCGCATATCGGGGCAGGGCTGCTGCGCCGTCTGCTGCGCCTCGGAGCTGTCCGCAGCCACGGCGATACTCGGCTGTATAGCGGCCGGTGTGCCCGTCGCCCCGCTGTCCATGCGCTACGGGACCGCGCAATGCCGCAGCATACTGGACGTGCTCAGCCCCACGTGCGTAGTTACCGACGCGGACGGGAGTTTGGGCGTTTACGGCATATGCGACAGTTCATTCAGTCCCGCCCGTGTGCGTCCTGCACTGATAATGTTTACTTCCGGCACTACGGGGACGCCGAAGGGCGCCATGCTTACGGAAAGCGCCGTAATGGCCAATGTAAGCGCCGTAGAGTCGTATCTGCGGGTAGACCGGCGGGATACCATGCTCATATCGAGACCCCTGTATCATTGCGCCGCGCTTACCGACGAACTGCTGGTCGCGCTTGTAAAAGGGTGCGGGATCGTATTCTCCTGCGGACGGTTCGACCCTGTAGGAATACTCGGTCTGATACGCAGCCGCAGCGTGTCGTTCATGGGTTCTACTCCCACGGTTTTGGGGCTGCTGGCGCGCATGAGCAGAGGTTCGCTGCCGCTCAGAGGCATATCCGTCAGCGGCGAATGCCTGTCTCGGCCCGTGGCCGAAAAAATACGCAAAGCGTTTCCCGAAGCGGACATATATCACGCCTACGGCCTTACTGAGGCCTGTACCCGCGTCAGCTTTCTGCCCTGCGGAGAGTTTGACTCCGATCCGTGCAGCGTCGGCTATGCCCTGCCCGGGGTAAGCCTTAAAATACTCGACCCTGCAGGGCGCCCCGTACGTTCGGGCGTATACGGCGAACTTTGGGTCAAGGGCAAGAATATTATGAGAGGCTACTATGCGCGGCCCGACCTGACGCGGTCCGTCCTGCAGGGCGGCTGGCTGCGTACCGGAGATATCGCGGCGCAGCGCGGAGGGAAGCTGTATATACGCGGCAGGGCGGACGATATGATTATACGCGCGGGCATAAACATATTCCCGCAGGAAATAGAGGCCGCGCTCAGGCGCGACCCGCGTACCGCGGACGTAGTGGCCTACGGCTTTGACGACGGTGTAGGCGGGGTAAAGATAGGCTTGAAAATCTGCGGCTCGTTCACGGACGAGGGAGAGGTCAGGCGCATGTGCGTAGATCTGCTGCCTTCTTACGAAGTACCGTCCAAAATCAGTCTTGCTGATACCATAGACAGAGGCGTTTCGGGTAAGCTTGTGCGCCTGCAGAGTTCCCTCTGAACCCTGTCCGCCGGCGGTTGTTGACAAACCGACGCTTATATGCTACACTTAATCTGTCTCGTCAGGACGGGACAGATTAAGTGTAGATAAGGATAATGAGTCCATGCTTAACAAGACATATATGCTGTATTCCTGCGGTGCGGTGCGTCCCGCGGCTGCCCGCGTAGCCGACGCTCTGCATTCTATGGGCTATACAGTGTCTGTGACGGAGCGGGACGGGGCCGCCTGCGTATCTGTGCGCAGAGATTGCGGAATCCTCGACGTGTTCCTGGGCCGCAGGCAGAGCTTCAGGGTCGATTTGTCTGAGACTGCAGAGGGGCGGCTGTCTTTCCGTATATCGAGGTCTGTTCCGTTCGATAAGCTTGTCTGCGCCGTTGTGGGCGTGTTTACGGTCGCCGTGGCGTGGGTGTTCGGCCTTATCGCTTTCAGCAATCAGCGCAATGCGGAGCGCGTGGCGGATAAGACGGTCTCTGACTTTGTGACCAAATATAACTCCGAGCTGCGCACAGCCGATTCTCAGACGGAGCATGCGCCTGGGGAGTCTTAGACGCGGTTTTTATATGAATAATACAAGCCCCCCGAAAACGTGATGTTTTCGGGGGGCTTTTGAGTATCGGGATTGCGGCGTGATACACGGTCTTTACTTGACATAAGTCTAAACGCGCAGCCGTTGATAAAGGGGAGCGCTGCTTTAAATGTTTAAAACTGACTGCTTTATTAATGTTCAATAAATATTCGAGCCGCTGTTTTTTTGTTCTGAGCTCCGATAAAGGCGCGTGAATATTATCTGAAAATTCGGCCCTTGCATTTGCGTATGAGGCTCACTCGTTCGTATTCGCTCTTGATTTGAGAAGTATACGGGTTCTTTGTACACAGGCACACGACGGTCAGCGTGACAGCGGATACCGCCGTGCAGACAGCGATACCTGCGGGCCCGGGTATAAAGCAGGCCGCCGCCGTGGCGCTCAGCAGCCCGGCTACAGCCGACGCGACCGCGCCCTTGACCGTTATGCCCGTGCAGAACATGCAGCCTATGACCGTCGGGGCAAAGACCGCCGTCAGACCGGACGCCGCATATATCAGCAGCGATATGCCGTTGCTGCAGAAGCCCGCCGCTATCGCGGCCAGCAGCGTCACCACAGCTAAAATGAGCGTATCGGCCAGGGCTTTACGCTTCGCTTTTATGCGCGGCGGGTAGATAGTGTGTATGCAGTCTTCAGACAGCATGCCAGCGGACATGTGTATCTGCACCGCCGCCGAATGTATAAGGATTATGAGCGCGCCCGTGGTTACGAACGCCTGTATCAGCGGATATCTCAGCAGCATGTACAGCAGCGAATACGCCGTCTGTCCGTCCGAGACTGAAATGCCGCCGACGGCCGCGACCGTACATACCGCCGCGCAAAGCAGTACCCCTATGCACATCAGCGTCAGCGCCGCGCGCCTTGCCGAGAACACGTCCCTGCGTCTGCGCAGAGCCATGAAGCGCCGAAGCAGCGACGGCGAGCCGAAAAACGTCAATCCTATCGCCGCCGCGGAAAGCGCACCGCTCCATGAGCCCTGCGGGCGCACCGCGCCGCCTATCAGCGTTATCAGATCCCGGCCTCCTGCGGCCGTCTGGCTGCTGAGGTAGACCGATATGCAGCTTACTGCGAGTACCGCCGTGACGAGTATGGCCTTGGTTATGCCGGAATTTACCGTGGAATCAAAGCCGCCCGCTATCGTGTACGCCGCTGCGAGTATGGCCGCGGCAGTTACGCACAGCGTGTAATTGATGCCGAACATCCACTGCATGAGCGTGGCTGCCATGCTTATGGCAGCCGCGGCATACAGCAGGCAGAACACCGCTCCGGACGCGCCGAAGCTTATGCGCACGGACTCTGTACCGCCTTTGAGCCGGCGGGCCAGGAAGGACGGAACCGTGCGCGACGGCTCCGATATCTCGTTGTATATCCTCATTTTCTGCGCCAGCAGACACCAGGACAGAAAAAAACCTGCGCCCGCCGCCGCAAGCGCGCTGTACGACGAGAGCAGCCCAAAACTCCTGAATATGCTCAAAAACGGCGCGAGCATCAGCCATATGCCCAGCTCCGAGCTGAACGCCGACATGCCCAGCGCATGCGCCGACAGCCTGTCTGAGGCCGCGTATACCGACAGCCCGCCGCTCGTCCTTATGGCGTGAAAGCCCGCCGTCCATCCGGCGACTATAACGTATAGCATCAGCAGGATGACGCTCAGTATGGTGTCCATCAGATCCATCTCCAGTCAGCGATTTGCGCAGATGTAGATGCGGCTCTTTATGCGCCGCGCCCCCGCTCGGAAGCCGACCTGCGCGTGACCTGTCCGAGACGGTTATTTATAATAAGGATAACGTTTTTTGCCCTAAAAGTCAAGAGCTGCGAAAAAATATCCCAATCACCGCCGTTTTGTCATATATTTGTCATAAATACGTAGTATAATAGCACCTGACAGAGTAGATGTCGCGCGTTAAGTGCCGCCGAGTCCGGGTATATTTTCGGACGTGATGGGAAGTTGCCGGCGGACGAAAAGGCCCGTGCCTTGCGGTGCGACGTCGCATCCGCTGTTTGATAGAATTTAACGATTTTATTGGTGGATTGCTCTGGATATTTTTTATCCGGAGGATTTTTTTTTGCAATAAAAAAAATATCCTCCGCGGAAAGGGGAATACCATATATGTCCGAAGCAAAAAGTATCCGGGAGTTTTTAGGCATTAACGGTTCCGCAAGGCACAATCTCGTGGCCCTTGCGATCTGCGCCATGCTGGCGGCGCTGACATTGGTGCTGGACAGGTTCCTGGGCATACGCATAACGGAGCAGATTTCCGTCAACCTCAGCTACGTGCCCATAATGCTGGCGGGTTATATTTTCGGCCCGCTGTGGGGAGGGCTCGTCGGGGCGCTGGGCGACGTGCTGTGCGCGCTGCTCGTACCGCAGGGAGCGTATCATCCCGGATTTACGCTGTGTAATTTTATTATAGGCTTTTTGGCCGGTACATTTATATATTTTTTACCGAAGCTGCCTTATACGATTTACGGCCAAATCGGCTTCTGCCTGCTTGCCGGCAGTGCGGCCAATTTGCTCAACACCGTGTGGATCAGCCAGTTGTATTCCAAGATCGCTCTTACGTGGGTCTATGCGGGCACGAGGCTGCTGTTCTCTTTGGTATCGTCGGTTGTGTGCGGCCTGGTGATGTTTTTTGTCATGCGCTATTGCGTCACCGCGCTTAAAAAGTCGGGACTGCTGCAATGAGCTTTTGAGCCGCTTGTCTTCACGGGCAGACAGGCGGCTCAATTTTTTTTATGCGGCCGCAACGGGCCGAAAGCACAGACGGACTTCAATGCGCGTTTTTTTTATACACGCTGAACCGCGGCGCCGTGCTTAGGGCATCGGCGCCGCGGTATTTATCATAATGTGAGGGTAAATAATTTGTTTTCATACGGTGCAGTTCTTAAACTGCTGCGCGCGCATAGGCTCGTTTTTATCAGTTTGACGAGCTGCCCAGCGTTACCGTAAAGTCTCTGAGCACTCCGCTGCGGAACACGGTCAGGGTCACGCTGTCACCGACTTCTTTATCCGAAAGTATCGCCGACAGTTCGTCAAGCGTATTGACTTTCTGTCCGTCGATATTGGTGATGATATCGTTGGGCTGCAGTCCGGCCGCCTCCGCGCCGCTGCCCTCGCTCACGCTCGCCACGAGCACTCCGCCGGCGTTGCCGTAGGTCTGTGCGGTAATGCCTAACACAGGCTTTTCGACCGAGCCGTTGGCGATAATCTGCTGAGCATAGTCGAGAGCCTCGTTTATCTGTATGGCGAATCCGAGATTTTCATACTCGCCGCTCATCTTTATGGAGTTTATGCCTATGACCTGGCCGTACATGTTTATGAGCGCGCCGCCGGAATTGCCGGAGTTTATGGCCGCGTCATGCTGTATTACGTCGAGCGTAAGGTTCAGCGATGAGAACGTCATGTTGTCCCGTACCGCGCTGACTATGCCCTTTGTCGAGGTTTGGAAGAACATCTTGCTGTACGGCGTGCCGATGGCTATGACTTCCTGACCCGCCACTATCTTGTCGCTGTCTCCGAACTCCGCGGGCGTAAACGTGCCCTCTATCTTTATGACGCCTATATCCTCCGTCTCGTCGTATCCTACCATCGACGCCTCGTGGGTCTGCCCGTCGTTGGTCATTACCGATATCTGCGACGCTCCGCTTATGACGTGCGCACAGGTGAGTATATACCCGTCCTCGGTCATTATTACTCCCGAGCCGCTGCCGGAGCTGTATCTGCCGCTTGTTTCGATGTATACTATGCTCGGCAGAGCTTTGTTAATGGCCGACGTATTGTCGAGCTCTCCCGTCTCGCTGTTCTGCGACGAGGTGTAGTCGGGCGTCTCGCCCCTGTTTATATCAGGATCCTGCAGCACGGTGTCGCTGCCGTTGTCCGGCGTGTCGACCGGGTCGGAGCGTTCGAGGAAGAAATATACCGACGTGGCTATGCATGCCGCGGCAATGAGCATGCATACCATGCTGACTGCCACCCATGGGGAAGAGCGGCGCTTTTTCTTCTTTGCCGCTTTAGGCGGATATGTTTGAGCGGCGGCGCCTGCGGCGTATCCGCTCTCTTGTACAGTGTACTGAGTCTGCGGCGTACCTGCGGGCTCCGCCGTGTCCTCGAGCACTTCGGTCTGCTCCGAGCCCAGCTCCCCGGCGTTCTCCGCTTCGGTCTGCTCCGAGCTCAGCGCCTCGGCGTTCTCCTCGGGCTTGTCTGCGATATCCTCGTAGATATCGGCGTCTTGATTCATTTCAGGTTCATATCCTTTGTTTTCGTTATCCATACCGTGAACCTCCGTTTCTTTAATATGACGTTATTATACCGTTGGCTTAAGATGTAATTGTGATGTGATTTTGTCATAATTATGTTTTGTGTTAAGGCCTTTTAGGGTTGTATTCTTCTTTTAGTATGGAATATACTTTAATGTCATTATACGCCCCTTTTATCAAAATATGCTTGCGCAGCGTGCCCTCGTGGCGCATGCCGAGATTTCTGATAGTTTTTTCCGATTGTCGGTTTTGTGCCGCGCACATGCATATCAGCTTGTTTATGCCCGTCTGCCCAAACATGAACTCCTCTATCCTCCGGGCCGCCTCCGAGGCGAATCCCATACCCCAGCAGTCCTCGGCCAGCCAAAAGCCCATTTCGCAGGTTCGGTTACGCTCGGAGATATCGTGGACGTTTATCATGCCTATGGCGCGCTGAGTTTTTTTATTTTCGATTATCCATTCGGTGCATACGCCCTCGTCGTGCTTTATCATGAGACTGTTGACGTATCCGAGCGTGTCTATCACGCTGGAATGCGCCGTCCAGGTCTCGTATCTGCATACGTTGGGGTTGCTCATGCATATGTACAGGTCGTCCGTGTCCGTCAGGTACGCTCTGCGCAGGACGAGCCGCTCCGATATGAGCGTGGGGAAAGGATTGAAATGGCTGATGATGCTGTCTGTCATATATGCGCCCCGATTCCGAATATTTGTCTGCTTGTATTTTAGCAGCCGTTTACGCCGCCGTATTCTGTTTGGGCCGCGAGGGCCGCGCCCAGCGGCAGTCCGTATAAAAAAATCAGCAGACCTGCCGTATATTATGCTTACGCCCGGTATTATATCACAGACAGGGCGGGGTGTAAACAGTTTTTTTGCGTCCCGTGTATTGAAAAAGCTCGTAATTTATTATATAATTGCCTTATAAAGTCGAGTCCTGCGATATTTTGCGCCTGTGCGTAGCTGTATTCGGCGTTTGGGCTTGATATTTTCGCGCCGAGCGAGTATGTTTTTTGTTGTAGTGTAATGCGGCTCGACGCGTATACGGAGGTGAGAACGATGAGCAGATATTCCGTCCGCGGCGTCATTGTTTCTGTCATAGCCGTCGCAGCTTTTGCGGCGGTGTGCGCAGTCGTTTTGTTCGGCGGTTCGCAGAGCCCGGTATATACGTATCGTTTAGACTCCGTTCCCGCCGAGACTTCCGGCGGTTCGGGCGTGTCGCAGTTTGTATATTACGCAGAGGATTCGCAGCTGTGGCATTCGGACAAGGACTGCCCTCTGCTTGCCGGTCAGCAGGTGCTTTACGAGTCCTCCGTAGAACAGGCCGAGTCTTCGGGACGGGGCCCGTGCCCCGAATGCGTAGGTTAGGCCCTGGGTTCGGCTATTTTTTTATGAATTCT
>CALXAN010000069.1 GCA_944386305.1 uncultured Clostridia bacterium
ATAACATTACCGATGAACAAGTTGCGTTTGTCGAAAACTGGATTAACAATTTACCTCGAAAAATCTTCAATTACCACTCTGCTGATTTTATTTTTAATTCTGTCCTATTTGATATTGCAATTTAGAATGCTTATAAATTTAAAAACAAATAAAAATGTTTATTATTTAAGCATGTTTCCGCCCGATAAAGCGCAGCGGGGTTCAATAAAATTTACGAAAAAAAAAGAAATAAAGCTCAAAGATAATAAAATACGCTTTATTTTCTTAACATCAACCTTTCCCCGCCCGATAAAACGATTGCAATAAAATTTACGGAAAAAAAGATATAAGGCTTAAGGCTAAAAATACGCTTTTCTTAATATCAGCGTTTCCCCGCCCGATAAGGCGCGGCCGTGTCGGGCAGCGCAGACAAAACCGCGGACAGCCGGGCAGAGATGCAGCTGCGAATTTCGCTCACGGCAGCCGACCGCCTCGGCCGGCAGCAATTCATCCTCTTTTTTTACTTCATTACGCCGAGACCGAAATGGCCGTAAACGCAGGCATACGTAATATTTTTATGTCTTCTGCTAAAAGTTAATTTCTTCAGGTTCTGCGGCAGGCGCATAGAGTAACCGTAGAAACAGCTGCACCCTCAGGGCCGATATGCGGCGGCGGGCGAAATGCCGCGCGTCAGAGAGGGCAGACATATCTAATGTCATAAGGACGTGAAATTACGGGATATCGGCCGCCTGCGAGCTCGTCCCCGTACGGCGGATGTATTGCAATTTAAAAAAAGTTGTGCTAATATATAATTTGTATGCGGACAGAGCATACGGCAGGAAAATACGGGATTGTTTTAAAAAGGAAAGCGTGAATGAGGATGTATAAAATTTTTGACATGCATACGCATAACTACCCCGCGGCGATAGTAGAAAAGGCGGTAAAAAACCTCGAGAAATTCTACTCGTTCGTCGCCGAGGGCGACGGCACGGCCGAACAGATGCGCGCGGACGGGCACGCGGAGGGGCTTGCAGGATTTCTCGTACTCGGAGTGGCGACGAACCCCAGGCAGGTACGCCATGTCAACGAGTTCTGCGCCTCCGTGATATCGGACGCAAAAAAAGAGGGCTTTAAAGCTTACGGCTTTATGGGCCTGCACCAGGACTGCGCGGATATGCAGGAGCAGATAGAGTACGGCCTGTCTTTGGGTCTGAGCGGCATAAAGATACACCCTGACATACAGGGCGTAAACATAGACGACCGCAGACTCTACCCGGCATATGAAATCATGCAGGAAAAAGACCTGCCGATATGCTTCCATATGGGAGACAGGCGGCCCGAATACAACTTTTCGGCTACCGAAAGGCTCGTGCACATACACAAGGACTTCCCTCACCTGCGCACGATAGCGGCGCATTTGGGCGGGTACACGGTGTACGACGAGGGCGCGCAGCTGCTGTCAAGGTGCGAGAACGTATGGGTGGACACGTCCTCGGCGCTGTGGATGATATCGCCGGAGCATGCGGGCAGGCTTATCTCGGAGTTCGGGCACGACAGAGTGTTCTTCGGCACGGACTATCCGGTAAAAAGGCTGAGCACCGAGCTGGAATATTTTATGAAAATCAAGCTGAGCGAGACCCAGCGCGAGGACATACTGTACAACAACGCGGCCGAATTTCTCGGAATAGAGTAAACAGACGCAGGATCGGCAGGCGCACAGCGAATTTCCCGCGCAGGCGGACAATCAAACACTGCAACTGCTCAAATATTAACGGGCCGATAAAAACAGAAGAAGCCGCTTACGGGCGGCTTCTTTGCCGTATATATACCTGCAGGTAGCCGCGGCAGCGCACACGACCGGGAAATCCGGCATTCGGGATAAAAAACTATTATTCCGTCTCTATCGATTTTATATAGAAACTGCGGGCCTGAGGATAAAAATACAATTATTTTTCCGTCTCTATTGACTAAACGCTGCTTTGAATGTATAATCAGGACATAAATACGCGCCGAGGGGTAACCCGAAGCGCGGCGGCAAATATCCGATACAAAAAACTTCCTAAAAAAACACGTTTAACAGGAGGCCTACGCCATGAAAAGGAAATTGCCCGACGTAAAGATAATGATGAACGAAGACCCCAACCACATGATAGGCGAAATGAACGCCGCGCGAAGCTATCTCGGAGACGACTTCAGGCTCACGGACAGCGACGCCAAAGCCTACGCCGACCAGTACCTCGGCACGCAGCTGACAGACTTTGCGTTCAACGTAAACTTCCTGCTGTCCGTATATCCCTCAAAGGTGCGCGACAGCTACGCCTACAAGAGCAAAGAACAGACATATAACCTCAAACCCGAGATAATAGAAAAGAACGAATACTACGACATGTTCATACGCGACGGCTTCGACATATTCGAGGCCTGGAACAGACACTTCCACAACAACGGGGTAAGGACGTGGATATCCTTCAGGATGAACGACGTGCACGGCATAGCCGAAGACAACACGTTCATGCTCTCCAAATTCTGGATGGATCACCCCGAGTACCGCAGAGTCAGACATCGCCCGAGGGCGGGATATTTCGACGGGACGCTCGACTACGGCAAAAAAGAAGTGCGCGACGATATGATGGCCTACATGCGCGAGGCGCTGGAACGCTACGACGTAGACGGCATAGAGCTGGACTTCCTGCGCGAGCCGTTCTGCTTCCAGATAGGGCATGAATACGAGGGCCTTAATATAATGAACGACTACATACGCAGTATAAGGGCCATGCTGGACGAGTTTGAGCAGAAGCGCGGGCACACCCTGTACATGTGCGTACGCACCTACTGCATGCCCCTGACTTCTTATTATTTGGGCTTCGACTTCATCACATGGGCCAAAGAAGAATTAGTGGACCTGATAGTAGCCACGCCGAGATGGGTCTCGGTGGACAACGACATGCCCATAGAGCTGTGGAAAAAGATGCTCGAACCGTACAACGTCCGTCTCGGCGCGGGCATAGACCTTATACTCAGGGCTCATCCCCAGGGCGAGTTCTATTATCTCAACACGCACGAAACGGCGCTGGGCTCATGCGCACAGAACCTTTCGGCGGGCGCGGACTTCACGTATCTGTTCAACTACATGCGCCCGGTATTTATAGACTACGACCACCAGATAAGCAAGGAGCGCTGCCTGCATGAGGAAATATATATGAAGGATTTCTACCTGCAGCTGTACAAAAACGGCGGAGAGCTCCAAACCGCGATAAACGCACCCCGGCGCCACGTCGTGACATTCCACGACCTGTCTGAAGAATGGCAGCCCTCGGCCAACGCGCTGCCGCTGACAGCGCAGAAAGGCTACTTCAAACAAGTGCGCGCGCGCTGCGGCATCGTGCCCGAGGGCTCGCAGGTATACCTGATACTGGGCGCTCGAGGCAAAGACTCCGAAGACGTCAAGCCCGAAGACTTCAAAGTGTTTATAAATTCCACACCCCTGACATACGGCGGCAAATGCGACGTCACGCCGTACACAAGGTGGCAGGGCTATTACTTTAAGATAGAGGACACGTCCGTGCTCGATATAGCCAACGTCGTGGAGATATCCTCCGACGGGGCGGACTTCGACGTAGAATACGCAGAGCTCAGGGTCAACGCTTCTTTGGAAAAGTCACAGTGGGAAAAGGACAACTTCGCATGGCGCAACCTCTAATTCGTGAAACGGAGATGCTGCAAAAATGTTTACGGCGGACGATATAAAATACATAGGGGTGCAGGACAAAATCACAGACCTGTTTGAGAGCCAGTACCCCCTGCCCGACGGAGTAACGTACAACTCATACGTTATTCTTGACCAAAAGGTCGCGGTACTCGACACCGTCGACGCGCGTTTTTGTGACGAATGGCTGCAGTTGCTGCAGAGCTCGCTCGGCCAAAGACAGCCCGACTACCTGATAATCCACCATATGGAGCCCGACCATTCGGCAGGCATAAAGGCGTTTGCGGACAAATACCCGCAGGCAAAAATAGCCGCGTCGGCAAAGGCGTTTGCGATAATGAAAGGCTTTTTCGGCACAGATTTTGCCGACAGGCAGCTCAAGCTCTCCGAGGGCGACGTGCTGGGACTGGGCAGACATTCGCTCAGGTTTATCGCCGCACCGATGGTACACTGGCCCGAGGTGATGATGAGCTACGACGAGCAGACGGGAACGCTGTTTTCGGCCGATGCATTCGGCAGATTCGGAGTACCGACGGCAAACTGCAGCCCCATAGACGAGGCGCGCAGATACTATATAGGCATAGTGGGCAAATACGGCGCACAAGTGCAGGCCGTGCTCAAAAAGGCCTCAGCGCTGCAGCTTACGGGCATATGCCCGCTGCACGGACCGATGCTTGCAGGCGAGAGTATGCGTAAAATGCTCGGTCTGTACGACACATGGTCGTCGTACAGGCCCGAACAGCAGGGCGTGACCGTGGCCTACGCCTCCATATACGGACACACGGGCGCGGCGGCCGAAAAACTGGCCGAAATGCTGGCGGCGCACGGAGTACAGACGCAGACGTTCGACCTTGCGCGCTGCGACATGTATCAGGCCGTGGCCTCGGCGTTCAGGTTCGACAAGCTGGTGCTGGCGGCGTCTACATACAACGGCGACGTAATGCCGGCCATGAGGGCATATATACAGGCGCTGACGGACAGAGGGTTCAGGGACAGGACCGCAGCGTTTATCGAAAACGGCTGTTGGGCCCCGACCGCGGCGCGGGTAATGCGCCAAATGCTGCAGGACTGCAAGGATATACGGTTTGCGGAGCCTGCGGTCAAGCTTATGTCAGACTTGGACGACGGCTCGGCAGAGCAGCTCAGACAGCTGGCCGAACAGCTCAAATAAAATAGAGTGCGCGCCTGTATAACAGGCGCGCACTCGTTTTTTTTACAAACACGCGTATGGCTCGGCTCTGAGAGATTTCGTTCGGCTTACGGGCGATGCGCGGATGCGCAAGCGCCGCGCCGTGACAATAAATAAGCATGACAGGCGCAAAATGTCAGACTCAGCGCCGCTTTTATAGATAACATTGGCAGCGAAATTATCCGCCTTCTTAAAAAATCATCGTCCCTGCGCAATATACAGCTTGAACACAGTATAAAAAAATTCCGCCGCGTATTCGGCCCGAATACGCGGCGGATGCTTCACCATTATCAGAAAAAAACAGCAAAATAACCTTAAAAAAACAGAGACTCAACGATAAAAATATCTTATTTGCGGTTCAGGACCCTGGCCACGAGCGGCCTGCGCACTACCATGGCGCCTTTGGGACAAAATTCCTGACAGCAAAAACACCTTATACAAGCGCCTCTGTCAATAGAGGGCCTGCTGCGGCGCATGCTTATGGCCTTGGCGGGGCATATCTGCTCGCACTTGCGGCAGCCTATGCATTTTGAGGCCTGCAGCACGGGCCTGGAGCTGAGGGCCTTGGATACGACTTTGCCCGCAAAGCCCGTGCCGCGCAGAAATCCCAGGCCGTCCTGCCTGTCTATTTTTTTAAAATCCGCAACAATAAACTTATCAAGACTGCCCTCAAGCTGAACCTGACTTATATCAGCGGGCCCCAACCCCTTATCCGCAGCGTAGCTCAGGGTCGGCACGTCGGACACATGCAGGCCTATGAGCTCTGCGCACACAGCGTCCAGCGCGTACGGACTGCGCGAAGCCAGCAGCGCACCTATACGCCGCGGACTGCCCGCGGTGGGACCGTTGCCCTCCATGCCTACGACCGCGTCGGCTATGGATATGACTGGCTTGAAATACTCGTTGAGGTCTACAAGCATTCCCGCAAACTCGTATGCGTCGGGATAGACGTAATGATACTCGGGCTTGAATGTGCCCGGCACGGCGCCGAACATGTTCTTTACCGCCGCGCTCATACCCATCATGCCGTGGGTCTTAAGCTTGCAGAAGTTGATTATGCAGTCGCATTCGTCCAGCCAGGAAGTGTACATAAAGGTCTTGGCATACGCGGCCTGCGGATAATCGGCCTGCGCGGTATCAAAATTATGATTGAGCCTCGCGCCCGCTTTTTCGACCTCATGCATGCCGCAGAGCGAATATACACCGCCGACATAGGCCTGGTTATACAGGCCCCCGGGGCTGTCGCCCACCACGACCTGCGCGCCGAGCCGCGCCAATATGCGGCACAGCTGCGCTGCAAGCAGCGGATGAGTGGTCGCGGCGCGGGCGGGCTTCATGGCAGACACAAGGTTGACCTTGACGCCTACGCGCATGCCGGGCTTGATTATATCCTCTATACCTACGCCCGCCAGGACCTCGCGCAGCGCCCTTTCCATATCGGGCATGACGTAATCGCCGCACGGCGAGACGAAGACTCGATTATCCATATACTACTCCCCCAAGACGGACGCAAACAGCTTCCTTGCCGCGGTATACCTGTCCGCGTCGGACGCGCAGCCCATTATAACGGCTATGTATTCCTCTTCCCCTTTCTGCGCGGTGGCTACCAAACAGCTGCCCGCCGCAGGAGTCGAGCCTGTTTTCAGACCCGTGGCATATTGATAATAATATTCACCCGAGCTGAACAGGAGCCTGTTGGAGCTGCTCCAGCTCACCTGCTGGCCGCTGGCGATGGTGCGCGACACGTTCGTCATCGCGCAAATCTCCCTTATAAGCGGGTACTCAAGAGCCTTTATGGTCAGTTTTATCATATCGGACGCGGTGGTATAATGGTCGGCGTCGTCGTAGCCGTCGGGATTTTCGAAATGCGTGTCCAGCGCGCCCGCCTCGGCCGCAAAGTCGTTCATCAACTGTACAAAATACTCTATATACTCGCTTCTGCTCATCTGACCGCCCGCCGCCGTCACCGCCACGTTATAAGCCAGGACATAGGCCGCGTCGTTGCCCGACGGGACGAGCAGCGCGCAAAGCAGGTCCTCAACCGTAAGCCTGTAGCCTATCATCAGCCCCGCAGTGCTCGAATTGGCGCCGACAAGCAGCGCCTCATTGCCCACGGTTATGACCTGCGAGGGGTCAAGGTACGTCAGGGCCAGGCAGGCGGTGACAAGCTTGGTAGTACTGGCGGGATAGCACCTTTCGTCCGCGCCCGCAGAATAGACCATGTAATCGGACCCTACATTATAGAGAGCGACATGCGCGCAGTTTATCTCATTCTCGTAGTCATAGCGCTCGCCCTCCTCCGCACCGCAGACAAGGCATATCCTGTAGCCCTGAGCGGCCGACAGCCACTCATGCCCGGTCGCGGGGTCGCCCTCCGCGCCGCATACAGTGCATACGGAAGCCTGAGTGCATGTCGGCTGAGTAAAATCATGCCCCAGCGGCTCGCCGCGCTCAGCGCCGCATATGCTGCACTTGCGCGGCTCCGTGCACGTAGCCGGCCGCCAAACATGCACAAAGCAGAACAGGCAGACTAAAACCACGGCCACAGCCGCAAGAGCTATCAATATTTTCTTTTTCATTATAATACGACCCTCCGTGACCCTTGTTCGCGGGCTCTGCGGCCCGTCTTAAAAATAAAACAAATACGGCGTTATGCCGAAGCATTGCTTTCAAGCTTAATAATGAAGCATTTTTATAAATAATAACATATATTTTTTTAACAGTCAATCTTCCTCAACGTTCATTGCCGCAGATTCTGCGGCGGGGCGCGCCGTATCCGAAAAAAGGAAAAAATAATTCTATTTGAAAAACTCTGCTAAACGAAAATAACTCTATCCGAAAAAGGATCGCTTGTTAACAGCTTTAATCCAAAAATAGCGGCGCATTGCAGAAAAACTTTATCTAAAAAAACATGCCGCTTAATCAGAAAATTTAACAAAGCGGCGCAAACCGCTAAAATCCGACACAGACATCCGCAAAAAACCCGACGGCGCATATTGCTAAGCAGAAAAACTTTTTCCGAAAAAACGGCGCAGGCCGCTGAGCATTTATTAGAAACAGCAGGTTAGAAACAGCCTGATAAAAAAGCGGCGCGGACGCCGAGCGGAAATATCAAAAAAACAGCGCGGACCGAAGACCGAAACAGAAACCGACCGACAGGCAGGAACAGCTTTTCTCTTCAGTTAAAGTATGGGTATTGAAAAAATCGCGGGACTTTGATATAATATTATCGAACGGGGTCGAAGCCGCTTTTACGGGCGCTGCCTGCAGAAGCCGAGGGCCCGTATACACTTAAGGTTCACGGCCGGGGCGTTTATGCGCCAGGTTCGGGAAAGGCGGAAATTTATGCGTAAATTCGACACGAAAGTGCAGCATTTAAAATATAAAGTTCTGCGCACCATAGCCAAACATTACTGGAACGGGCAGCTGACGGACAACCTGCTGGACATACCCCTGCAGATAGTGCCGGGCAAGAAGCCCTCGATGCGCTGCTGCGTATACAAAGAACGCGCCATTATCGGCGAGATGGTCAAGCTGGCCATGGGCGGAGACAAAAACGATAAAAACGTCATAGAAGTAATAGACATAGCCTGCGACGAATGCCCCGCCAGCGGCTACGAGGTCACTGAGGCGTGCCGCGGGTGCATGGCGCACAGATGCGAAGACGTGTGCAGAAAGGGCTGCATAACCTTTGACGAAGACATGCATGCGGTAATAGACAAGAGCAAGTGCATCAACTGCGGCGCGTGCGCTCAGGTATGCCCGTTCAGCGCCATTATAAACAAAAAACGCCCCTGCGAAAAGGCATGCAAAATACACGCCATATCCATGGCCGAGGACGGAGAGGCGCTTATCGACGACTCCAAATGCATAGCCTGCGGGGCGTGCGTGTACCAGTGCCCGTTCGGAGCCATAAGCGACAAATCATATATATTGGACGTAATAGACCTCATCAAGGGCAGCGACGGAGGAAGGGCGTACAAGCTGTACGCGGTGGTAGCGCCCGCAATATCCAGCCAGTTTACATACGCCAGGCTGGGCCAGGTCATCAGCGGGATAAAAGAGCTGGGGTTTCACGAAGTGGTCGAGGCTGCTTTAGGCGCGGACATGGTGGCATGGGCCGAATCGGCGGAGCTGTGCGAAAAGGGATTTCTGACCAGTTCCTGCTGCCCCGCGTTCGTAGACTATGTGGGCAAGTATTTTCCGCAGATGAAAGACAACATATCCCATAACCTCTCCCCCATGGCCACGATATCCAAATATATAAAAGAAAAAAATCCCGACGCGCGGGTAGTCTTCATCGGTCCCTGCACGGCCAAAAAAGCAGAGATACTCAAGCCCGAGGTAAGCCCGTATGTAGACAGCGCCATAACGTTCGAGGAGCTTCAGGCGCTTTTTGACAGCCGCGGCATAGAGATATCCGAGCTCACGGACACGGCGCTGGACAACGCCTCGTATTTCGGCCGCATATTCGCCCGCTGCGGGGGGTTGGCGGACGCGGTGGCGCAGGGCCTGAAGGAACACGGCGCGGAGTTTGAGCTGGCCGCGGTATCATGCGACGGCATAGACGAATGCCGCACCGCGCTGCTCAAGGCGGCAAAGCATGCCGACGGCACAAATTTTATCGAGGGCATGGCCTGCAAGGGCGGCTGCGCCTGCGGCGCGGGCTGTCTTACGCACGCGGAGCGGAACCGCATACAGGTAGAGAAATTCGGCCGCGAATCCGCCGACCAAACCATCAGCTCGGCGCTGAGCCATATAGACCGCAGCGTAGAATGAACTTATCGAAATCGGATAACTTTGTCGCAGGTTAATCTGCCTGAACGGTACGGCATTCCGGATAACCGCCGGCAAAGTTATCATTCTGCTGCAACGTCCGGCGTGTTAAACCGCCGGACGTTGCATATTCCGAGCCGCCGCCGGGCGCCGCGGAAGCGAACCGTAAACAAAAAAGCGCCCGCATATGAATAAACCCGGCTGTCAATCGGCTAAATTTACTACCTTGGCTATAAACACTCTGCACTGGTGGGGCTTCATCGGAACCGCAACAGTCTCGTCCACATTTTCAAACGTCTCCGAGGTAAATACGTCCGTCATGGTAAGCCCGCGGCGAGACGTGCGCGCCAGGCCGCAGTCGTACAAATTAAGCAATATAGGGCGCTCGTCGCTGTCAGTGTAGTTGAATATACCTATGGCGTATTCGTTATCCGTCAGCATGCGGAACAGTATCAGCTTATCCGTTATCTGCCCGCCTACGACAGACGGCGGGCGGCATTCCGCGTCCTGGTCTATGCGTATGAGGCCTTTGTTTTTCAGCAATTCTACGGACTGGGGAGAAGTATCCCGTATATCACAGCCTATCATCAGCGGCGCGCCCATCATGCACCAAAGCGCGAAATGCATCCTGTACTCGTCGTCGGTACAGCCGCCGAACGCCACGGCCGCGTTGCCTCTGTTGTACATTCCCACTACCAGCATATCTATATCGTTATAGCACCCCGTTGCCGAATAGCCGAGCTTTTTAAGCTGGCTGAAGGCGATGTTCTTGACGCTTATAGGGTTATCCTGGATATCCGTCGTGGTCCGGTATAGATGCGCCCCTGTAGCGCGTATCCATTCTCCTACGTCCGGAAGGCTGTTGCACGCGGCGTAAACAATGTCCCGCCCGCACTCCCGCAGGGCTATGCCCATCCTCTGATACAGCAGAGGCCCGTCGACCCCGGCCGGCTTATTGCAGAAATCATACTTGAGGTAGTCTACGCCCCATTCCGCAAATGTCTCGGCGTCTTCAAACTCATGGTCAAAGCTGGACGCATGACCCTTGCAGGTCCTCGTTCCGGCATTTGAATACAGACCGAACTTAAGGCCTTTGGAATGAATATAGTCAGACAAATATTTCATTCCGTGCGGAAATTTCACGGGATCAGCGGAGAGTCTGCCGTTTTTATCGCGGCGCATCTCGGCCCAGCAGTCGTCTATGACTATGTATTCATATCCCGCGTCTTTGAGGCCCAGCTCGATAAACTTGTCCGCCGTCTGTAAAATTAATTCCTCCGATATATCGGTGCCGAAAGTGTTCCAGGTGTTCCAACCCATGGGAGGTGTCTGTGCAAGCATTTTTCATCGCCCCATTCTATACGTGCGGCCGCACGTATTACTTTATCGAAAAGATATCATATGCCGGGGCACAAAGTCAAGAATATATTTGTAACATTTTTTTGAACTGAGCCGAAACAGCTGGAATATTTCGGACACAATTTTCGGCTTAATACTCGAAAAAACAGCACGAAAACCTGCATGCATACGTAGATAATCCCGTCCAAAAACGGATTTAATTTATGACTTTTTAACATTGACATTATATGTCAGTTATGTTAATATATACCCACATAATGTGTGCCGGCTGCACATACGGCACAATATATTGTTAATTCTCAGATTTTTGATTCATATATGGGAGGAGAGCACAGGACATGAACGTCATCAAGAGGAACGGAGCGGAGGTGCCGTTCGATATAGGTAAAATAGTGGCGGCGGTGACGAAGGCGAACAATGTCGTAGAAGAAAAGGAGCGCATGACTCCGATGCAGATAAAGCGCATATCGGAGTCCGTGGAGCTGCAGTGCCAGAAGCACAGCAGGGCCATGAGCGTGGAGGAGATACAGGATTTAGTAGAAAAGCAGATAATGGCGCACGGAGCCTTCGAGGTAGCTAAGAAATACATCACCTACCGCTATACCAGGAGCCTCGTACGCCAGTCCAACACCACGGACGACAGGATTATAAGCCTCATAGAATGCAACAACGAGGAGGCCAAACAGGAAAATTCCAACAAGAACCCCACGGTAAACAGCGTGCAGCGCGACTACATGGCCGGAGAGGTCAGCAAGGACCTTACGAGGAGGATACTGCTGCCGCCCGACATAGTGCAGGCTCACGAGGAGGGGCTGATACATTTCCACGACTCGGACTATTACGCGCAGCATATGCACAACTGCGACCTTATCAATCTTGAGGACATGCTGCAGAACGGTACGGTCATATCGGGCACGATGATAGAGAAGCCGCACAGCTTTTCCACCGCGTGCAACATCGCCACGCAGATAATCGCACAGGTCGCGTCCAATCAATACGGGGGACAGAGCATAAGCCTGACGCATTTGGCCCCGTTTGTACAAATCAGCCGCGACAAGATACGCAGGAGCGTGGAGGCGGAGTTTGAGGACGCGGGCATAGACGTGGAGCCGCAGGTCATAAACCGCATAGCCGAGAAGAGGCTCAGGGACGAGATACGCAAGGGCGTGCAGACCATACAGTACCAGGTGGTGACGCTGCTGACCACCAACGGACAGGCCCCGTTCGTGACTGTATTCATGTACCTCAACGAGGCCAAGGACGAGACAGAGAAAGCCGACCTGGCGCTGATAATAGAAGAAATGCTCGAGCAGCGCTATGTGGGGGTAAAGAACGAGAAGGGCGTTTGGGTCACGCCGGCGTTCCCCAAGCTCATATACGTGCTCGAAGAGGACAATATCAAGCCCGGCACACGTTTCTGGTATCTGACGGAGCTGGCGGCCAAATGCACGGCCAAGCGCATGGTGCCCGACTATATATCCGAGAAGATAATGCTTCAGACCAAGATAGACAAGACCGGCAGGGGCAACTGCTATACCTGCATGGGCTGCCGCAGCTTTCTTACCCCGTATGTGGACGAAAACGGCCGGCCCAAATACTACGGACGCTTCAACCAGGGCGTCGTAACGGTCAATTTAGTAGACATAGGCCTGTCGGCGGGCAAGGATTTCGACGCGTTCTGGCAGATATTTGACGAGCGCATGGAGCTGTGCCACAGGGCGCTGCAGTGCAGGCATGAGAGGTTGTCCGGCACAAAGTCGGACGCCGCGCCGATACTGTGGCAGTACGGGGCGCTGGCGAGACTCAACAAGGGCGAGACCATCGACAAGCTGCTGCACGGCGGTTATTCCACCATATCCCTCGGATACGCGGGGCTGTGGGAGTGCGTGTACAGCATGACGGGCAAGAAGCTGACAGAGCCCGAGGGCGAAGCCTTCGGCCTTGAGGTGATGAGAAAGCTCAACGAATACACCTCCAAGTGGAAACAGGCCGAGAATATAGACTACAGCATATACGGCACGCCGCTGGAGAGCACGACGTATAAATTCGCCAAGTGTCTGCAGAAGCGTTTCGGGATAGTAAAGGGAGTAACGGACAAGAACTACATCACCAACTCCTACCACGTGCACGTGACCGAGCCGATAGACGCATTTTCCAAGCTGGAGCTGGAGGCCAAGTTCCAGGCGCTGTCGCCCGGAGGCGCGATATCCTACGTGGAAGTGCCGAATATGCAGAACAACCTGCCGGCAGTACTGTCGGTGATGCAGTACATATACGACCACATCATGTACGCCGAGCTCAATACCAAGAGCGACTACTGCCAGGTATGCGGCTACGACGGAGAGATAAGGATAGTCGAAGACGAGGACGGCAAGCTGATATGGCAGTGTCCCAAGTGCGGCAATACCGACGAGTCCAAGCTCAACGTGGCAAGGAGGACCTGCGGATATATCGGCACCCAGTTCTGGAACCAGGGCAGAACCCAGGAAATAAAAGAAAGGGTGCTGCACCTGTAGCAGGCGCAAAGCACCGTCTCCCCCGCAGCATACCCGCGGGGGAGATATTTCTTTAACAAAAAAACGGAGGACAGGCACATGAATTACGCCGTTATAAAGCCATATGACATATCGAACGGTCCGGGAGTGAGGGTATCGCTGTTTGTCAGCGGATGCACGCACAGGTGCAGGGGCTGCTTCAATTCCGAGGCGTGGGACTTCGACTACGGCCTGCCCTACACGCCTCAAACCGAGGACCGCATCATGCAGCTGCTCGCCCCCGGCTATATAAGCGGCCTGTCTCTGCTGGGAGGCGAGCCGTTCGAGCCCGCCAATCAGCCCGCGCTGGCCGCGCTGGTACGGCGAACGCGGGAGACTTATCCGCAGAAAAACGTCTGGTGCTATACCGGCTACCTGTTTGAAGACATCGCGGCGGGCAGAGTGGGAGACCCGGATACGGCGATGAGCCTGCTGAGGGGGGTCGACGTGCTGGTGGACGGGCCGTTCGTGCAGGAGCTCAAGGACATATCGCTGATATTCAGAGGCTCTGCAAACCAGCGCATAATAGACGTCAAGGAGTCGCTGCGCAGAGGCAAAGCGGCGCTTTATACACTATAAATCCTGCGGCAGAGTACGGCTTTTTGCGCCGCATCGGCGCGGATTTGACATACGGGGTAAATTAAGATATAATATACTGAACGATATCAGTCACGGTCTTTGCAGCCTGGCAGGACGAAGGCGCACAGGGGCGCCGGCAGACGTGACGAGAGAAATTTTTCAGTTAAGGAGATACGGTCATGAGGGCGATAATAACCGTCGTAGGCAAGGACGCCGTGGGCATAACCGCCGCGGTCAGCAGTCTTTGCGCGGAAGTAAACGCTAATATCCTCGACATTACTCAGAAAGTGCTTGACAACATGTTCGTAATGATAATGCTGGCAGATATATCCGGGCTGAATATAAAATTCACGGATTTTGTCGACAGGATGGACGCGCTGGGAAAGAGCAGGGGCCTGAAAATCCACACCATGCACGAAGACATCTTCAACGCAATGCATTCCATATAGGGAGGCCGGGCCATGCTAACCGATACCGACATACTCGAAACCATACATATGATAACCCAGGAGCACCTGGACATACGCACGGTCACCATGGGCATATCGCTGTATGACTGCGCCAGCGACGATATGAAGCGCGCCTGCGACAGGATATACGACAAGATTTGCCGCAAGGCTGCCAAGCTCGTGGACACGGGCTGCCAGCTGGAGAAAGAATACGGCATACCTATAATAAACAAGCGTATATCCGTCACTCCGATAGCCGAGATAGCCGCGGCCAGCGGCGAGAGGAACCTCACCCCCTACGCGCAGGCTCTGCAGAGAGCGGCAGACGAATGCGGGGTCAATTTTTTGGGAGGTTTTTCCGCGCTGGTCCATAAGGGCACGGCGCCGTGCGACCAGGCGCTGATAGACTCCATACCCGAAGCGCTGAGCGTGACGCGCAATATATGCTCGTCGGTCAACGTAGGCTCCACAAGAGCGGGCATAAACATGGACGCGGTGCGAGATATGGGCATAAAGATAAAGCAGCTTGCGGAGCAGACCGCGGCGAAAGGCTCGATAGGCTGCGCAAAGTTAGTGGTCTTTGCCAACGCGGTGGAGGACAATCCGTTCATGGCGGGCGCGTTTCACGGCGCGGGAGAAGCGGATACGGCCATAAACGTAGGCGTGTCCGGCCCGGGCGTGGTCAAGGCGGCGCTCGAAAAGTGCGGCGGCGACCTGACCCAGGTGGCGGACGTGATAAAGAAGACCGCGTTTAAAATAACCAGGATGGGGCAGCTGATAGCCTCCGAGGCCTCCAAACGCCTCGGCGCCCCGTTCGGCATCGTAGATTTATCTTTGGCGCCCACGCCCGCGGTGGGCGACTCCGTGGCGCGCATACTCGAGCAGATGGGTCTGCAGACCTGCGGCGCGCACGGCACCACGGCCGCGCTGGCGCTGCTCAACGACGCGGTAAAGAAAGGCGGGGTCATGGCCTCCTCGCACGTGGGCGGGCT
>CALXAN010000070.1 GCA_944386305.1 uncultured Clostridia bacterium
ATAACATTACCGATGAACAAGTTGCGTTTGTCGAAAACTGGATTAACAATTTACCTCGAAAAATCTTCAATTACCACTCTGCTGATTTTATTTTTAATTCTGTCCTATTTGATATTGCAATTTAGAAAATTGTTTTTATTCCGTAACAGTGTCGGTATTCTGAAACCAGGTTCGTTCTTTTCGGCGGTTTTTTGATTTTGTACGTTTATGGGTTTATAGGCGGCGTCCTTGATTTTTTTATTATCCTATGTTAAAATAATTTCAATGGGTGTGTCTTGAATTTGATGATAAATACGCTGTTGCGACGGATTAAAATATTATTTCGACAATCTTTTTGACTTTGCGCCGCGTAACATAAAATACTGCCGCTGTGTGAGCGGTTTTATGACAAAGAGGGTGTAAACTTGATAATCAGCGCAAGCAGGCGCACCGATATCCCCGCATATTATTCCGAATGGTTTTTTAACAGGATTAAAGAGGGCTTCGTCTGTGTCAGAAACCCGAGGAATCCCCATTGGATAAGTCAGATACCGCTGTCACCCGAAGCGGTAGACGGTATCGTATTTTGGACAAAGAATCCTTATCCGATGCTTGGGCGCCTGAATGAGCTGCATGACTATACATACTACTTTCAATTTACTCTCAACCCATACGGTGCCGATATAGAAAAAAACGTTCCTTCGAAAGAAGACATCGTTATACCTGCATTTCAAAAGCTCTCCTCAGTTATCGGCCGTGAGCGTGTGGTGTGGCGTTATGACCCGATTTTGCTCAATGATACATATACGCTGCCTTATCATATAGAGACGTTCCGGGCTTTCTGCGGCAGGCTGGGGGACTATACCGAAAAATGCACGATAAGTTTTTTGGATATGTATAAAAATATTCAGAGCCGCCTCTTCCCGCTCGGCATTCATCCTCCGACGCCCGCGCAGACTGACGATCTGGCGGGGCGGTTCAGCCTTATTGCGGGTGAATATGGGATTTACATCGACACCTGCGCCGAGAATATCGATTTGGACAAATACAATATAGGTCACGCTGCCTGTATAGAGCGTGAGCGTTTGGAGCGTATAGGCAAATTTAAGCTTGATGTAAAACGTGACATGAACCAGCGCGCCGCCTGCCGCTGTGTCTCGAGCGTAGATATCGGCGCGTATAACACCTGCGGGCACGGCTGCGCTTATTGTTATGCCAGTTTCAACCAGGCCTTTGTGAGCGATTGCTTCAGCCGGCATAACCCCTTATCCCCGTTGCTGTACGGTGAAATATCCGAGCAGGATATTATAAAACCGAAAGAGCCGAGTCCGTTTAGGAGCGCTCAGATGAAGTTGTCCGATAACGATGATTAAATTCTTAATACTTAATCTGCGGAAATCCGATTTATGAAAAGATACACGGACTGATTTCTGTAAGGTCGGGTATGGTCCGTCTCTTTTGAGGAATCTGTGCAGCCATAAACAAACGGTATGCAGGGTATTTCTTAAGACCGACAATTGATGAGGTTGCAAGTGCGGCAGTGATGTCTTCGGCAGCTATAGCAGAGCGCGAGACTCGGTCCTCATAGCGGTTACAGGCGTAAGCAGGGCTTGAAGGCGTCGTTTCGTAATGCAGTTTTAGGGCGGAAGCAGCGCCGCGGCGCAGGAAATGACAGGGGGCTGTATTTAAATATCCGCAAAAGTAACGGGAGACTTGAGGATGGAAGAATTTTTGGAAAATAACGTCATTCGTCACTATGATTGTCTCATCGACGAAGACAACGACCCTGTCCGCGACCCGGAACCCCTTAAGGCATATATGGACAAATGGGACGGTCAGGGATTTATCGATAAAATGCAGCTTAGCCGGAGCAGTTCTGTGCTCGAAATCGGCGTCGGCACCGGAAGACTTGCCATTAGGACCGCGCCTCAGTGTAAGAAGTTTTACGGTATAGATGTTTCGCCTAAGACAATAGCCCGGGCGAAAGAAAATCTTGCACAATACAAAAATGTGACCCTGATTTGCGGTGACTTCTTATATTATCGGTTTGAGTGCACTTTTGACGTCGTTTATTCTTCTCTGACTTTTATGCATATAGAGGACAAGCAGCGAGCATTACGCAAGGTTTCAGAACTTTTGAACCGTGGGGGCAGGTTTGTTCTTTCGATCGATAAGAACCCGAGTGAGTTTATCGATGCCGGCACATATAAAGTGAAGATATACCCCGATAACGCTGATGAGACTGCCGGCTGTATCGAGGCCGCGGGATTGACTGTTTCGGAGCGGTATGATACGGAGTTTGCCGCGATATTTATCGCAGTAAAAATATAATGAAACTCCTTTAGGGTCTCGCTCATAGAGAATGCAGGACAGCGCTGCCGCAGCTTTTATAAGCGCGGCCGAAAAGACAATATGATTTCGAACTTTTAATGAAAAAAGGTCTTTGGTTTTAACTAATTATTAAATTTTGCCTGTGCGGTCAAATTTCTTTACATTTAGCGGCTTTTGTGGTAGAATATATGCTGTCGGGCGCAGATATGGGCTGTGCATTGTATAAATATTTTGAGTACGGCTCGGCAGCCGCGGTATATTTATGTCCGCGGAATATAGCCGTGTTGCAGATAAATGCTGACTCGAACGTATCACGCAGTGCGGAAAAATATTTTGATATACTTCGTTTTTTATTCTTTACGGAGGTTAGTGCTGCCGCGCGGGAAGGGGATTTTATGAAGCTGATAATTGCTGAAAAGCCCAGCCTTGCGCGCAATATAGTGAACGGTATAGAATCTCTCGGAGGGGGCAGGCTTAAACGCCGGGACGGCTGGTTCGAGGGCGGGGAATATATAGTCACTTGGGCTTTCGGCCATTTGTTTTCCCTTTGCGACGTGGAGGATTATAGCGGGCAGTCCGATTCGGACGGTAAATGGTCGATGAGTTCTATCCCGTGTTTTCCGACCGAGTTCCGTTTTAAGCTCAGGCGCGACGCCTCCGGGAATGTCGACGCCGGTATCCAAAAGCAGTTTGATAATCTCTGCCTGCTGTGCAACCGCGATGACGTCGACGCCATAGTAAATGCGGGAGACGCTGACCGAGAGGGAGAGATAATAGTCCGCCTGTGTATAAAGAACGCCCTGCGCACCGCCAAACCTCAGCTTCGTCTGTGGCTGCCGGATCAGACTCCGCAGACCATATGCCAGGCGCTGAGCGAGATGAAGCCTGAAGCGGACTATGAGAATTTGGCCGACGAGGGCTTTGCCCGCACATACATAGACTGGCTGTACGGGGTTAATCTTACGCGTTACGCCACGCTCAAGACGGGCACGCTGCTGCGCGTAGGACGTGTAATCGTGCCCATAGTCAAGGCCGTGTATGACCGCGACATGTCCATCAAAAATTTCAAAAAAGATAAGTACTATGCCGTCGTCAGCAAGACTCAGGTGGACGGGTGTACTGTAGAGCTTGTCAGTAAGCGAAAGTTTACCAAAGACGAGCTTGCCGCTGCCCAAAAGCTGTGTGATGAGTATAACGCTGCTGATACCGTAGTGACGGCCGTAAAGCGTAAGCGTGAGACGTTGTCTGCGGGCAAGCTGTATTCTTTGTCAAAGCTTCAGAATTTCCTGGGCAAGAAATATAAAATGTCTATGGACGACAGCCTTGCCGCGGCTCAAAAGTTATACGAAAACGGATACCTGACCTACCCCCGAACCAATTCGGAGTATTTGGCCGTTGCAGAAAAAAGCAAGATAAAATCCATTATTGCCTCCGTTGCCAAGCTGGGCTACCCGGTCGTATTCAAGGAGGGCAAAAATATATTTGACGACTCCAAGATAGAGTCGCACTCCGCGCTTACCCCTACATATAAAATACCCGATCCCTCGGCTTTAACGGATATAGAGAAGAAAGTCTATTCTGCCGTTGTGCGCAGGTTTACCGCCGTATTCTGTAAAGAAGACTGCATAAGCGAAAGAACTGAAATAACGGTCGATGTAGGAGATTTAGAGACTTTTACCGTTAAGGGTTCGGTCATATTGCAGCCCGGGTGGACCAAATACGACGATTATACGCAGAAAGACAAGCTCCTGCCCCGCATGCAGAAGGGCGATAAACTGGCCGTGGATTTCCGCCCTACAGAAAAGGAAACCGCTCCGCCTAAACATTACACTATAGAAACGCTCAATAACTATCTTAAGAATCCGTTCAGGGAAGATAAGGCGCAGGGAGCTTCCAAAGAGGGCGACGATGAGGATTATCGCGCCATATTCGAGGGCCTGGAGCTCGGGACGGAGGCCACGCGCACCGGTATAATAAACAATGCGCGCAAAAGCAAATATATAGAGCTGAAGAAGGACGTGTATCATATTCTGCCGGCAGGCGAATTTTTAATAGAGTCTCTGAGCCGTATGCGTATCAGCATGGATAAATACAAGACCTCCGAGCTTGGACGCGCACTCAAAAAAGTCTACCATGGCCAAATGACCGTCGCTGACAGTGTCAAGCTGGCCGAAAAAGAGATCTCGGAGGTAATATGCCGCAAGCCGCTGCCGCCGGAGACCGACTATGACGACGGCTGCTACGGAGACGTGGTGGGTAAATGTCCGCTCTGCGGCAGAGAGGTGACGCGCATCAGGTTCGGCTACGGCTGCAGGGGATATAAGGATGGCTGCAAGTTTAAGGTCAGCTCGTATATTTGCGGCAGAGTTATTTCGGAGTCAAATATGAAGCTGCTGCTGCAGACAGGCAAAACATCTAAGATTCAAGGATTTGTATCGCCTCGCACGGGCAAGGCTTTCGACTCTTTTCTTAAACTTGAGGACGGCAAGGTTAAATTCGCGTTCGACGGATAGCCTGCTGCTATTCGGCGCCGTTGGGGCATACTTTTGTTTTTTGGGGGGAACTGTGATATGGTTACGGTTAAAAAGGCGGTAACAAAGAAAGATTTCAGGCAATTTGTAGATTTTCCGAATATTTTATATGCGGATGAGCCGCTGTTCGTACCGGCTACGTATTCTGACGACTTGCAGGACTGGGACCGAGAGAAAAACCCTGCGTTCGAATACTGCGAGGCGGAAGCGTTCTTGGCTTATAAGGACGGCAGGCTTGTGGGGCGCATAGGCGCTATATTGAGCCATAAAGCCAATGATAAGTGGAATACGAAACGGGTAAGGTTTTCTCAGGTCGACTTTATAGACGACGCTGAAGTGTCCGAAGCACTGTTCGGCGCGGTGGAAGAATGGGCGCGCCAAAAAGGCTGTGACCAGGTGCACGGTCCTCTCGGATTCTGCGATATGGACAGGGAGGGCATGCTGGTAGAGGGCTTCGACTGCAGCAACCAGTTCTTTACATACTATAATTATCCGTATTACAACGCTCATCTCGAAAGGCTTGGATATAAAAAAGACGTAGACTGGATAGAGTATAAGGTCTTCGTGCCTTCCGAGGATTCACCGATACGCAGCAAGCTGTCGCGCGTGTCTGAGTACGTACTGCGTAAATATAACCTTCATACGCCTCAAATAAAGACTCGTTTCGAATACGGGCCGTACGTAAATAAGGTGTTCGACCTCGTCAACGAGGCATATTCTCCTCTGTACAGCGTCGTGCCTCTTACTCCGAAGCAGATAAAGAAATATACGTCTAAGTTCAAGCCTTTTATAAATCCCGACTACTCCTGCTTTGTGCTCGACAAGGACGAAACCCTCATCGCATTTGCCGTCGCGGCGCCGTCTATATCCGAGCCGCTGCGCCGCAGCAGAGGACGGTTCCTGCCGTTCGGGTGGGTCGGGATTCTCAAGGCTCTGTGCCGCAACAACGCCATAGATATGCTGTTAGTTGCCGTTAAGCCCGAGTATCAGGGGCGCGGCGTCAACGCAGTGCTGCTCGACCATTTTTATACCAGCTGTTTGAAGAACGGGGTGGAATATGCCGAGACCGGGCCTATGCTCGAGACGAACTATAAGGTGCTGTCTCAGTGGAAATCCTTCGACAAGATACAGAATAAGCGCAGGCGCTGCTATATAAAAGATTTGGACGTCCGTGATTAATGTCTGATTTCTTTGCGTGTATCGGATATTTAAAAAAGGATCGCGAATTTAGCCGATATTCGCCCGGCAGCAGAAAAATGATACTGTTTTTCGGCGTATGAAGCTTTGCGTAATGCGTCATATGAATGGCAATCGTCGTTTATTTGTCAGATTTGCAATGTCTTGCCCCTGCGAGGGATTAAAACCCCTCGCAGGGGCTGCTTGCTTTATTGCGAACGGATAACGCCCTTTGGCGTACGGCGGGAAATGCCGTGTAACTGTCATTAAAAATTATATAAAATGGATTCAGAGGCCTTTATAGCGCTGAAAAAAGAAATTTTTACCGTTTTACCACAAATTGAATACATAATTTATATTGCTTTATAAAATTTATAAATATATAATAATTTACAGAGATGATTAATTATAGAAAAATGCGCAGGGAGATTCGTCATGCGTTTGGCGCCGTTCGGCAGCGCGGGTGATGAGTCGTTTTCGGTGCGCTTGTGTGGGGGAATGTAAATCATGTCGTTTGTCAGATTCGAAAACGTCGGCAAAATATACGCCTCTGACGGAGTCAGTGTCACTGCGCTGCACGACGTCAATTTTGAGATCGAAAAAGGGGAGATATGCGTCATTGTCGGACAGTCGGGCGCGGGCAAGACGACGCTGCTCAATATCCTGGGCGGCATGGACGTGCTCACTTCGGGCAAGGTGTTTTTGGCTGAGGATGAGATATCCGCTTATGATAAGCGTAAGCTTGCCTCGTACAGAAGATATGACGTGGGTTTTGTCTTTCAGTTCTATAATCTTATCCCCAACCTCACCGCGCTTGAAAATGTGGAGATAGCCTCCCAGCTTATCAAAGACCCCATACCCGCGGAGGAGATACTTGCCGACGTAGGCTTGAGCGACAGGCTGTCGAATTTCCCCTCGCAGCTGTCGGGAGGCGAGCAGCAGCGTGTGGCCATAGCCCGCGCGATAGCCAAAAAGCCTCGGCTGCTGCTGTGCGACGAACCTACCGGAGCTTTGGACTACAATACCGGCAAGGCCATTCTCAAGCTTTTGCAGGATCAGAGCCGTACGCGCGGCATGACAGTGGTCATAATCACTCATAACTCCGCCCTTACCGCCATGGCCGACCGCGTCATACGCGTAAAGAACGGCACGGTGATAGACGTGCGGAAGAATGAGAATATAACGCCTGTAGAGGAGATCGAATGGTGATGAGACGCTCCTCTGCATGGACGCGCAACTGTGCGCGGGAAGTTATACGTACCCTCGGCCGGTATTTGTCGATAATGGCTATCATAGCTTTGGGCGTGGGCTTTTTCTGCGGTCTTAAAGTCACGAAAAAAGCTATGATAAAGACCTTTGATACCTATGCGGACGACTGCAACATGTACGATTTGCAGCTGCTGTCTACCCTCGGATTTACCGACGACGACGTCGAGCAGCTCGTTTTGACGGACGGGGTGCTGGACGCCGAGGGGTCGTTTTCAGTCGACGCGGTAGCGCAGATAGACGGACGCGAGCAGGTTCTTAAAGTTCACTCGCTTACAGAGCGGATAAATAAGCTCAGTTTGGTTTCCGGCCGGCTGCCGAGCAGCGCGGACGAATGCGTGTTAGATGCGGACGCCTTTGGCTCTGACGTGATAGGCAAGAGTGTGACCGTGTTTTA
>CALXAN010000071.1 GCA_944386305.1 uncultured Clostridia bacterium
CAGCGACAGGATGCGCGAGATTTATCAGCTCGTGCTGCAGGCGCAGCAGCGTGCGATGAGCGTTATCAAGGCGGGGGTAGACGGCCGAGACGTGGACGCCGCGGCCCGTGAGCTGTTCAGGTCGGAGGGCTTGGCTGAATATTTCGGCCACAGTTTAGGGCACAGCGTGGGGTTATATATACACGAAGAGCCGTGTTTCAGCCCTTCCCGCAGTCAGATTATTCCTCAGGGTGCGGTTATAAGCGTCGAGCCCGGCCTGTATTTCGACGGCCAGTTCGGCGTAAGGATAGAGGATATAGTATGCGTGACTGCCGAAGGTCTGCTCGATCTTGCGTCTTCTCCCAAGGACCTGCTGGAGCTGTGAGGTTATTTGTTCGGCAGCTTTACTTGTTGCCAACATTAAATAATTAAACGGGCATTCGGCCGAATGTTTCGCGGCGAGATACCTTAATATCCGTACGCTTGTATCTGTATAAAAATATCCGCCGCTGAAAAGCGGCGGATGAAATTATACAAAAGCTATATAATATAACGCAGAAAAAATCAGTCTTTGAGAGGAATACCCCTGGCGTCTTTGTTGATATTGCCCGTAAGTATCATGATGCCCTCGATAAGCCCCCATATTGAGGAGGCAACTGCCAAAATTCCGCAGGAAAGTACCGATATCAGCAGCTGCGCCAGCGCCTTGCCCGTGTAGCCGAGATAGAAGTTATGTACCCCGAAAGTTCCTAAGAATATTCCCAGCAGACCGGCTGCAATCTTTGATTTCTGCATGTCGGGGTTGATTTTGACCTCTTGAGGTTGAGTTGCATATCCGCACTGAGTGCAGAAAGCCTGGCCCGGGGTCATTTCATGACCGCAGTTTTTGCAATATTTATCCCCCGTCCCTGCTGCATAGCCGCAGTTTATGCAAACTGCCGCGTTGGGATCCATTTCTTTGCCGCAATTTGTACAGTACATATTTATACCCTCTCTGTTTCTTTGATATCTCCCAGCTTATGCTGAATAACTACAGAAATATTATATCATGCAATAGATTGTTTGTCAATCCATGTTTATTCTCGGCATGCATTATTTATGCATTATCCTCCCGTTTCGCTGGCTGAGGCGGTTTTTCTATTATATTAGGATGTGATGCATATGAAAAATATAAAAGAACCTGTGCGGCTGCGCGCGTTTAAAGCGGCTTTTCCGCATACCATACCTATTTTGGCAGGATTTTTGTTTCTTGGCTTTACATACGGAGTGTATATGAACGTCTCCGGGTTCAGTTTTTGGTATCCTATGCTGATGAGCCTCACTGTCTTTGCTGGTTCCGTAGAGTTTGCCGCGGTAAATATGCTGCTCGGTGCGTTCAATCCTCTTCAGACACTGGCGCTCACGGTCATGATAAACGCAAGGCACCTTTTCTATGGCATATCCATGCTGGACAAATACAGGGGCTGCGGCATTAAAAAGCTCTATCTGATATTCGGCATGTGCGACGAAAGCTTTTCCATAAACTATACCGCAGATATTCCTAAAGACGTAGATAGGGGCTGGTTTATGTTCTTCGTGACGCTGCTCAACCATATCTACTGGGTATCAGGCGCGACTTTGGGCGGTATTTTCGGCTCTTTTATACATTTCAACACCGACGGACTCGATTTTGTTATGACCGCTATGTTCGTAGTCATTTTCCTCGAGCAGTGGCTCAAGGAAAAGAACCATGCCGGGTCGGTGCTGGGCCTGGTATTATCCGCCGTATGCCTGTGCATATTCGGAGCCGACGGCTTTATTGTCCCTGCCATGGTCCTGATTCTGCTCGTGCTTACTCTGATAAGAAGGCCGCTGCAAAGGAGGGGGGATATGATATGACGCTCGGACAGCAGCTTATTACGATAGGAATGGTCGTGCTGGGCACGATGCTGACGCGCTTCGTTCCCTTTATTGTGTTTCCTGCCGGCAAGCCGACGCCTAAATACATAACTTATTTGGGCCGCGTACTTCCTGCCGCGGTGTTCGGACTGCTGGTCGTTTATTGTCTCAAGGACGTGTCTTTCCTCACAGGCTGGCATGGGTTGCCGGAACTTATCAGCATTGCCGTCGTGGTCGGCCTGCATCTGTGGAAAAGGCAGATGCTTTTATCCATTGCAGGGGGTACGGTCTGCTATATGCTCCTGGTACAGCTTGTATTTTGAGCAGGTATCGCAGATTTCGTTTCCGATGAATTGAAATAGGCCCTGAAAACATAATGTTTTCAGGGCCTGCTGCAGCATTACAAGGGGGGGGGCTAACCAAAAGACAGCTATCTGTCTGAATAACAAACCGTATGCCATGAATCCTTGAAAAATGAGACATTTCATGTATTTGTATGCTCTGTTTTTTATTTCTCTATACTGAATATCCATTTTATTATCTCCTGTTAAGTGATTTTGCCTTTGTTGATAAAAAATCTATTATACTATACAGTTCAATACATAAAAAGTCCATAGTATCCTATCAGGATTACTATGGACTTACTTTTAGAATTTCAATCGCGAGCGCCTCGTTTGGACAAAAACAAAGAGACTGGACGCGAATGCGTCCAGTCTCAGTTTGTAAAAGCCACATGAAAAAGATGGGCATTTCGGCGGTGGTAGTTGAACTCTCGTAATTCGTAAAAGTTGGCAATAGATTCGAGCGCCCGCGGTGCGGAATGCAGCGAGGATTTGTCGGCGCAGCGGTCGGCGAGCGGTAAGGCGGTTTATCCGCCGCAGACGGAGCCGGGCACTGCAAGAGGAAGTGACAGCGAAGTCGTGAGGGCGTTTACAGCAGACTATTGGGTTCCCGATATGACTTTGCGGGAGAGGAGAAACAGCGTAGCGGGCGGCTGATTATTATTTTATAAGCGCAGCTTGTTTCGACGAAGCGTGACTTTTTGCGAAAGAGGAGGAACAGTGGAGCGGGTGACTGATTATTTATGAAATAAAAAATCGGAACGAGCGTAACTTGTTCCGACGTGTCTAAGCCACATGAAAAAGATATTTTTGCGTTTTGGGGATGGGAGTTGAACGTTCGTAAACGAGGATACGATATTAAAGATATATAAAATAACGTTCTAAATTTACTCTATTATCATTGGTGGTCTTATCAAATACACCACCGCAAGCCATAATGGTTTTCCTACTTGCTTCATTTTCAACATGACAAGTTATAAGAACTTTTTCTAATTTCCGTTTTCTACATTCTTCTTTGCAAAGTTTCAACATTTGTGTTGCATAACCCTTTCTTCTTTCAAAAGGTCTAACACCATAACCGATATGTCCAGCAAATTGAGCTAAATAGTCATTAAGATAATGGCGAAAGTTTATCATCCCTAAAATATACTTTTCATTCGCTTCTACCCAATCCGGATTTGGTACTGTTTCTTTATTTTCCATCAACCTGCAATGTCTTATCCAAGCTTCT
>CALXAN010000072.1 GCA_944386305.1 uncultured Clostridia bacterium
CGTGCGAGGCCTGCACCTCGCTTCCGAATGTGCTGGCGCCTACAGGTCTTTTCACGCCTTTGCGTTCTTTTGAATTTGCTGCCTCGGCAAAATCATGCAGAACTTTTTTGCCGAACGAGTCGACTTCCTCATTCGAATTACCGTACCATACATAGCCGTTACGGATAGCGAGTCTGACAGTCTCTGCACCGTTCCAGTCGTTTTCCATATATGTCAGAAGCTGCTCAAGGGTCAGACGCTTATCCTCATATACGGCTTTTTTTATGGCAAAGAGCGAGTTTATAACATCGGGCAGCCCCCTTGCATGGATAGAGAAGACATAATAGTCCGCCCCTCTGTCATAGTAGCCTTTAGCATTTTCTATACAGCTGTCGGTAAACATGGACACAAGCGTATTTGCAGACCCGTTCTTGCCCCACCCGTCGCCGTTAAGAAGCAGAATATCCACATCATGCCGTATCTGACGCATATACGCCTCGTACAATTCCTCAAACGAAGCAAAGGATTCGTGTGCGCCGCCTAAACCGAGGGCCCTCTGCAGCGCGTCAAGCGTATCTACGGGCGAATAGGCGAAGCATGTTTTGCCTGGAATTTGTATTTCCCAGCAGCCGTCGTTGGCAAAATTCCGCGCCTCTTCTAAAGGATACCCGAAATCCGTAAGCTGCCTGATGATAAACTCCTCGTTATATACCGCAACTATACCGCCGCCGAGACGCTGCACCTCGGCAATGCGGCGCAGCAGCTTTTCGGGGGTACGGCGGCTTATCCTGACAGCGATCGGGAAATCGCTTATACGCAGCTGCTCGACCACATCAAGAACTAAATACGTCACGTCATTGACAACAACGCGCCCGGTTTCGTCTACGCCGGAAAGTATGATATTCTGATAGTGCTGCCCGTCGCCCGAGCCGCAGAACACGTCGGAGCAGCCGGCCCATTCGCAGCCCTTTATCCAAAAATGCGCCAAATACTCCCTGGCCTCGTCCAAAGTTATAGCCCCGCGGGCAAGGTCTGCCTCGAGATAACGGCCGAGCATAAGGTCTATGCGCCCTATTCCGGGCCAGTTTCCGCACTGGCGCTGGAAGACGAACATGAAACAAAGCGACTGGACAGCCTGCTTAAAATTCTCAGGCCGCTTAAGAGGCACATCTTTAAGATTATCGATAATCTGTAAATAATGCGCGCGCCTCTCCCCCGAACTGCCTGAAGCCAAAGCCTCAAGCTGCTTGATATACCGTCCGTGCCATATCTGCATGGCGTCGAGAGTCAAATCGCACGCGTCAAGAAAATTCCGCTGGGATTCGGACAGCTCCTTGTTCGCGCGGCTGACTGCTATCCTTTCGCGCAGGCCCTCGTATCCCGTCTCAAGCATTTTACTGAATCCGAGTGTAACATGAGATATGCTCGACGACAACAATTCTCCGTCCCGTTTGTATACCGGCACGCTGTGAAACGCAGACTCGCGCAGCGTAGCGGCGCCGACGACCAATTCGTCCGGCAATATCCGTATCGGAGCCTCGCAGGCTATGTGCCTTACGGCATACGCATATCTCAGGTAAGGATCGGGCTGCGCGTCCTCTTCGGCAGAGAGGACCAGTTCACTGCGTACAAGCTCTCTGCCCCATTTGCCTGATAAGGCGGCGGCAGCCAAGTCTTCTGTTACTTTTCCCAGTTTACCCATACTATCACCTCTGACAAATCCGCGAACATATTTTATATCGCACATGCTCAATTATGCTCGTAAATGCCTATATATACTTCACATTCTTGACATATCGTTCCGCAACAGCCTTGAGCCTGAGCATGGTCTGCTCGGTCGGAGGGACAAATTCCATGCCGAAATCCATATTCAGATTCTCAAGCTTGCTGCGGCCGAGGCTGTGATACTTGAGCAACTCATAATAATCAAGATTTTTAAAATCCTTTATAAAATCGCATATAGCGCCGATTTGAGCTTCATTGTCGTTAACTCCGGTGACTACGGGGGTGCGCACGATGAGCTTTATCTGTTCATACTCCGACAAACGGAGCAGATTTTGTTTGATGCGACAGTTAGATACGCCGACATACTTACGGTGCAGAGCGTCGTCAAAGACCTTGAAGTCATACATTATAAACTGAGTAAAAGGCATAATCGCCTCGAACGCGGAAAACGGCACATTACCCGCCGTTTGTATGCCGACGCCTATGCCTGCAAGGAAACATTTCTCGGCGATTTCCGCTGCAAATTCCGCCTGCAGCAGGGGCTCACCGCCCGACAGCGTCACGCCCCCGCCAGAATTGTCATAAAAAGGCTTGTCTTTGCAAACCTTCTCAAACACCTCTCCCGAGCTCATAACCGTGCCTGACATTACCCGGGCCTTTGCGTTGCAATGTTCGGCACAAATGCCGCAATCGACGCATTTGCTCATATCGATGCTGCCGTCTTTTAGAAAAACGCCGTGAGGGCATACCCTGGCGCATTCGCCGCAGCCGATGCATTTTGATTTGAAGAATTCCAGCTGCGGCTTGGCGGACAAAGATTCGGGATTATGGCACCACAGGCACCGGTTATTACAGCCTTTAAGGAAAACCGTGGTCCTTATGCCATATCCGTCATGCGTGGAAAACTGCTGTATATCAAACACTACGCCGGTCTTATCACCCATAAAAAACGTCCCCAGTACTTATCCATATCCGGCTCCGCAAAACGAATTGTCAAATAAAACATGAACGCGAAGCCGTTATATCAAAAATATAATTAAAATATAAAAGAAGCGCCGTTCCGCTACCGCGGAGGCGCTCGCAAATCTGCTGCGGCGGCAATACGCGCGGCGCGCCTGTCCGCGCAACGGCCCGATACCGCAAACAGTTGATATATCTGTCTTTCGGTTGATAGTTTAGCATAAAAACATAGTCTTGTCAATATACATCATGAGGCTTATCTGCGCGCTTTGCCGCGCCGCCCGATAAACAGCAGGCAAACGCACGCCACGGCCGCGCAGACCAGCAGAAACATCCCTATTCCCCCGGCCCAACCATAGTCGGACATATCGCCTGTCGACAGGCATGCGGCGTCTTGATGAGTATAATATACAGAAAATATTGCCCAGGAAACTGCCGAGGACACCAACGCCTGTATTACCCGACCCGCGACAAACAGCTTGCCGTCCAAGCCTGACGAACGTATGCATGAAAATATCTGCATATGCACGCACAGTCCGGTCCAGCCCAGCACCGCTGAAACCATAGCCATAGCCGCGGCCGGGGACACAGAGGTGCGCACACAAACATCGGCAAG
>CALXAN010000073.1 GCA_944386305.1 uncultured Clostridia bacterium
CCGTATCAAAATACTCGACCCATCTCGCTCCGAGGTCTACATACAAAAAAGATATCCTACCGTGTGTACTGACGTGAAATCATGTACAGTCAAACACGATGCAAAACCGGCTATCCCTTCAAGCCCCGGGCCTGTCTGTCCATGTCCTCGACGACGATATCGAATATTTCCCCCACGCCTGCGCCGTATTCGAGCACCTTCCACGCCTCGTTGGTATGGAAATGGATTTTAATCAAGTCCTCGTCCCCTACCGCCAGCAGACAGTCGCCTTTAAAATTTCGGTCAAAATATTCGCTTATCCGCGCTTCGTCTAATCCATGGCCCTCAATCAGAAGCTGCACGTCATATTTAAACTCCAGCATCGGCGTCCTCTCCTATTTGTTAATTATCTTCATAAGCCATTTCAGCGCATGATATGCGACCATGAGCGCGTTTACGCACATTACGGCCAGCATATACACAAAGCCTGCAAACGGGCTGACAAAAAACACAAGCGGAAATATCAGGCAGAAATTGGGCAGATGCAGAAATATGTTTATGAAATATCTAATCACGCGCTTAAGTCTTGACGGACTCGCGGGCTGGGCCGAACCAGGCTCAGCCATCCTTTCACGATAAATATCGTCAAAAATCACCAAACACCTAAACGCAAGATCAAGCGCGGCGACGGCAAAGCCCGTAAGGCAGACCCAAACCGCGTATTCGGGGCCGAGCGCGCCGACGAGCGCCAAAGTGAACGCAAATACGAACAGGGGGTGATTTATGATATGCGCGGTATAATCTATCTGAGTGCCGAAGCGGGAGAATTTTTTGGTTATCCTTGCTACCTCTCCGTCGCTGCAATCGGCTATATACCACAGATGTATAAATACTACGCCGGCTATGCGGCATATCAAATAAGGCGCGGCGAACAGGCCCGCACCGATAAGGCCGAATATTATCATACAGACCGTGACGGCGTTGGGGATAAGGCCGAGCCTGAGGCATAGCTTGGTGAGCAGCGGAGAAATAAGCTGCGCATAAGGGTCGACGAACACCATGTCGAGATACTCGTGATGCTGATATTCGCGCCTTATCTGTAAATATCTCATTTACCCGAGTCCTCCGTTCCTCTGCTGCGGATATAGCCCAGGATCCTGTCATAATCCTCCACGTAATCCACCTCAGCCCAAAATCTCGCGTCTATATCGCACGCGCGTATATCGATCCGAGAGCTGAGGGAATACAGCACATTCTCCCACCATACGCCGTGCTGCTGCGAGAGTATCATCTCGCACAGCCTGTCCCTAAACACGCCCGAAAACTCGGCCGGCACGCGCGCAATGCCTATATACTCGCCCGTCGTACGCTCGATGTCAAGCTCCTTTCCGTAAGCCTCGAGCAGACCCGACTCATTATAGCAGAGCTTGTAATCCGCCTCTTCCCTGCGCGTCTCGTCGGAAAACAAAGTCGGGCAGTCGCAGCGGCGGGACAATATGAAGTCGAAAAGACGCCCCTCGGCAAACACGTCCGCATTCATCATCAGCATATCCCCGTCTATGAACTCACGGGCGAACCATGCGGAGGCTATACTGTTTGTAACGTCGAAAAACGGATTGACGTAATAGCCCACATCCAGGTCTGCCAATGCGCGGCGCACGGCGTCGTCCCTGTATCCGAGCACCAAGCGGATGTCTTTCACGCCCTTTTGTATAAGCGTGCGTACAGTATAGTGGATGAGCTGTTCGCCGCCTATATCAACCGTGCATTTGGGTCTGCCCTGCAGATATCGGCTTATACGGGTACCTCTACCTGCCGCAAGAATCAATGCTTTCATATAATCGTCCTTTCTGCGCAAGGCCGCGCGCACCGCGTACCGACAGGGCTCAAACTATGATACGGCCGCGGGATATCATGGAATGGAAAGCGTCTATGAGCCTGGAATTATCCTCGCAGGTTATATTGCCTATATGTCCGACCCTAAACACCTCGGAAGCCAAGGCGCCTCCGTTGGGACAGACGAAAATATCATATTCATCCTTAAGCACGGCAAAAATCTCGTCAGCGCGGGTACGGCAGCGTACTCTCAGCGCGCTGACCGCATTTGAGGGAGTCTGTGCATACAGCTCAAACGGCAGACCCTCGGCCTTGGCTCTGAAATCGCGCGCGACAGCCGCGACCCGGGCGCACTCACAGCTTACCCCGCCCGCAGCGTCTATATCGGACAGGCGGCGGTGCAGCTGTAGCAGCACGTTCACCGCAGGCGTAAAGGGCGTTTGACCGCGCTGTCCGTCCCTGAGATAACGTTTAAGGTCAAAATACATGCTCACTGTCTGCGCACACTGAACTCTATCGACGGCGCGGCCGCTCATTACTATAACGGAAAGCCCCGGAGCAAGAGCCAATGCTTTCTGGGAAGATACCACTACGGCGTCGGCGCCGAGCTTTTCGGCGTCTAGCTCATCGGCCAAAAAACAGCTTATGGCGTCCACGATCAAAAACAAACCGTTCCTTCGGCAGAAATCCGATATCAGATCTCCGTCGTAAAGCACCCCGGTAGACGTCTCGTGCAGATTGACTAAAAACGCAGTATAGGGCCCGCCCTCATAGGGACGCAGGTCCTCTTCTGTCAGAGTCCGCCCGCCGCCGAGAGAGATGCTGTCGAACGGCACGCCGTGTATACTGCACAGCTCTGTAAATCTATGGCCGAAGCTGCCCCCGTCTACTATCAGAGCCCTGTCGGAGGACGTCAGGCAGTTCATCACGACGGCCTCCATCGCGGCAGTGCCGGAACCCGTAAGGAATACGGCCCTGGAGTCCTGAGGCATGCCGAGCAGCTTTTTTATCAGTCTCTCGTTATCCTGCCCGACGGCCGAAAATTCAGCCGTCCTGAAATACGGCACGTCGCGTCCGCCGATCTGCTTTATGTCGGGGAAAGACATGACCGGCCCCACGGTAAAATTAAGCTTCTCGTAATCCTGCTTCATAACGCAAATCCCTTTTCTGTCAAAAAAAATAAAAAACTACCTAAAGCGAACTCGAAAGCGCTATTTTTTACGAATAAGCTCGAGGATAGCGCGCCTGTTGCGGTACAGCACGATGCACACGGCCGCAAATACCACGGCAAACATTACCAAACGCACAATCATATTGTCGAGGAATATAAGCGCGAAAGCTCCAAACATACACACAGCTGCGCAGACGCCTGCAAGCATGCGGATATTATATACATGATACCCGGCTATTTTTCTTGCAATAAGTATATGGAAAATAAAATAAAGCAAGTAGCATACCAGCGTAGTATATGCGGCGGCGGTATAGCCGTACATGGGGATAAATATGAAATTGAGTATTATATTGAGCACAGCGGCGCATACCGTGCCCAATGAAATAAGCTGCGTGCGTTTGTAGAAATATTCTACGATAGACGGCAGAGTATACATGAACGCAAAGAACATGGACAAGACAATAGGTACGACCACCTCCCGGCTCGGCCAGTACTCACGGCTGCCCAAAATCATGATCATCTCGGGCGAAACAAGCAGCACCAGTACCGTGATAGAAGCGAATATAAGCACATAACCGGCTGAGGTCTTGCGGATTTTTTCGAGGTCGCCGCGGCTGTACTGTTCAAAAAACCACGGCGTCCAAACCGAGTCCAAAGACGAGCTGATAACCTGCAGAATTATCCCTATATTGTACGCAAAGCTGTACAGGCCGGCGTCGGAGGGGCCAAGCGTATTATTTATCATTATACGGTCAAACTGCGACAGCGCAATCTGAGAAAGTCCGTGAGGGATAAGGGGGAGGCTGATCTTGCAGCCGTATTTCCAGTACAGGGGGCTGACCTTAGGCCGCGCGGAGCGGAACAGCCTTATCATTATATACGCCGATATCAGCAGCAGCGGTATGACAGCGCCGAATATACGCCCAGCATACGCCTTCCCGTCGGGCAGCAGCCATATAAAGATAAGGGACAGCACGACGCTGGCGACAGCATGAAAGCCCGCCAGGCACAGGTATTCTTTATACACATAGTCGAGCGCAAGCTTGGAATTGTAAAACGTCAGTATGGCGTTGCCGAAGCTCTCAGCCACAAGCAGCGCCAGTATGAGCGCATTAAGCCCTGTCCACTCGGATAACCAGGAGGAAAAGCATATAGCCAAAGCTAACAGCAGCACGGCATTGAAAATAATGAGCAACACGACCGACGAGCTGTATTCGGCAAGTCTGCCCTTAAAGTCGTACTTGGCGTTCTTTACGCTCGAGTGCAGAGCCAGCCCGACTATTATCGTCAGTATGGACGAATAGGCCATAAACGTGTTGTATATGCCGTAATCCGCGGTAGACATAAGCCGTGAAAATATGGGTATGGTCAAAAACGCAAGACCCTTGACGAGAAGGTTGCCTATCGTATACCCGATCCCGGCCATTGCAGCAGAGGATTTAGGCTTGTTTTTACTGTCAGACATCTGTATATAAACCCCTTAAGGATATGAGCCGCCCGTGGCGGGCGGCGGATCGACGATATCGGCGCGGAGCAGTCATCGGGCAGGAAATTCCCCGTTGGCCTCCAGGGCGCGCTTCAAAGCCTCAAGATATGCGTATCCGTATCTTTCGTCGGGTTCCATATATCCGCATTCCGCCCATTCGTTCCACGCGAACAAAAAGAGCATATCTTTATGATATACATCCCTGGCCCGAGCGATCTGCTCGGTCATATATTTTTCAAACTTTTCGGGGCTTGCCCCGACAAAAACGCTGCCCCTGTCTGCGCGCCTTGCGGTATTGTCCCAGTCGACAAAGGCTCCCGGAACGGATTTGTCGGACATAGGGCGACGGCGCAGAACGGCCTTCCACGTAAGATCATAGTCCTGCAATATAAGCTTCTGCGGACGTACCTGTTCGAGATCGACGCCCACGTTGCCGAGAGCTTTTACGGCTGCTGACTTGAGCTTCTTCAGCAGCTTGTGTCTGCTGCCGTTAAGGTCATGATTGGCATATGCGGGCTGATATTCTATATCATAGGCGAAGCGGCTGTCGTCCTTGTTTTTCTGCAAATCAAAGTGTATCTGCTGATATGCAAAATCAATGCCGTCAAAGCCGTTTTCGCGAGCCAAAGAGTCCCAGCAGTCCAGCATGTCGTTTAGGCAATCTATAAGGTCGGGGCGATAAAGCACCATAAGCGGCCGCCCGTTATTCTTTATATATCTATCGTCCTTAAAAAACGGCAGCAGATATTCGAAATGCTCTCTCCACTCCTTGGGCCCGCCGTAGCGCTGAGCGATGAGAATCTTGTTGCTCTTGGAGGTCCAGGCATTGGTCCAATGCTCATTGGCCCAGCAGATACAGAACGGCAGATCCAAGCTTTTGTCGGCCAAATACTGGTCTACGGGCTTTTGCAGCAGCATATGGCCGTCGAACCAGTAATGATAAAAACAGAACCCGTATACCCCGTATTTTTTGGCCAGGCCTATCTGCCACCTCTTGACCTCGTTGTCGGTAAGATCATAATAATTGCCGGCGAGCGGAACTCTCGGCTGATAATGTCCGTCAAACAACGGCTCGGCTTTTTTGACGTTTACCCATTCCGTAAAGCCCTTGCCCCACCACTCGTCGTTTTCCGGAATAGTGTGGAACTGCGGCAAATAAAACGCTATGACCTTCATATCTTATCTAACCTTTCACGGCCGCGCGGCAGATATGCGCGGCGTCCGGATTTTATCTGTCTGATGCGGGCAAACGCCGCTATCTCCTGAATATCTTCACATAAAGCCTTATCAATACATAATAAAGTCTGCGGCTGAATGAAAACAATCTTGAAGTAAGGCGCACACGCGCGTCGTGATAATCATACAGACGCACAAGGCAGCCGTCGTAATCCAAGGCCTTTATGCAGGCCTCAAAATCAGCGTAACCGTCGCTCCCTGCCGCGGCCTGCCACAGCAGCGACCAATAGTGCCTGGACACCGCGTAACGCCTGAATTCTGCAGCAAACTGCGGAGCGTGCTCGTCCATAAACGGCTCCAAATCACGCATAAGCGCGATAGCGTCAAGACGGCCGGAATCTACCTTTTTGTTCATGGCAGAGTCGCGGTTGTCGAAATAATAGTACAAATAAGCGTCGACTACGGCCACCGAGTCAGACAATGCGAACAGACGCCACAGCAGATGCACATCCTCGCTGTACCTGTATCCTACGGAGAAGCGCAGGCCGCGCTCTTCAAACAGGGAGCGTCTGTACAGGCCGCAGCAAATACTGTATTTTATACCCCTGTACAGAAATTCTCTCAAAAATGATACGCTGTCGTACATGACGGCGCTGCGCGAGCCCTGACCGAGCTCGTCTTCGCAGCGGGTGATATACGCCATGACCGCTCCGCAGCCGCTGCTCTGAGCTTCTGCGTACAGCACAGACAAATAATCTGCACAGACAGCGTCATCGGCGTCGACGAAGCAGATATAATCGCCCTCGGCGGCGTCAAGACCCGTATTTCTCGCAGCGCTGACGCCCTTATTGGGCTGTCTTATCACTCGGGAACGGAACTTTGAGGCGCAGAGGCGGTCCACCAGCAGCTCATAAGAGCCGTCCGTCGAGCCGTCGTCCACAAACACTACCTCAAAATCCTCAAACGTCTGAGCCTCAAAACATGAACACAGCCCGTCTACGAACCGCGCCGAATTATACACGGGGACGATGACGCTTATCCGCGCTGCAGTATCCGACATCAGCACACCTCTTTAGCTTTCTTGCCGCGCGTACGGAAAAGAGCTGCCACCGACAGCCTCTCAGGGGCCGAAAGAAGCTGCTGGTTATAGGCGTTCATAGCGCCGAGCACTATCCAAAAATATATGCATACGGATATATTCGTAAACAAAAGCACGCCGAAGAACATGCTCACAAAAAACACATGCACTATGCAATAGGCGCACATCAGGGCGTAAAACTTCCCCTGCCCCGCCTCAAAAGCTGCGCGCGCGGGAACTATCGCCCTCAAGGACCTGACGAATACAAATATAAGGAAGAGCAGTATTATGGCCAGCCCCAGCAGACCGGAGGACACCGCTATATCCACGTATGCGTTGTGATAAGTGGGAATACCTGTCTTCCAGGATTTTTCAAAGTATTCGCCGCTGCCGTATTCCAAAGACGAAGATTCTAAATTGCCCGAAGTGAAGCCCAGTACGGGAGAATGAGGCAGCACCTGCATAGCCACACGCCAAAGCTCGTTTCTCGGATAGAAGAACGAGGGAAGCCTCGATATCTCGTCCCGCTCCATGGCAATGTCCGCGTCGAGGTTCCACTTCTCTATCAGCTCACTTTCCTCTTCGCTGACCTTACCGTCGACGACGCGGTTTCCGTTTACGTATATTATAGGATCTCTGCCGGCCAAAAGCCGGGGTACGGTCTGCTGTACAACAAAGCGCAGCCCGAACATCACCGCTACAGACGCCGCGCACGCAAGCAGGCAGGCGCACCAGCGCACCACTGCGCCGCGCTTACCCTTCAGGGCAATCATGGCGTATATGCCCGCGGCAACTCCGACAAACGCGACGGCTCCGTACACATATGTGCGGGTCAGCGTCGTTTGAATATTTATATAGCATATAACGAGCACGAACAGATATAATATATCCTTAAATCCGAATTTTGAACGTTTATATCGCCTGTAAAGAAAATTGTATATACACGCCGCCATGCCGATATACATGGCCGCAGCTAAGGGAATAGGGTTGTTAAATATACCCGAAGACCTGCCGTTTGTCACGCCGAAGACCCAGGCGGTATTCAAGCCTTCGGGGTCGGGCATGACGACAGAGAGCTTGCACAAATACAGCACCGCTGACGAAAGGCCTGCCAGTGCGGCAGCAGCGACGACGGGCACATTTATCCTCGAAAGGCTCTTGATAATATCCCCGCACGACTTGCCGTCGTTAAAAGCGAAAAGCAGGAAGAACTCTATTATTGCCCAAATAAACACATGTATGGTGGAAATGATATTGTTCTGCCCGTAAAACACGAACGTCACGGCATATCCCACGCAGAACAGAGCCAAAAATATGCTGTACGACGGCTTGAGTGACCTGCGCTCGGTAAGAATATCGAACAGCAGTATCACTCCGCCCCACAATATGAATATAAGACTCACTATCTTAGGATAAAAGCAGAACAGCACAGACGGGCTGAGCATAAAGCCTGCCACGCAAAGGCCTTTATATATATCCTTGTCAAAAAAAATTTTACCTACTTTAGACTGCTGCAAACGCATATATAAACTGTTCAAAACAAACTACTCCTCAATATATCAAATAATCGTCCGTGCGGACATATCCCGGCCTTTAATTACCGGATTTTAAGCCCCCATTTGGCAAAGAACTTGAACATTGAGCATATCTGAATGAACAGGAATTTAACGCTCTTGCTGCTTGCCCTGTGCCATTTATGAAACGCATACGTATACGGATAGTATACCGCTTTATGCGTCTTTTTTATCTTAAGTGTAAGATCCGCGTCTTCAAAATACATAAAATACCGCTCATCAAATCCCCCCACGGCTTTGAAGAGCTCCGTGCGCACGAGCATCAGACAGCCCGTGCAGAAATCTATCGGAGTCGGAACACTGAGATTCTCGTCAGCGCGGCAATATCTGCGCCGCACCTTGCCGAGAAACGGCAGACGGCCCGCCATAAGATACCACAGCGTAGGCCTGCGCTTCGGCAGGTGCTGCTCGGTGCCGTCGGGATTCAATATACGAGGAGTGACGATCCCAACGTCAGGGTTGGCCTCCATATACCCGACCAATTCGCTTATAACGTCTCTGTCCACGCTGATATCGGGATTTACCACGGCATGGTACTTGGAATCCAGCAGCGGCATGACGGCATTGTGCCCGGCGCCGAAGCCCGAATTAGTATCATTCTGCAATATATGCACGTCAGGGAACAGGCGCCTGACCTTGTCCAAAGTATCGTCGGAAGAAGAATTATCGGACACGTATAACTCAAAATCCACTTCGGACGTATATTTCAGCAGGCTGCCCGCGCACGCTTCTATATCGTCGGAATTATTGAACGTAACTACGCAGCCTGAAACCTTTATTTTTTCTGAAGCCATTACAGTCCTCGCTTACAGGTAATTTCTGCCCAAAAACACCGCCTCAAAAGAGATCCGGATACTCAGCCTTATACTCCGCAAAAGACATGCGGCGCCTGTCCTTATCGGACAATATCGGCTCGCAGCCGCCCACAGAGGGCCATACTACTCCTATGTCGGGGTCGTTCCACATCAGGCCGCCCTCCCCCGATGGGTCATAGTAGTCCGTGCATTTATACACAAACTCCGCCTCTTGGCTGACTACCATAAAGCCGTGTGCAAAGCCCTCAGGTATATAAAACTGCTTTTTGTTTTCAGCGCTCAGCGTCACGCCGTACCATTTGCCGAACGTCGGACTCTTCCGTCTCAAATCAACGGCTACGTCGAAAACCTCACCGTAAACCGCTCTGACAAGTTTGCCCTGAGGCCTGGCCGTCTGAAAATGCAATCCGCGCAGCACCCCGCGCCGTGATCTCGACTGGTTGTCCTGCACAAATCTCATGTCCAGCCCTGCAGAACAGAATTCCTCGTACTGATATGTCTCCATAAAATATCCGCGCTGATCGCCGAACACGGTCGGCTCGATCACATACAGGCCGGATATGGGAGTACTGATAAACTTGAACTTGGACATCGCCCTTTTCCTTTCCCTCGGAATTATAGGTCCAAACTGCGCAAAGCCTACCCTATCTATCCGAAAACAGCCTTTGCCGTAATATTCAAGAGTGAACTCCGTACATATTGTCGTAATATTCACGATACTGGCCGCTGGTGATATTGTCGGTCCATTCGCGGTTGTTGATATACCATTCCAGTGTGAGCAATATGCCCTTCTCAAACGGAGTTTCGGGATACCAGCCCAAATCGCGCCGTATCTTATCGGGAGCTATGGCATAACGCCTATCGTGCCCTTTGCGGTCGCGCACATGGGTGATGAGAGACTCGTCTACGGAAGGGTCAACGTTGTTCTTTATATAATTTAAAATAGTATTTATAATAAACAGATTAGTGCGCTCATTATGTCCGCCCACATTGTATATCTCACCCGGACGGCCATTCGACAGAGTCATATCCAAGGCCTTGCAATGGTCGCGCACATACAGCCAGTCCCTGATCTGCAGGCCGTCTCCGTATACAGGCAGGGATCTGTGATTCAATGTATTGTTGATTATGAGCGGGATAAGCTTCTCGGGGAACTGGTACGGACCGTAATTATTGGAACAGCGCGTTATATTTACCGGCAGCTTATACGTGTCCCAATAAGCCTTAACGAAAAGGTCGGCGGAAGCTTTGCTGGAGGAATAAGGGCTGTGCGGGTCCAGCGGCGTCGACTCGGTAAAAAATCCGTCTTTTCCCAGCGAGCCGTAAACTTCGTCCGTGGACACCTGCAGGAATTTGACGCCGTCCCGATAGACGTCGTCGCCCGTCTGCCAAGCATTTTTTGCCGCATTGAGAAGATTGACGGTCCCGCATACATTTGTACGGACGAAAGCCTCGGGGTCGAGTATGCTTCTGTCGACATGGCTCTCTGCGGCAAAATTGACCACATAGTCCACGTCGTCGGCCTCAAAAATGCGGGTGATCGCGGCCGTATCGCATATATCCGCCTGAACAAACGAGTACCTCGGATCAGTTTGCACGGATCTGAGGTTCTCAAGATTGCCGGCATAGGTAAGCTTGTCGACATTGATTATCCTGATATCGTCGTACCTGTCCAGCATATACAATATAAAATTCGAGCCGATAAATCCGGCTCCGCCGGTGACAAGATATGTCTTGCTCATATATAAACATCCTTTCGGGTGAAAAAGCTTTATCACTATCGAGCTATTTAAGCCGCACGCCTCTATGCTATTTATAAACGCGAAGCAGCCTCATAGCACGCCCTGATCGAGTTTGCGTATATAGCTGCGCAGAGCTTCGTCCCAGTTGCGCATTCTGTCGCCTACCGTGACCCTGAGCATAAGGTTGTCCAGGGACGAATAAGCGGGCCTGGGCGCAGCCGCGGCGTATTCCTCTGTAGAACAGGGCTCTACCATACAGTCTAAGCCGGAAAGCTCCATTATACGGCGCGCAAACTCATACCAGCTGCACTCTCCCTTGCCCGTACAATGATATATGCCGTAATCGCGGCCCGCAGCCAAAAGCAGCAGGTGATAAGCCAAATCTTCGGCGTTCGTGGGGTTTCCGCGCTGATCGTTTACGACCCTTACACTCGATTTTTCGGCGCCGAGACGGCGCATGGTCTTGACAAAATTCTTGCCCGTCAAGCCGTAAAGCCATGCCGTCCTGACGATAAAATATCTGTCGCAGAACTGCTCGACATAACGCTCGCCGAGCAGCTTGGACTTTCCGTAGACCGTACGCGGACAGCAGACGTCCCATTCCCTGTACGGAACGGATGCGTCGCCCGAAAAAACGTAATCGGTAGACACATGCACCAAGCAGGCCCCTGCCCCGGCGGCGGCCATGGCCAAGTTCCTCGGCCCGACAGCATTGACGCGCATTGCGGTCTCAGGGTCGCTCTGACAGGCGTCTACGGCCGTCATCGCCGCACAGTTAAATATGACGTCGGGCTTCACGGTCTGCATTAGCCGCGAGACTGCGGCGCCATCGGTTATATCGGCTTGATCCACATCTACGGCCGTCACCTGCGCGCCGCTGTAAACAGACGGCAGT
>CALXAN010000074.1 GCA_944386305.1 uncultured Clostridia bacterium
GGCGGCTTTATATATTTCATTATACCCAATTTTGCCGTAGAGTCCACCCAACTTGCCGCAAACCGCCGTATACGCTTGGTATTCGCCTCAGTAGAGAAAAATCCGCGGCACTCTACCGGCAGTAGAATTTCCCCAAAATCCGCATATTGAAAAAGCAGGATTCTTATGATATAATGATTATGCAGACAGGTTCGGCGCCGATACGGCGCAAAACTAATACTTCAATATTTCGGTACACGCTTGTCGTAATACGGGCCGAAAACAGAAATTCGACGTGTCCGTCGACGGGCATACACGTACGGGAGGCCGGCAGATGAACGATATAAAGCAGACCATAGCAAAAAACATATCCGAATTGCGCAAGGCGCACAAATTTACGCAGGCGGAGCTTGCTGAGCGGCTGAACTATTCGGACAAGGCGGTGTCGAAGTGGGAGCGTGCGGAATCCATCCCCGACGTGATGATGCTGCAGCAGATAGCGTCTATGTTCGGCGTAACTGTGGACTACCTGCTCACGTCCGAGCATGTGGCCAAGGACCACAAGGCGGAGACGAGCAAGGCCGTCAGGCGAAACAGGCTGATAATATCCCTGCTTTCGGTTTCGCTGGTCTTTCTCATCGTCACTATAGCTTACGTCACGCTCGGGCTGGTCATAAAGCCCCTGTTCGGCTCGCTGTGGACGCTGTACATATACGCTCTGCCTGTGGCCACAATAGTGGCCATAGTGTTCAATGCCATATGGGGGCGCAGGAAGTGGACATTCGTGCTGGTGACGGTGCTGATGTGGAGCGTGCTGCTGGTGATATACATAGCATGTATGCCGATAAACAACGTTTGGCCCATATTCCTCATAGGCATACCGGGCCAGCTCATCATACTCCTGTGGTCCGGGCTGCGCAAGTAGACCCGCGAACGTCAAGGGCGCGGGTTTGCGGAAGGCGCGCGGCGGGGAAACGCTGAAATAGAGAATGATGCGCTGTCATTCTCCGGAGACGGACAGCGCCGCATAAAAAAGCCGATGCCGCCGGTCTCGGAAGCCGGGAACGCCGTCCTGCGGTTATATCGGCGGATAATATTGATTTACGGCTTGTCATATGATATAATTGAAATTACAGAGAGGAGGGTCTGTATGGACATAGCGGCATGGGTCATACTGCTGATCGCGTTTATTCTGATAGAGATAGCTACGGTCAATCTTGTTACCATTTGGTTTGCCGTCGGAGCCTTGGCGGCGCTGATATGCGCGCTGTGCGGCGTAGAGCTGTGGATACAGTGCGTGGTGTTCGTGGCGGTGTCGGCGCTGGCGCTGATAGTCACCAAGCCGCTCGTCAGGAAATTTGCGGGGAAGAAGACGGTCACGAACTTTGACAGAATAGTAGGCATGAGCGGCATAGTCACGCAGGACATCGACAACCTCAAGGGCGAGGGCTACGTAGCCGTGGACGGCAAGGAATGGATGGCCAGGTCCGAAGCGGGCGAAACCGTAAGCGTGGGCGAAAAAGTCAAGGTGCTCTCTATCGAGGGGGCAAAGATAATCGTGGCAAGAGACACGGGCGCGTAAGCGGCCCGGCAGACAGACTGATTTATTTTTTTAGGAGGGAAAACAAATATGCCTATCGAGGGAATCATCGCCATAGCAATAGTGGCGGTTATCATTGTTTTACTCATCATAGCAAACATCAAGGTGGTCACTCAGACCCAGGCGTTCGTCATTGAACGGCTCGGTTCGTATTCGGCCACATGGAAAACCGGGCTGCATTTCAAGGTACCGTTTGTGGAAAAAGTGGCCAAGGTAGTGACGATAAAGGAGCAGGTCGCGGATTTTCAGCCCCAGCCCGTCATTACCAAGGACAACGTCACCATGCAGATAGACACGGTGGTATACTTTCAGATAACTGACCCCAAGCTCTACGCATACGGGGTGGAGAACCCGCTTTTCGCCATAGAAAACCTGACCGCGACTTCGCTGAGGAATATCATCGGTGAGCTTGAGCTCGACTCCACGCTGACTTCGAGAGACATAATAAACGCCAAGATGCGCTCCATACTTGACGAAGCCACTGACCCGTGGGGTATAAAGATCAACCGCGTCGAGCTCAAAAATATCGTCCCGCCCAAAGAGATACGCGACGCGATGGAAAAGCAGATGAAGGCCGAGCGCGAAAGGCGCGAATCCATTCTGCGCGCCGAGGGCGAAAAGCGCAGCGCCATACTCGTGGCGGAGGGTAAGAAAGAATCCATAATCCTGGCTGCCGAGGCGGAAAAGCAGGCGGCCATACTGCGCGCAGAGGCTATTAAGGAGTCGAGGATAAGGGAATCCGAGGGCGAAGCCGAGGCGATACTGAAGGTGCAGGAAGCCACGGCGGAAAGCATCCGCAAAATCAACGAGGCCGCGCCGTCGGACGCGGTGATAAAGCTGAAGAGCTTGGAAGCGTTTGCAAAAGCGGCTGACGGGCAGTCCACAAAGATTATCATCCCCTCTCAGATACAGGGCCTGGCGGGCCTGGCGGCCAGCGCAAAGGAAATATTTGAAAACTGATTCGGCGGCACGGCGGCGGCAGCCGCCGTGCTTTTTCTCCGGCCGCAAATACCCGGGCTCGGGCGCCGACCCAACGATGTGATATTATCGGAGGCTGCAGAAGATGAAACGCTGTCCCAAATGCGGTAATTTAGTGGCGGACAGGTACAGGTGCCGCATATGCGGACAGCTGCTCGCGGAAGTAAAGAACGAAGAGGCGCAGGCCGAACAGATACGCTTCAACCGCTTCTACATAAAGTACCTGTTGAAGCATTCGTGGTTCTCGCTGCTGAGCCTGGCTGTATCCGTTGCGGCGTGTATACTGGCGCGCACGGCAGACCTGTATGCGTTTACCGCTATAGGACTGTGCGCAATATCCGTCGTGACATGTATCAGAGAGCCTAAGCTTACGGCAAGGCTGTGCAGAAAGTACAGCCGGGACTATGCGTCGTTTCAGCTCGGTATTGTCAGATATCTCAGCGCGGCGCTGGGGCTTATGACCGCCGTGCTGCTGCCGATAATACGCATGTTTACCTGAAATGATTTTTAATAAAGCTGCCGATGTTTTAATAAGCGAAGGCAAAAAAAACATAATGAAAAAAGACATTTAAAACAGGCGTCCTTCCCCGGCCCTTAAGGGCCGGGGAAGGACGCCTGTTTGGGTACAGAGTGCGGTGTCTCCGATATCTTTTTAGGTTCCGCGCAGGTCCCCGATGTTGAGTGCCGCGCAGATCTTTGATGCCTATTTGGATGCCGCGCGGGGCTTCAATGCCTATTTGTGTGCAGCGCTGACCTTCGATGCATTTTGGGGTGCAGCGCTGACCTTCGATGCTTTTTGGGGTGCAGCGCTGACCTTCGATGCGTTTTTGGATACGGTGTGGGCTTCCGATGCATTTTAGTACAGTGCGGGTCTCCGATATCTTTTTAGGTTCTGCGCAGGTCCCCGATGCGTTTTGGGGCGCAGCGCGGGCTCCGATGCATTTTGGGGTGCAGTGTGAGTTTCCGATGATTTTCAGGTACAGTGCGGGCCTCTTTTAGGGTCGGCGCAGTACAGGGCGTATAAAAAATAATTATCGAAACGTGAACGCCCCGTTCTCGCATAAAAACGACAGCGAGCCGTTCAAATGTTTAACGCCGGGCATATGCGAAAATGCGCCTCAGCTTTCAGCGGCAAAAGAAATATTTAATTCGGGCGCCTCGCCGCCGCGGCGGTGTCCGTACGCTCGCAGAACCGTAAGGGTGCCGTAAGCCTGCAACGGCAAAAACACATCCGCCCCGTTTTTTTGTGCAGATTTAAACGAGAGAATTTAGTCCGCTCCTTTCGGACTAATATGAGATGAGGTGCGCGCGCCGAATCATCCGCTTAAACCCATGTTTTGTTCGGCTCGCGGTTTTCGGAATTATAAAATAAGGTATTGACACTCCTGCGCCGTTCGTGTATAATCGGTGTGCGCCGCGCATAGGCGCGGCAGGAAAGGGAGAAAATATGAAGCTGTCATACAGGCACACGATTCGCACATGCTACCTGGGATATGTCGTAGGCGCTATAGTCAATAACTTCACGCCGCTGCTGCTCACGACCTTTGCGGCGGAGTTTTCCCTGTCCGTAACGCAGCTGGGGACGCTGGTAGTGCTCAATTTTGCCATACAGATGTTTATAGACTTTACCGGTGCGTATATTGCGGAAAAGACCGGGTACAGGGCGGCTATCGTCTCGGCGCAGCTGTTTGCGGCGGCCGGGCTGATAGGGCTGGGCGTGCTGCCGTACGTGATGCAGGACAAGTGGACGGCCATACTGCTGGCGCTGGTACTGTACGCTGTGGGCGGAGGCATGATAGAAGTCCTCGTCAGCCCGATAACCGAAGCCGTGCCGGGAGAAGACAAGCCGTCGAACATGGCCGTACTGCACTCTTTTTTCTGCTGGGGCAGCGTGGCGGTTATACTTGTGTCTACAGGATATTTTGCGGTGTTCGGCTCCGAGCACTGGAGATGGCTGGCCATCGCCTGGGCCGTCGTGCCGCTGGTCGCGGCGGCGCTGTTTGCGCTGGTACCCATCAAAGTCTTTGCCGAAGACGTGCAGAAAGCTCCGATAAAGAAGCTGCTGACGTCAAAGATATTTTTGATACTCGTCCTGCTGATGATATGCTCCGGCGCGTCCGAGGTGGCCATGAGCCAGTGGGCGTCCATGTTCGCCGAAAACGAGCTGCACATAACCAAGGCGGCGGGTGACATCCTCGGCCCGTGCATGTTCGCGGCGCTGATGGGGCTCAGCAGGGTAATTTACAGCAAATTCGGCAAACGCGCGGATATAACCAAGCTGATACTGTTCAGCGGCATAGTCTGCGCATGCAGCTACCTTATCGCGGCCCTTTCGCCTTACAGCTACCTGTCTGTAGCGGGCTGCGCGCTGTGCGGGCTGTCGGTCGGAGTGCTTTGGCCGGGCACGCTCAGCCTGGCCGCGGCGGATTACCCGCAGGGCGGCACGCCGATGTTCGGCTTTTTGGCTTTCGGCGGCGATATAGGCTGCCTGATCGGCCCGGGACTGGTCACAGTCGTGGCAAGTCTGTCCGGCGACAGCATAAAGACGGGCATACTGTCCGCGGCCGTCTTCCCGATTGTCATGACTCTCATAGCTGCGGTCATGCTGGCAGAAAGGAAAAGGGCCCGCTGACCTGTCGGCTCGATGCATGAGGCCGCGGCCTGCGGCTGAAATACAGTGGGGATCCCACCCCGCGCTCAGTTAAACTCGCTGCCCTGTTTTTATCAGATATTTGTCTGTCAGAGCTATTCTGTATGCGCGCTGCAGTTTACTCTTGTTTTAGCCATAAGCGGATAAAAAATACGCCGCAGGCTTATGATTTGTTCGCGGACAGCCTTTCTCATAAAGGGGCATTGTTTTAAGCTTTATTTCTCTGCACGTTCAAGAGCTTTTCTTCAGCAGGATATTTTTAAAAAGACGTTATTTTAAGAAAAAAAACAGAGGGACGGGCGTGCGCCGTCCCTCATTTTATCGTTTCTGCGTTGTTTGCAGGGATTTCAGATATTTTCGGATTTGTTCTCGGTCTGTGCGGGCTTATGCTTCTTGAGTATGTCAAATCTTATGACGGCCACTATTATGGACGTCATGGATATAGCCTCAGCTATGACGCCGCCCCATGCCCCGTCTTTGAATATGGCGAAATACGACAGATATATTATCCAGCACGGGGAGGAGGGGAACGAGACGTATCTGATGTACCTGGGGTCGTTGAGCCAAAAGCTTATTGAGGTAAATATCATGCCCGCCATCGGCAGCAGGTCCAGCGCCGTAACGCCCGCGCCCGTAGCATACCCCGTAATGACGACCGCCGCCACGCTCAGCACGATGAACACTCCCGGCACGACGGGGGACCTGACCCATTTGTACTTGTCTTTGTAGTAAAACACTATAGCGCGGACCAATGCCAGGATATTTAGCACCGCGCCCGATACCGCGCCCGTAAGAAGATATGAAGCCGCGAAGCAGAATACCGCCGGGATCTGTATCCTCAGCAGACGCTTGCGGTCGGACTGCTGGTACATGAATATGTAGAGTAAGAGGCCCGTATATGAGAGTACCTGCCCGATAATGTTTTCCAATTTAATACAACCCTCTTTTAATGTATATATTTTTGCGCACATCGGTTATTATATCAGTTTGGTATGCGATTGTCAATAGGCTTTATCGGCAAAAAGCGCCGTTATTCGCTGTGCCGGACGGCCGCACGTATATTCCGTTTCCGCTCATTTGCAGGGAGAGCCCGGCAACGCCGAATAAGGAAGTATTTATATAGAGGATACGGTGCAGTACCTATGAAGGTACCGCACCGTATCGTTTTAGGAATAATAGGGGGCTTCGTTATGAAAATCGGCGCTTAAAGCCGATTTATTCGGAAGCTGTACGGACAGTTTCCCTGCTTGCTATGGTATGTGATATTATTACGGTAATTGTTTTTTTCGGTTTGTATGTGACTGCATTTTGTTTGAGTTAAACCTTAGATACTCACCTTTGGGAAATAACTCTTTGCATCATGGGTTAATATATTTGCCTGACACATAAAACACGCTGTCGGTAAAAGGCTTGTTCGGCAGCGGCTTTTTCAAAACTCCTCGGCGGATCAATTCATCGGTCACATATCCGACAATTTGAAACAGGTATGCAGAAACCCATTGATTAATCTGCGATTTCAGCCGCTTAGGCACAAAGTTTGAGAAACTTTTCCGCACTGATATGATCCATTTCGAAAGCAATTCTTCAAGTTCTTCGTCATTCAGGCAAAACAAGGAGATAAACGCATCAAATTGCTCTTCCGTAAAGCAGGCAAAATTCAGCCGATACGCCTTTCTGTCATTTAAAATAAGACCCTTTTGGATCAGTCTTGCTGCGTCTTCATCGGATATCGAGTTTTTATCTAAAATACCATTGGGATTCATTTGAAAAGTATCCCCTGCACATAGCCAGCGCATCCCTCCGTTATGATAAATATTGTTGTCAAAGTACTTTATGGTCCAATAATAATAGATATGCCCCGGAGTTTTGCCTTTGCTTCCGTCATTGTTGCCGGCCACATTGCAGCCCGAATTGTATTCCGCAGGCTTTTCGCTTTCGTCGACGGTTTCTTCTACGAGAAACCAACCGTATCCGCCGTCTTTGCGTGGCGGATACGCGCCGTTTTCCATTTGTAGACGGTCTCTTTTCAGTATTCCTATCTTTTTTCTTAAAACATATGGTACGATAAAATGACCTAAGCGATCCATGCCAAAGTCATGGCCGTAGAAGTTCAGTCGATTTACTGTATCTGCCTTGTTTTGCAGTAATTGCTCAAATCGGTTCGCAAACCTTTTTACCATCTGTTCCGAAACAGCTTCCATTGTATTTCGATCCTGTAACCGAAAGATAATAAAGTTTGCCGCATACTTTTTCCCGATTTTACATAAGGCATCTCCGTATTCCAGCCGTGGGATTTCATCTTCAATATATATAGCGGGAATTCCTGTATGAACGCTGATTTCCTCTATCGTTTGTGGTTCCTCATAGGTTGCCTTGCAAATCGCACGAGCAAGCTGTGTGTGCAAATACCGGTCCGGATCCATTGAGCCGCTGCAAGTGACGGTGTTCCAATTGATTCTTTTATAGATATTCTCCATTTGTTTTGCGCCTATCCTTTCTTTGATTTTTTGACGTCCTGCATTCAGACGCCATTTGATTGTCGTTTCCGCAAGCGCATATTTTTTTGCAAGCTCGCCGACGGACATTTCACCGATATAATAATCGACAAAAATGTTCCGATACATTTCGGAAAGCGTATGCAGACACCGGAAAACTGATTCAAAACGATGCTCTGTATCTTCTTCGTTAATTCCTGCGTAGTCGTCATATACCGGATTCAAATCGGCGTGCTCCTCTGACAAGACCATCCGCACTTTATTTTGTTTCTCAATGAATTTTGCATAGCGGTTATGTGCGATTCGCCAAATCCAAGCGTCAAGATTTTCAATTTCGTATTTACGCATACCGTCGAGAATATGGCAAAGAATTTCGCTGGATAGATCTTCCGCGTCACAACGATTGTTCAGTCTGCTGCAGCAAAAATGGAATATCGGTTCCACATAAGGGATGATTTTGTCCTGATCCAAGTGGTTACCTCCTTTCAAAAATATTGTAATCATGGTTACGCTTATTTAGTGTCTCAGTATCAAATCGGATAGGCATTTTTATGGAATATTTTTATTATAATACGAATTTGTGATTTTTTCGTCACCATTACACATAAATCGGCGGCAAGGCACAATCCTCACCGCCGGTTTATTCTCAAATTATTGCTTTATGTGGTTTTAGCTCTCCCTGTTTTAATCATTTTTCACGCTTCGACGATTTTTTAACAAATTCAGAAATTCATTCGCAGATATCGCAATTTTATCAGCTCATTCTGAGATATCAGAAGCTCATTTGAGGACATCAGAAACTTCATTCTAAGATATGGCAAACTCATTTCAGAAGTTTTATTATGATATCGCAGACTTATTTGAAGATAAGCTTAATTTTAAGATAACGCAGTCTGATTTGAAGATATCAGAAGCTTCATTTTAAGATATCGCAGACTGATTTGAAGATATCAGAAGTTTCATTTTAAAATATGGCAGCCTCATTTGAAGTTAAAATTCCGTTTTTAATATCAAAAAGAGTATAAACTCGTTTGAAGATATCATAAATTCTGAGATATCAGCAGCTCTTTCGCTTGATGTATACAGCGAATGCCGCCGCTGCACAGCCTGATGCGGTAATTAATGAAATCCAAAGCATTGCGTTATCGTCGGTCTGCGGGCTGTCGTTGTCATTCTGCCCGCCGGGTTTGTAATCCGGGTCGGAAGCGCCGCAGACCGTGCATGTTCCGTCTTTGTAGCTGTGCGCAAGCTTCGCAACGGTCTGTCCTTTTTGAAGAACCTCGCCGCAGTCCCTGCAGACCCTGTCCCCGGTATAGCCCTCGGCGGTACATGTGGCTTCTTTTTCATTTTTCAGTTCTGTTTCCCCATGCCCCTTGGCTTCTATGACCGTCGCTTCCTCTGTGATTTGCTGTGTCAGCGCCTCATCGCTGAAATACCGGCCGCAGGTCTCGCAGCGCCAGTATTCGATGTTTCCGTCCCCGGTGCATGTGGCGTCTTTGGCCTCGATTTTTACCGCTTTATGCTTCAAAATCGTACCGGCTTTTTCCCGGGTATCGGCGGCGCCGCAGCGGTCGCATTTTGCCGTTTCTGTCCCGTCTGCAGTGCATGTGGCGTCGTTGTTGTACTTATAGTTTGTAAAGCTGTGGTTGTCAGGGTCGACGTCGCCGTACGGCCTCCCGCAGTCTTCGCATACTGCTTCGGCAGTACAGGTGGCGGTTCCGCCCGCATGGACGTGCTCCCCGATATGGACGTATTTGCAAGAGCTGAGGGCGGCCATCGCGTCGGCATCGAAATCCGCTGCTGCGCTGTAAGGGGACTGGCCGAAATGCACGGCGGCATACCCGTCATGATTCGCGGCATCCGTCTTCAGCTCCGCCAGCGTGCCTGCGGCGGGCGTAATACGGAAGGAAGCGTTGTCTCTGCTGAGGGTGTAGTAATCGGAAATATCTATTCCGCCGTATGCGGTTATTTCGGACGCGGTGACTTCAAGCATCCCCGTAACAATCGCCCAAATATAGCTGCCGCCCGGCGAGCAGGATGCGGTAAGCTTGGAATTGTTCACCTTTAAGCCCTTTATGGCCACCATGCCTTCATTCTTTGTGCCGGAAGCCGTAACGGTGCTGTCGTTTATCGTCATATTCCCGTCTGTAAAAATGCCTCTCATTCCTTTGCTTTCCGCCGTAACGGTGCTGCTGTTTTCTACCGTTATATCTCCGTAAGCATAAATGGCAGGGTAGGCATACGTAGAGGTATCATATGCTTTTACTGTGGAATTATTGACGACAATGTCCCCGTCGCAGTAAATCGTGTTGCTCGATCCTCCCGTCGCCGTCACATCGCTTCCGCCGGTGATCTCGACAGTATCAGCCGCCCATACAGCAGGGCTGGCCGATGATTCGGCATATGCCTCGACTGTAGAATTGTTAATCTTGATGCTGCCTTCCCATGCGTACAGGGCATGGTGTGACTCAGCCTTCGTGCGAGCTGTTACGGTACTGCCGTCTATCGATATTTCCCTGGCGGAGATCGGTGCGTATTGGTCGGAGATGAGATCGAGTACGGCGCCGTTTATAACAGTGACGGTCTCGTCTCCGTCTTCCACGGCCACGCCGTAATTCGCCTCTGAGTAAATGCAGTCTGCGCCGGAATGTATGGTTAAGCCAACGCCGTCTATCGTTATTTTCTTTGCCCAAATTCCCTGCTGCAGCAGGTTCCCTGCCTGGATAATGTTCAGCTTTCCGCCGCCCTGCAGATAAAGCGCATTCGCTCCCAGGGAGATTCCGTAGGTGCTGGTTATGTTGATAGTATTTTCGCCTATGATATTTACCGTCAGGTCGTCGCCTTCTTTGATAAAGCTTCTGTAAATGCCGCTGTTTAGTACCGCGTTATTGAGCGTCAGGGCCTTTGTATCCGGGTTATAGGATACTTTCCCGTCGCCTAAAATATCGTCCGCATTCGCGCTTGTCACATTTACCCCGGCTACTACTAAATTATATTCCCCGCCCGCCGCCAAGGCGGCTGCCGGCAATAACGTCAGCATCATGCAAAGGCTTAGTATCGCCGCAAGTCGTTTTTTCCCTCTCTTTTTCATTGCGCTCTTTTCCTCCTTTGCATATGCGCGAAAGCGGCGGCCGTTCCCGATACGAGCAGCAGCGGCAGGATCAGACCGCCGTCATATGTCTGCGGGCTGTCGTCCTTATCCGCGTCGCCGTCTTGTTCGTCTGAGTCCGACGGGTCGGTCGGGTCATTCGGGTCGTCGGTATTGCCCGGATCGTCGGGGTTGTTCGGGTCGTCGGGGTTACTCGGATCATCGGGATTGTCCGGATCTGTCGGGTCGTCTTCGGCTGCAGCTGCGCCGAAATACAGCTTGCCCTCGGTCAGCGCCCTTGCTATGACCGTCTCTTCCGTAAACGGCGAGCCCTCGAGCTCGGCCGCGTCCGCGGCCATCTTGTCCCAGTCCATATCCCATGTGTCCTCATTGACCGTCCAGTCGTCCAGGGCACTTACGGTGATTTGGCCGTTTCCGGGGCGGACGATAAGCTCTGCTTCGTAGTAGAGGCTGTCCGTATATCCCGTTGCGGCTATGGTTCCGCCCGAGATGATGATGTTTCCGCCTGTGCCGTCGTCAATGTCCTTCAGCGCGCTGAGTCCGTTGCCGAGCCCCTCATAGATATACGCGCCGTACGCGCCGTCGGCGCGGACAGATCCGCCTTTGATGACGATGTCTCCGGCTTTGGCCGCGATGGCGCTTATGCCGTCTCTGGCGCATCCGCCGCTGGCGTTTACTACAGTATCCTTGCCTGTAATCGTGACGTCTCCGCTTTCGCTGAAGATGCCGCCGCTGTACTGCGGCTCAACGCCGTCAACGGGGTATGAAGCGCCTGTGGCGGTTACGCTGCCGCCGTTTATATTTATGTCTCCGAGGGCGTAGACGCCGTCCGCTGAGCCGTGCTCGGTCAGCCCTACCGCCGCGATGACCTCGCCGCCGTTTACGGTCACGCTGCCGTAGGCTCTTATGCCCGAGCTCGTCGCCGCGTCAGGGTCTGTATGATTTACGGCCCTTCCTCCCCGAGTCTGTACGCTGCCGCTCTCAATGGTTATATCGCCGTCTATGAATATGCCGGCGCTGTAATTTGCTTCATCTCCGCCGGCGAATACCGCCGCGTTTTTGATTATAACGTCGCTGTAGGCCTCGATGCCGTAGCTGTGGGAGTCATAACCCTCGCCTTCGTACATGGCCAGCGTCCCCGTAGCTTTTACCGTGCCGCCGCTGATAGTAACGCCGTCGGAATATATGCCGCAGCTGTAGACGTATTCTTCCTCGTCCGTAGAAGTGGCCCAGCCGCCCGAGGCCGTGACTTGGCCTCCGCTTACGGTGGTAATGTCATAAGAGTCGATGCCGAAGCTTTCCGCAACAGCGCCCGTGGCCTGACCGCCCGCCGCTTTTACCGTGCCGCCGCTTACGGATGCTTCCCGTTCGGCTTCAATGCCGCAGCTGTAGGCCTTTGCGTTCTCGCCCGTGACCGTCCCGCCTGTGGCTTCCACCTCGCCTGAGGTAACGGTGACGCTGCCGTAGGAGGACTGGATTCCTCCGCTGTAAAGAAATGTTAAATCACTCCCGTCCGCGGCGGAGACATTCCCGCCCTCGGCCGTGACCGTGCCGCCGTTTATATTGATGCCGCCGGGTTCGCCGTAGGAATAAATGCCGTAGCTTTCGGCGTATCTGCCCGTGGCTTGGCCGCCGGTGGCCGTAGTTATGCCGTTTGAAATGTTGATTTGGCCGTCGTAGGAATAGATGCCGTAGCTTTTGGCGCTGTCGTTCGAGCTGCCCGCGGCCTTTCCTCCCGTAGCCGTTACTTCGCCGCCGTTTACGGTGATGTCGCCGTCAGCTTCGATCCCGTAGCTGACCGCCGATAGAGCCGTGGCCTGGCCGCCCGTGGCCGTGACTGTGCCGCCGCTGACGGTAATGTCGCCGTCGGTGGACTCAAGACCATTGCTCCAGGCGTGAGACTCGTCGCTCACGGCAGTTCCGCCTGAGGCGGTTACGGTACCGCCGCGGATATTGATGCTGCCTGCAGCTGAGATTCCGCAGCTGCTGACATAATAGGATCTGCTCATGACTGTGCCGCCGGCAGCGTTCAGAGAGCCGCTGCCGCCGACGGTGAGATCGCCGCCGGTATAGATACCGTAGCTGTAGTCGGCTTCGGTTTCATAGTCGTCTTCCGGACCTTTGACAGTGTTTTCGCCGACCAGTTCGATTTTAAAACCGGTTTCGCAGTAGACGGCGGCGTCGCCGTGAACAGACTCATGCGCGCCCTGCGTGATCGTCGCGTCGTCGAGCGTCAGGGTTTGGCCGTCCCACTTGATGCTGTAGTTTTCCGCGTCGGCGCCCTCGGCCGTCACCGCGCCGTCCTCGGCGGTCAAGGCGTAGGCGGGGGCGTCCGCGCTGCCCGTCAGCTCCGTGCCGCCGACATATATCGTCTCTTCCGTATCCGCTGCGGCCGCCGCTGTGGGCAAAAGCGCCAGCGCCGCGCACAGGCTCAGCAGTGCGACGGTAAATCGTTTTTTCATGCTTTCATTTCCTCCTTATTTGGCGTAGAACTCAGTTTGCGCCGAACCGCGGGATTCTGCGTCGGCGTTTCGTCCTCCTGTCGAAAGAGGAACGGGAAAAACAGTACGACCCGGCGCCTTTCCCAAAGGCGCCGTCATAGGGAGCGCTGTTCGCCCCGTATGCCGGCCTTTGCGCGCCTGAGTGTTATACTATAAATTGTATCAGAAATAAAGAGGGAATACTATTACCCGTTTTGACCCCGTAAATGGGTGATGCCCGCGGGGTCCCGCGGGCATTTTGCTATTTGAGCATATATTGTTTCAGTTCTTTGCGGGTCGCCGCGTTCAGCTTTCTCATCGCTTCGGAGATGTGGCTCTTGACGGTATTTACCGAAATGTGCAGGTGCTGTGCGATTTCCTGGTTGGTCCAGCCTCTGACGGCCAGCATCGCCACGGCAAACTCGGTGGTGGTCAGCTCGTCCGCCACGTCGTGCCCTGTTATCGGGTTATGAATCCTGCGCCATCCGGAAGAGAAGCGATAGGTGATGTCGATAATTCGTTTAAAGTCTTTGGGCCATTTAGGCTTGATGACCGCCTCCAGCATTGCGCCCAAAAGGCCGTGATGTTCTCCGAACCCCTCTATGAGGTCGTCGGGTCGGGCGATGTCCCACGCGGACAGCAGATGGGCCTGCGCACGGTCGGGCTGCTTTAGGCTCATGTAGTCCATTACGGCTACCAGGTGTAAGTAGATGGCGGGGATGGGGTAGCGCTCCGCGCCCATGGCAAGGGTAGCCTCTACGATGCCCGCGCTGCGCCCGTACTCTTCTTTAAGATACAGGTAGTGCGCCTGCACATACAGGGCAAAGGCCCTCAGCCCCGCAGGCAGCAGCGGCAGGAAGCTCTCCGTATCCGGCATCTCTTTGGGCAGCGGCAGGTGCAGCAGCACAGCTCCGGTAGATGCGATAAATGCCGCTGCCGCCCGCAGCTGAGGCGACTGTTCCGCCGCGGCGGCAAGCGAGGCGTTCAGCTCGCCCAATGCGAATTTGGCCCGCTGTATCTGTCCGACGGAGAGGCTGGCATAAGCGTATATCAGACAGGCGGAGAGCTGGGCTCCCATGTCGGAGTCGGTCAGATAAGGCTCCGCCTCTTTTGCCGCCTGCTCAGGCCGACCGCTGAAATAGTGATACTCCGCCGTGGCAATGTCGCGCTGCGGACCTGCGGCCATGCTCTGCGCCGCCTCACGGCAGCGGCCCGGCTCAAAGGCCGTGTTCATCAGGGGCATGAGGTTAACGTTCTTTAAAATCCTGTCAGTCAGCGGCTCCGACGAGGCTCGGCGGGGGTCTTTGGGCTTCTCCGCGTCGGCGGGAATGGCCCATGACTTTCCAAACCTCTGCGCGCCGGGAATACGGCCCTCGGCGCAGTATTGGCTGATTCTGCGTTCGGACACTTCCCACTTTTCCGCCGCTTCGCGGGTAGATATATAGCTGTCCATTCGCTCGCCGCCTTTCAATGAGTGGATTTTTCTTCTCATATTATATACGAATATCCGTAGGTTTTCAAGAGACTTTTGTCGGCCGGCCGCGCATACGCATTTTTTTGTGCGCAAAGCGCGGGTGATAAAGCATAAGAAAACTCTGCGCAGATTCTGTGCTGTATTTTTGTAAGAAAAATAATCAGCGCAAGGCGACATGAAACAAGGTAATAATAAAAACTCTGTGCGGACCGGGTGAATGGGCTGCGGCCTGCGGATACGGAATCTGCGGGGTAATAAAAGCCCTGCAAGAAATGGGTTCGTCATAAATTGCTGACGGATGCGGAACTTACAATGTAACAGAACTTCATGCGGGCGCAGGGGCGGATTTGCCGCAGATTGATGCGGCTGACGGATACGGAGCTTATAGGCAATAAAAGCTCTATGCAGACAGAGTTACCGCGGAGCGGCTGACGAATGCGGAACTTACAATGTAACAGAACCCCATGCGGGCGCAGGGGCGGATTTGCCGCAGATTGATGCGGCTGACGGATGCGGAATTTATAAAGCAATAAAAAAAACTCTATGCGGGCTGTCCGCATAGAGTTTGCCGAATATTTGTTTTTCTGTAATCCTGCTCGGAACAAAGCGGGGTATTTTTTTATGCAAAAAACACATCGCAGGCTCTGCGGAGCATGTATATATCCGTCTTCGAGGCCGCTTCGTAGGGCGCGTGCATGGAAAGTATGGGCACGCCTATATCCACCGTCTCTATATTTCTGTCCGTGAGGAACTGCGCGACCGTTCCGCCGCCGCCCTGGTCGACCTTGCCCAGTTCCGCCAGCTGGTACATGACGCCGTTTTGGTCAAAGTCGGCCAGCAGCCTTGCCATAAATTCCGCGCCGGCCTCGGACGAGCCCGACTTGCCCCTTGCGCCCGTAAATTTGCATATTGCCGGGCCGCAGTTGAGCTTAGCGGAATTTTTAAGCTCATATACTTCCGCGAACGCCGGGTCGTACGCCGCCGAAACGTCCGCCGACAGGGCGGAGGAGCTGCCGAAAGCCTTCCGGGGATTGCAGCCCGCCGACAGACACATATCCGTCAGCATATCGTACATAAACGAGCTGCGCAGGCCTGTTATGCCCATGCTGCCCACTTCCTCGCGGTCGGCCAGCACGCATACCGCAGTCTTGGACACTTTCTTCTTGTCCATCAGCGCGGTAAAGGCAGGGTAGGCGCACGAGCGGTCGTCCTGCCCGAAAGCGAGAATCATGCTGCGGTCCACGCCCAGGTCCCTGGCTTTCTGTGCCGGCACGGCCGAAAGCTCCGCCGTCTGAAAGTCGCGCTCGGTGATGCCGTATTTGGTGTGCAGTATCTTCATGACCGCGGTCTTGGTCTTGTCCTTGTCCGCCTCGCCGTCGGGCGCGGAGCCTATCAGGACGTTGAGCGCCTCGCCGTTGAAGGCCCTGTCCACCGTCTTGGACTGTATATCCTTGCCGAGATGCGGCAGCAGGTCCGTTATGCAGAATACAGGGTCGCCCTCGTCTTCGCCTATGCGCACGTCTATTTTCGACCCGTCCCTGGTATACACCGCGCCGCACAGCATCAGCGGGATGGTGAGCCACTGGTATTTGACTATCCCTCCGTAATAATGCGTGTCCAGGTACGCCAGCGAGCCGTCTTCGTACAGCGGATTGCACTTTATGTCCAGCCTGGGGCAGTCGATATGGGCGGCCGCGATGTTGAAGCCCGCTTCTAAGCCCTCTTCGCCTACATGTACAAACACGCAGGCCTTGCCGCTGCGCGTAAAATATACTTTGTCTCCCGCGGAGTATTTTTTGCCGAACTCGAAAGGCTCATAGCCTCTTGCGGCGGCCTCTTTCTGCGCGTATTCGGAGGCGTACAGCTCCGTGCGGGCATAGTCGAGGAACTGCTTGTAGCCCTCGCAGAATACCTTGGCCTTTTCAAGTTCGTCCGAGGCGAGGACCTCGTATGCGTTTTTCTTTTCGTACATCAGATTGTCCATGTCGTTTCCTCCTTTACAGCCGCGATATTATCCGCACGGCTTCGGTCTTAAACTGCGGCGTGTCGTCGTTTAGCAGCGCCAGGTCGGTGTGAGATATGAAGTAATCGAGCGGCTTCTGAGCGTCTATCCTTTCTTTGGCCTGTTCCCGCGTCAGTCCGTCCCTGTTCATTATCCGCCGCAAACGCACTTCATATTCACTGTATACGGTAAGCGTAAGGTCGCATGCCGCCGACAGGCCCGACTCGACAAGAGCTATCGCCTCTATGACCGCGCGCTCCGTACCCTCGTCCTGCAGCCGGCTCAGCCGTTCCTTAACTGCCTGCGCGACGGCGGGGTGGGTTATTTGGCACAGACGGGCCGTGGCCTCGGGGCAGGAGAACGCTTTTTTGGCCAATGCGCGGCGGCATATCGCGCCGTTTCGGTCCAGTATGTCGGAGCCGAATTCCGCGGCTATATCGTCGGTCAGCTCGGGCAGAAGGTAGGCGTAAACCTCGTCCGCGCTTATCGTCGCGCAGCCGTTCTCGGCGGCGAGCTGCAGCAGCATGGATTTGCCCGAGCCCGTAGGCCCGGTAACTCCCAGCACCTTTGTCATATGCTGCTTTTGGGCGTCTATTACGTTAAAGCCGCAGGCTCTCAGCAGCCTGTTGTATACCGCCAGCCCGACGCCGCCGTCGTATGCCTTTGCGCGTACAAACAGTCGGTCGGCCCCGTGCGCGTCCGCAGTGCGCAGGGCTGTAAAAAGTCCTCGGGCCTGTGCGGCCGGGTCGTCCGCTCCGCCGTAGGTTATCACCGTGAGGCCGGGGTACATATCCTTTTCTTCGTCAAAGCATATCACGCAGATATCCCTATACCCGTACGCGCTGCGGTTTATGCAGCGGGCGGCGTGCTCGGCGGGCCCTGTCACGCAGGTGGTGTACGCCGCGGGCGCGTAGTGCTTGTGCTTCAGTCCGGGAGACAGGGCCTTTTCGCCGTCGGGCAGCTGTTGGACGACCGCCTGGGCTATATGCAGCCGGGGCAGGTATTCTCTGAGCTGCTCGGGGGTTATGTATCCGGGCCTGAGCAGCGTCGGCGGGTCGGAGACCAGCGACACTACCGTGCTCTCCACGCCGCGCTCGCATGGGCCCCCGTCCACTACGCCGTCTATGCGGTCGGCAAAGTCGTGTATCACATGCTTTGCCGCAGTCGGACTGGGGCTTCCCGATATGTTCGCGCTCGGCGCCGCTATGGGTACGCCCGCGAGCCTGATTATGCGCCGGGCCGTAGGGTCGGAGGGGCAGCGTATGGCCACCGTGTCCAGTCCTGCGCTGACAATGTCGGGTATAACGTCCCTTTTCTTGAGTATCATGGTCAGCGGCCCGGGCCAAAACGCCTCTGCGAGCCTGTAGGCCTCGGGCGTGGCCACGGCGTATTTGTCCAAATCCTCCGCGTCGGCTATGTGCACTATCAGGGGGTTGTCCGCGGGCCGTCCCTTGGCTCTGAATATCCCCGCCACGGCCTGCGCGTCCAATGCGTCGGCGCCCAGTCCGTATACCGTCTCCGTGGGTATGGCTACGATCCCGCCGTGCGCGAGTATGTCGGCGGCGGCCGCAATATCCTTTTCACTGGTAGAAAATATCATAATACGCACCTCCCTTTATTTGAACAGCGCGGTTATTATTCATTGAAAAAAACGTTCGGCGCGAGCCTCAGAAATCAAACTCGTATCCCGGCGCGGAGGGCGGCGCCGGCGAGTCCTCTTTGCGCTTTTTGCCTGCGGATTTGCACGACAGCTCGTAGGACCTGCGCAGCATGGCTTTGAGCTCCTCGTCGGGTATTTGCCCGTCTACAAAGACCGAGTTCCAGTACTTCTTGTTGCACCTGTATCCCGGTTTTATGCAGCTGTAGGCAGAGCGCAGGAGCAGCGATTTTTCGGGAGTGTTTTTTATAACCATGTGCAGCGGAGACGTGCCCTCGTACAGCTCGCAGAACTCGTGGCCGTCGGGCGTGGCGAGCACCAGCGGGGTCTTGCCGTAGGGATATTTTACCTGCGCGCCCTCAAGGGTCAGGCCGTATTCTATTATCTGCTCTTCCGTAAGCATCTTTTGCGCCTCCTGCAGCGGACGGCTTGTCCGTAGGGTATTTTTATTATTAATAATAAATATGCGGTTCGAATGTATGAGATTCTCGGCCTGTGCGCAGACGCGCCGCTCTGCGCCTGTAGGAAGTCAAACCCCTGTTTTTTTCCCGCGGCCGAATCTCATCTTTCCGTGAGGGGTAAAGATTGAATTTTTGTGATACGAAAAAAAAATCGGGAATTCATGCGATAAAAAAGTGGTCTTTCGTGCGTCGAGAAAAGTTCGCACTATAAAAAACGGATTTACGTCGAAAATTTTCGTGCGGCGAGGAAATTTTGTGCGGTAAGAACGAATTTTCATACGGCAAAAATTTCGAGCTTTCGTGCGGCGAAAAACTCGAATTTAACGGGGGAAAAAACTTTTTTTGTGCGGTAAAAACGGATTTTCTGATTCGAGTTTAAATGGGAAAAAAAATTTTCGTGCGGCGAGAAAATCGGGTTTCATTCGGTAAAAAACGAAGTCTATGTTCGGCGAAAAAAAGCGGGCGCAGGCCTGCGCCCGCCGTAAACCGAACGCAATATGACTTTGAGTCGTCTTTTATCCGGGCGCGGTTCTAAACCGCCGAATACAGCCCCTGAGTTGTCTTTATTGCGCTGCTTTATTCGATCCTTGCAGAATTTAGCCCCAATGTCGTCTTTTCCATGTGGTTTTAAGCCCTGCTGGGGTTAGCCTTGAGTCGTCTTTATCGCACGGTTTCATTTATGCTTCGCCGCTGAATTGACTTTATAACGCGGCTACGTTTAATCTTCGTTTGGTTCAGCTTCGGAGTTGTCTTTTCCCTGCGGATTAATCCCAGCTCTGCTGAGCTCTGCCCTGTTTTCTTTCTTCCTCGTTTTCATTTATGCTCCGCCGCTGAATTGACTTTATGACGCGGCTACGTTCAATCTTCGTTTGGTTCAGCTTCGGAGTCGTCTGTCTGAGGATTGACTTAATCTGAGGTCGCTCTAAAGTTGATTTTATTATGCCGCCTTGTTCTATTACGGAACAGCCCTGATTTCCCGCGGCTTCATTTAAATCGTTTGGTTTCAGTTTCTGCTTTTATCGGTCTCTGTCCGTGCGGAAACCGCGCTCGCCTGCGGGCCGAAGAACGGATTTGCTGCTCTCAGGGACGTCGGCTTTTTCGGCCTATGCGCCGACTTTTGCAGAAATGGGAGCGGCATTTGGGCGGCTGTCAGTCGAAGATAATCCCTATTGTCTTTTTTATCTCGTTGTTTACTCTGCCGAAGTCCATTGCGGCGGTGTATATTTTCTCCAGCTCGTCGTGCAGAGCCTTGGCTTCCGCCACGGCCCTGAGCGCGCCCCTGCGTCCCATCAGAGCTATCCTGCGGGAGAATTTGATTTTTTCCGCGTCGAGGAATATCTCCTTGTCGATAAACCTTGACATATTCACGCACGAAGACGGTTTGGGCGCCTGCGCGCCCGATTCGACCGTGCATACGGCCATAGACAGCTCGGGTATGGCTATATGGACTGTTCTGTCGGGCATGAGCGGATCGAGGAACTCGTATACGTCGTAGCCCCCGCGGACTGCGGCCTCGTACAGCGGGCGTATAAGCAGGTCGGATATGTGATATCTGTCGCGCACTGCCGTCACATGCTCGGCCAAAGCGTCGATAGTGTCCGTAAACGTAATGTATCCCGAGGGCGAAAACGCGGACAAAAACCTCTTGTACGTTCTGCCGGGCTCTGCCGCTTTGGGCGGTATGCGCTTCTTTATAAAGCGGCGTATGAACGCGCCCAGTTTCTCCGTGTTCACATACGGCTTTGTATACCCTCTTACGGCCATGGCCGCAAAGCCCGCCGCGCCCAAATATCTGTACGCCTCGGCGTACCTGGCGGATATCTGCTCGGAAAGGCTGACTATGCCCGAGCGGTTGGCCGTAAGCGCCCTCAGGTCCCAGAAGCGTCCGAGGTCTATTATTCCTCCCGCGGCGCCCGGGTATTTGGGGTCGAGCGTGTGCGGGGCGGTGCCGTCGCATATCGCCACGTTCCTGGACGGTATGTGCACTCCGTCCAGTGACTCGGGGTCTGAGGAACAGTGTATCAGCTCCGCAAATTCTCCTCTGCGGACGGCTTCCGCGGCGATTTTTTTCATCAGTCCCGATTTGCCGGTGCCGGGACCGCCTTTTATTATATATGTCGTTTTACCCTCAAGGAATGGTTCAAAGACCGATTTGAACCCGTTCGGCGTGTTTGCTGCCAAAAATGTACGTATCGAGCTGGCGTCCATGGGATAAAGCCTCCTGTCGTTTAATGTCTCCTTATATAATATGACAGTCGGCTTTAAATGTTATTTTTTTTGATAATGCAACGTTCCGCCGGTAATATTGCCTCCGCTCGATGATGCCGCTCAGTCCAGCCGCGGCTTTATAAACTGCGACGAGCCCGACTCGGCGGTAAGTACACCGAACTCAAAGCCCTGCGCCTTCAGCCCCTCTATTATGGCCGGCAGGGCGTCGACGGTGGTGTCTTTGGCGGCGGTGTCGTGCATGAGTATTATTGCGCGCTGTTTGCCCGCAGCTCCGCTGAGCACGTTGTCGATTATGGTCTGTGCGGGTACGCCGTGGCCCGATGCGTCCCCGCTGTCCACGTTCCAGTCAAAGTACATGTATCCGTTTATGTACAGCCAGCTGATGTCCTGCCGTATCAGTCTGAATGTCTCCTCGTCGGTGTCTTTCCACTCCTCGGCGGCGTTGGCTCTGTATTTGGTGTTGTTGCTGCCTCCGGGAAATCTGAAAATCTTGGGATAGACTCCTGTTATTTCATATATGTTCTGCGACAGTGAGCTGACCTCTTCGCTAAACGTCTGCGGCGTGCTGTATACGCTGCTCCACTCGTGCGTGGACGTGTGGTTGCCTATGGCATGGCCCCTGTCTACTATGGCCCGGTACAGCTCGTCTCTGCCCGAGTGCCAGTTGGGGAAGAATGTGGCCTTTATCCCGTATCGGTCCAAAATGTCGAGTATCCTCAGCGTGTTTGAGGAGACTCCGTCGTCAAACGTCAGGTAGGCGACCTTGCCGTCCTGCGGCTGAGACGCCACGGCGTCCATGTAGCGTATGCTCAGCGCGTCGGTCTGCGCGGAGAGCTGCTCGTATTTTTCCGTAAGCTGCCGCAGCTCTGCCGTGGTGTTTACCGAGTCGGGTCTGCCGACCTTTTCGCTTATGGAGTCGTACCTGGCCTGCGCCAGCTCCGCGTTGAGCACGGCCGCGTCGTATGCGGCGCTCTTTTCGCCTTTCAGCTGCGTCAGGCGGTCGTTCTCGTCCTGCAGCGAGCCCAGCCTGTCTATCATGGCGGCGTATCCGCCGTATGGGTCGGCGGCGCTCAGCTTGGCGTCGTATGAGGCGGTGAGAGTGCGCAGCCGTGCGCTGCCGAACATGCAGAATATCCCTACGGCCACGGCCGCCGCGGCCGCCGTTAGGAGGATAATGCGCCAAAATCTGTGGTCAAACGCCCTGCCGGCGCCGTCCGTGCTGTTCATTGCAGCTCCTCTCCCGTCAGTTCCGTATATTTATCGAGCAGCTCGTCGTAACGCGCCTGCAGCTGTTCGTATTTCTTGAGCAGTTCGGCGTAATCTTTCTGCTCCTGCTGCATCATCAGCACGGCATTGGCCGCCTGCCGGCTGAGCTCGTCTAACCGCTGCGCCAGCTCGGTCTGCTGCGCCGTATCCGCGTCCAGCTGCTCGCAGGCCTCGGTCAGCCCGGCTATGTCCTGCTCAAGCTCCGATATGCTCAGGCGTATCTGTTCGGGGTCCCCGTATACGCTGAGCTTGTCGGTAAGGTATGCGGCGGACAGATTGTCTTTGAGCGCCGCGCCGTATCTCACCATATTGACACATGCGAACACTGCGGCCGCCAGGAATATGACCCCGCACGCGGCCGACAGAAATATCCGCATCCTGTTTTTCATAAATATCGCCTCGGATTAATACGCTTTGCCCCAGTATACTATATGCTCGGCGTGTTTGCCGCAGCATACGCATCTGTCCGTCTCGGACGGGCTGTCCGTCAGGCTGATGCACCTGGAGCCTACTCCGGTCTGTTCCTTTACTTTGTCTTCGCATTCCTCGCTGCCGCACCACGGCGCTTTGACAAATCCGTCTCCGTTCTGCTCAAGCGTGCGCGTTATGTCCTGCATGTCCGTGCAGGAGTAGGTGTGTCTGTTGAGGTTGTCGAGCGCTTTGTCGTACATGCCGTCATGGACTCTGCGCAGAGCGTCTTTTACCGCCTGCTCAAGCCCCTCGAACGGCACGAAAGTTTTCTGCCCGTCGTGGCGCGTGGCTATGACGCAGCCGCCTTTTTCTATGTCTCTCGGTCCGATTTCTATCCTGACGGGCACGCCCTTCATCTCATATTCGCTGAATTTCCAGCCCGGGCTGTTGTCGCTCAGGTCCAGCTTGACCCTAAAGCTGTCTTTCAGTATGCCGTCTATTTGGACGGCCTTCTCCGTTACTCCCGGCTTATGCGCCGCCACGGGGATTATGACCGCCTGTATCGGCGCCACGTCCGGGGGCAGTACCAGCCCGCTGTCGTCTCCGTGCGCCATGATTATGGCCCCTATCAGCCTCGTGGACACGCCCCAGGAGGTCTGATGCGGGTATCTCCTGACATTGTCCCTGTCGGAGAACTGTATGTCGAAAGCTTTTGCGAATCCGTCTCCGAAATAATGCGAAGTGCCTGCCTGCAGCGCCTTGCCGTCGTGCATGAGCGCTTCTATGGCGTAGGTCGATACGGCGCCGGCGAATTTGTCGCTTTCGGTCTTCTGCCCTTTTATTACGGGCATGGCCAGGTTCTCGCGGCAGAAGTCGGCATAAAGGTTGAGCATGCGCTCAGTCTCGGCTATGGCCTCCTCGGCGGTTTGATGTATCGTATGGCCTTCCTGCCACAAAAACTCCCTGGAGCGCAGGAACGGGCGCGTCGTCTTCTCCCACCTCACGACGCTGACCCATTGATTGTACAGCTTGGGCAGATCGCGGTAGGAATGGATTATGTTGGAATAATGCTCGCAGAACAGCGTCTCCGACGTGGGCCTGACGCACAGGCGCTCCTCTAACTTCTCGTCTCCTCCGTGCGTGACCCAGGCGACTTCGGGCGCGAAGCCCTCTACGTGTTCCTTCTCCTTGTTGAGCAGGCTCTCGGGTATGAACATGGGCATGCATACGTTTTCGTGCCCCGTCTGCTTGAACCGTGCGTCGAGTATCTTTTGGATATTCTCCCATATAGCGTAGCCGTAAGGTCTTACGACCATGCAGCCTTTTACGCTGGAATATTCGATAAGCTCGGCCTTTTTGCATATATCCGTATACCATTTTGCAAAATCCTCGTCCATCGAGGTTATTTCCTTTACCAACTTTTCCGCCATATAACTACTGTCCTTTCCGCGGCATTTTATCGCTGTGTGCGCCGGCTTGGGTCAGAGACCGTCGTCCCGTTCCGCTTATCCGAGCCTCTGCGAGATACGGCTCGGGCCCGGCGCTCGGTACCCTACATTATATAATAAAAGGTTCTTTATGTCAATAACGGAAACGCCGCGCCTTATCCCGTGGATAAACAATTACCCACGCGAAATTTTCAATTTCCCTTGTGCAAATGATGTATTTAAAGTTTTCAGTACAGTTACACTTTAAGTGAAATATAACATAATTTGTTTTTTCTTTTAACTCTTGACTTTTAACCGCGCCTTATTCTCCTCTTTTTCAAAACGGCGTCCGAGTCCCCGCGTCTCTTATCCTGTTCGTACAGGGGCGCCGGGTTGAGGGCTGTTTTATCCCGCCGACTTGCCGCGTGAGGCCGCCGCCGCGCTTTCAGACCTTTTTTATCGGCCTGTGCAGAAACTATTAAGTGACCGCAGCTTTTTGACGTGCATTGTTTTCGGCCCTATGGGCGATATGGAGTACGGGGGCTTATCTTTCCCGTGCGGCGTAACAGGCCGCGGACGCGGCGGAAGTGATGAATTGTGTATATTATGACGTAGAGGGTAAAAAAAGCTTTATACCGTTGTGCAACTCAGACAATAAAAGCCTTGATTCCAATGCAAATTTGTACACGAATAAAGGCGAAAAAGCAGTTGAAATTAATCCTGGATTTTGGTATACTATCATTATGTATCCCTACGCCCGCGGGAGGCGGGATTCGCTGCGGCGAGCCGTTTGCGCGGGGTCTGCGGGAGCTGAGATATTGCATGTTTACTGTTTCGAGATACAGCGATGCGGCGCCACGGCGCCGGGTCGAGTTTTTTTGGAGGGCTGTTTATATGAAGAGATTTTTTAAGGCTACGTGCGCCGCGCTCGTCGCGGCCTGTATTTCCGTCTCGTTCTTCGGGTGCGCGTCCGACGAAGCGCAGGCCGAAGAGTGGAACGGCAATCCCAGCGTCGTTTCTTTAAACAAGGAGACGGCGCACACGCACGGCCTTATATCCTATAACAGCGTCGAGGAGGCCGTGGCCGCCGATGCTGAAAATTCGGGCAACTATCTGTCCCTTAACGGTTCGTGGAGCTTCAAGCTCGTCACGTCCGCCGCGGATGTTCCCGAGGATTTTATGAGCGATGAGTTCGACACGTCCTCCTGGGATTCTATCAACGTACCGGGCAACTGGGAGACGCAGGGCTTCTCTCTGCCGACCTATAATTTGGACGGCTATGCGTGGAACACCTCGCTTCATCCCGCGCCCGACATCGGTGACGACAACGAAATAGGCCTTTACAAGCGTACGGTGACCGTTCCCGCCGAGTGGGACGGCTCGGAGGTGTACATATCGCTGCAGGGCGTGGAGTCCGCCTGCTATATATATGTCAACGGCCAGCTGGTCGGATACGGCGAGGATTCGTATACGGCCAAGGATTTCCGCGTCACTCCGTATCTCGAGTTCGGCCGAGACAACACTGTGGCCGTAGAAGTGTATAAGTTTTCAGACGCGTCATGGCTTGAGGCGCAGAATAACCTCAAGTTAGGCGGTATATTCAGAGACGTTTTCCTTTATGCGGCGCCGAGCACTTCCGTCAAGGACGTGAGGCTCGACACTCAGTTCTCTTCCGATATGTCCAGCGTAATGATATACGCCGAGGTCGATTTGGCGGCTTATGACGGCGCTCCGGAGGGCTGTTACGCTCAGCTGAGCCTGTATGACGCCGAGGGCGGCGTGTTTATGGAGCCGGCAAATATCGGCCGTACCGTCTCTTTCCCCGACAATGAGGAAAACGGCGCTTACCGTTCCACTGTCAGCGGCCGCGTGTCCGTACAGGATATGCACCTGTGGAGCGCCGAAGACCCGTATCTGTATACGGCCGTCGTGGCGCTGTACGACGCGGACGGGGACCTGATAGACTCCGTCAGCCAGAAGATAGGGTTCAGGGACGTTTCCTTTGCTGTCAACGATGACGGCGAGCAGATATTTACCGTAAACGGCCAGGAGACCGAGCTTTACGGCGTGCTGTACAATGAGTTCAGCTCCGTCAACGGCAAGGCCGTGACCGACGAGGAGCTTGAGGCGGATATCCGCGCGATGAAAGAGCTGAACATCAACGCCGTGAGAAATCCCGGCACGGCCTACAGCTCCGAGTTCCTGTCGCTGTGCGACGAATACGGCCTGTATGTGGTGGAGGACATGGACGTGGCCACCTATCCCCAGTCTACGGGCGACAGCGCCATACCCGGCGACCAGGCCATTTGGCAGACCGCCGTCATAGACAGGCTTATCAACGTGGTGAACCGCGACCGGAACCACGCCTCGGTCATAATGTGGTCTTTGGGTACCGAGTCGGGCTACGGCTCCGTGCTGTCCACGGCAAGGAACCTGCTCATATCCAGCGACTCCAGGCTGGTGGTCTATGACGGATATTATGTCGAAGACGACCGCGGCAACGTCGAGTTCAACGCCATAGGCGACGTGATATCGGCCACGGACTGGAGCATGGATAAGGTATTTGAGGTCCTCAATGACGATACCGTCACCGCTCCCATATTCCTGGTCAGCACCGAGGGCGGTCTGCTCAGTTCGGGCGGCGAATTTGACTCGTATGTACAGCTCATGGAGTCGTACAGTAAGATTCAGGGCTGCTTTTTGTCGTACTGGAGAGATTATTCTCTGTATCTGCCTACGGACAGCGCCAACGCGGTCTCTGTCTGCGCGCAGACCCCGTATTCCTCCAATCCCGAGCTGTACACACTGAGATATCCCGCTTCCTGGGTAACAGTAGAGGAGGGCGCGTCTGTCACCTCGGCTTCAAAATACGCGCTTGTCGGCGTAATAAGCGGCGACGGTTCCGTGCAGTCCGACGCATACCAGCTCAGGAACGTGTATTCTCCCATTTCCGTCAGCACTGACGACGCCGCGTCCGGCAGATTTACTGTAGTCAACAGAGCGGACTTCACCGCCGTGGACGGCAATTATACGTTTGAATATGAGGTCCGTTCGGGCGGGCAGACCGTGAGCTCCGGCACTGTGGATCTCGGCACGATAGAGTGCGGCCAGGCCAAGGAGATTACCGTCGACTACGGTGCGGTTCCCGCTTCGGACGCTTATGTTATAATAAAAATATCCCATGCCCAAACTCCCGTGTGGGCGTCGCAGGATTATGACAATATAGTATATCAGCGCGAGTTTGACCTTACGGATAATTCCGAGCCTGTCAAGGACGGGTCGATCGCATCGACCGCAGGGGAGGCTTTTGAGGCCGTAGAGTTTATCCCGCCTCAGATAGAGACTACCGAAACCGACCTTGCCAACGGCGTTATTTATATCACCAATCCGTCTCAGACGGCTTTCGATACGCTTTATACCCTTTCCTATCAGGTCATAGAGACTTACGGCGGAGAGTCCGTCGTGTATGCTTCCGGCAGCGTGACCACCGGCGTGGCCGCGGGCGAGGAGGGTGTTTCGGTACGGCTGCCCTACAGCGTCAGCGCTCTTGACGGGGCCGTGTATTCGGTCATAGTCACTGCTACTACAAGGCAGGCTGCGGGCAGCGTAGAGGCAGGCACTCCGCTTGTATATGTATTCGACGCGGAGTCCTTGGGAGCCGAAGCTATCCCGTTCGAGATAGACGAGACTCGTACCGGGATATCTGACGGCGCGGCCTATACGGCGCCCGAGGGCGGTTACTCTCCGATACCGGAGGGCTTTGTAACTCTCAGCAACGGCAGGGTAGAGATAGGCTTTGACGTAGATACCGGATTTATAACGACGTACAAAGTAGACGGCGTGGACGTGTTTTCTCAGGCGGACGGAGCCGCGTCGGGCCCGCTGCCCAGCATATTCAGAGAGCCTACGGGCGGCGACTGGACGTCCGATATCTGCCAGGACGGCAATATGGAAGCCGTAAGCCATGCGTCGAGCGCTTCGGGCCAGCAGCTTGCGGACACCCTGGTCCTCAACCGTATCGCCGCGGACCATTACAGGGTCACGCTGAACTATTCGCTGTTCGACTACGACTCTTCCGTCGTCAGCCTTTCCACAAACAATACTCTGTACCAGGTAGTTTATGACATATATGCAAACGGCATGATAAGCGTGAGCACCGCTTTCAGGGTCAACCCCAAGACCGGCATACCTTCGCAGCTGGCCAATGTGCTGTCGCTCAACTCGGATTTCTCCGAGGTGAGATGGTACGGCAAGGGTCCGGGCGAGTCTTATTCCGACAAGCCGGGCAACGCGTACGTAGGGCTGCACAGCTCCTCCGTGGCCGGCCTTAAGGGCGCAGAATTTCTCATGGACAGCGGCGCGGGCGACCGCAGCCAGACCTCATGGGTATCTTTCCGCAACTCCGACGGGGTCGGCGTGCTCGTGACCAGCGACGACAATCGCTTTGCTTTCAATGTATCGGGCTCTTATTCCTGGGAGGATAACGCATATATCGCCGACACGGCCGACAGGGGCTTTAATGTCGTCAGCATAATAGGCTATCAGCGCGGCGTAAGCGCCGGCAGCCTGGCCGACCAGCAGTTCATAGGCGTTTCGGACGATATCCCGGTAGGCGCGGTATACTCTTTCTCTTACAGGCTTGTGCCGCTGACCGCCTCGGACGACGACTCCGCCTTGGCCATGGCCTCGGTCAATACCGACGGGACTGCCAGCGTTCAGACTTCCGCTATCACTCAGGGCGAGTACGCTCTGTCGAATATGGCGGCTGCGGATAAATATCTCACTTCTTCCGCCGGCGGCGCGACGCTCATGGACGCCACGGGCTCGCTCAATCAGCTGTTCAGGATGGTCAACACCGGCTATGTCGCTTCGGGCGGATTCCGCGGCGTTACTCTGACCAGCAGCCTCAACGGACTGGTGCTTTCGCCCAGCAGCGGCGACTCGGGCTACGATACCATAGAGATAGGCCTGGCCGAATACAGCGCCGCCAACAGGTGGCAGGTATGGTATCAGAACAATACGGAGCTTACCCCCTTGGATATGACTCAGGTCATGACTATCCTCGGCGACAGCTACGGCATGGGCTACAGGATTGCGCTGCAGGAGTCTCTCAAGACCGCTGCCTCCGCATGGACGCTCGAATCCGACTCTGCCGACGCCAATATCGTCAAAATCAGGAATACCTCTTCGGACCTGTATATAACGGTTGTAGACAATCTTACTTACGCCAGGCCCACGCTCGGCGTCTATGACCGCAGGCGCGTGGATTATCCCTTAGACGTCGACTGGTCGGCCTCCGATATAGACGCCGCAGTCGATGCCTCGACCGCCTCCTGGGTACAGCTGCAGAACCGAGTGACTTTGTGGGAGCTTCTGCCCGGCGAGTCACAGATGTGGAACTTTGTGAGCACCGGCAACGGCGCGTACAGGATAGTAAACTCCGAGACCGGCTTTATCCTCGGTATAAGAGATGTGGCCGACCCCGTGAGCGGCCAAACCTCCGCGCAGCTCGTGCAGTACGACCCCACCGATGAGGGCGAGGAGTCTGCCGCCTTGGAGTGGAGGATAACCGACCTCGGCGGATATGCCAGCATTATAAACACGACCTACGGGCTTGCTCTGCAGGCTACGGGACATCGCGGATACATGTCTCAGACCGACCGCGACTACTACTATATAACCAACCTTGAAGACGCCGCAGTCATCGACTACAGTATGACTATAGGCGAGTGGAGAAATACCGCCAATCAGAGATGGAACATATTCTCTGACAGCGATCTCAGCGTCGATATCGAAGTGAACGACGGCTGGGTAAACTAAGCAGAAAGAGAGCCGAGCGGTCGGCTCTCTTTTCGATAACTATGCGCGGCGCGGCCGTTGACGGAGGATGAGACAATGAAAAGACAGGACTATATCACATGGGATGAATATTTTATGGGAGTAGCGCTGCTGGCTTCCAAGCGCAGCAAGGACCCCAATACCCAGGTGGGCGCGTGCATAGTAGGCACGGATAATATAATAATCTCCACAGGCTATAACGGACTGCCAAAAGGCTGTTCGGATGACGACTATTCCTGGGACAGGGAGGGCGAGGACACGAAGTATAAGTATGTAGTGCACGCCGAGCTCAACGCGATATTGAACGCCTCCGGCAAGCCGCTGGCGGGCTCGAGAATATATGTGGCGCTCTTTCCCTGCAACGAGTGCGCAAAGGCCATAATACAGAGCGGAATAAGCGAGGTAGTGTATTTGGACGATAAGTACGACGGTACCGCGGAGAACAGCGCGTCCAAGCGTATGCTGGCCTCCGCCGGGGTCAAATGCCGCCGCCTTAATACCGATAAAAAGTCCATACAGCTTGATTTTTGAACAAATAGGCTGTTTTTCCGCACAAATTGGGGCAGTCCACTCGCAATGTAAAAGCGCAGCAACGGCACGCCGTTGCTGCGCTTTTTATAAATTGTTTTTCTGAAGCAGGGACTTCTGTCTGAAGCATAAAAGATATGTTGGGCAGCGTTTGGGAATAATCCGTAACATGAACAGCGCCTGCCTGAGTTAATAAGCATATGTTTAAAATGAATATCGGCTGCCGCCTGATTGAATATGAATAGCGTTTGAGTAAAGCAGCAGTATATTTGCTAAAGGCGTGCACGTCCCGTTTACAGCCGAAGTGCGAAGCCAAAACGCAGGGACGTCTGTATAGAGTTTAAAAAAGTTATCAGAGTTAAAAAAATAAGCAGCATTCGCCTCAGAACATACGCCTGCATATTTGACCGTAAAAGCAAAATGCTTGCCAATAAAATGAATAACGTCCGATAAGTCAGGGACTCCTGCATGCGAAGTGAACAGCGTTCGGTTAAAGCATGTTAGTCCGCAAAATGAAAATAACGTCCGCTTGTGAAATGAATATCGTTTGAGGAACGCCCGTCTGTAAAATGAACAGCGCTCGATTTAAAGTCTGCCTGAAAGCAAAAAAAAACGTTTGGGAAGTGCCGGCGCTTGATTAAAAAGGTGCGGCGTATGTCTGAAAAATGAATATCGCTCTCCGAAATGAATAGCTGAAAGCAGGAATGGCCTGCGAAATGAATAGCCAAAGCAGGAATACTCGTTTGAAAAATGGATTTCGCCAATGGCAGGAAATGGCCGCCTGTAAAATGAACAGCGTTGGCCAAAAGCATCGCCGGCCTGCTGTTTGATTAAATCAGGAATACCTGCTTGTAAAGTGAAGCGTCCGATTGAAGAGACGTCTGCCTGCAAAATAATCTTGATTTAAAGCAGAGACGCCCGCTCTGCGGGCGTCTCTGCTTTTCCAGGCAGTTTTAATGCCCCTGTTGTCATTGCGCTGAGTTTTATTCTTCTGTCTGCAAAATGATCAGCGTCCTCCTAAAGCTGTGAGCCCGTTTAAAGCAGAAGTATCTGTCACCACTCTTATCCGCAAAAATGATGTCTGATCCTCAAATACGTTTGCCGAAGTCATGTTAGGCTGAGTAAAAATGAGAGTAGTTTGAATAAATCCATACTAAAAGCGCGCCTGCATTTGATAAAAACGGGGCGGCGTACGTCTGAAAAATGAATATCGCTCTCCGAAATGAATAGCTGAAAGCAGGAATGGCCTGGGCCGAAAGCAGGAATGATCGTTTGCAAAATGGATTTTTTGGCGGCTTTACGCCGTCTGTATACAGCCGTCAGAATAACGCCGCAGAATAAACTGCCGCCGTCAGCAGTATCTCCGCGATAGTTATCGTCCAAAACAGGGCCATCAGCCCGTCCTTGCGCGTCTTGTGCCTAAAAAGTGCGCCGCCCAGCAGTATTCCTGCGCCTGCGCCGCAGACGGTAAACGCCAACAGTACTTTTTCGGGTACTCTGCGTCTGCCCGATCCGGCCGCGGCTTTATCCGCGCCCATGGTTATAAAAGCCGCAAGGTTCAGCGCGCCCAAACACGCCGCTGCTGCTTCAACGGCCGTCATGCTCCGCCTCCGTGTCTTTATAAAACAGCTGTTTTGCAGACCCGTCGCATTCCATGCACTGTCCTGCGTATATCCAGCCGGTTTTTTCATAATAATTTATCAGATCCGTATACAGATACACGCGCTCGAATCCGTGTTTGGCCGCGTAGCGGCACAGTTCGCGCTGCAGCTCTGCGCCGATGTGCAGGCCCCTGTACTGCGGCCGCACATATATGCATGCCAGCCAAGGCCACAGGTCCTGCCTTGACATCAGGTCCGCCCTCTGCAGCAGTACGGCCCCGGCCGGCTGACCACCGGCATATGCTGCAAACGCGGCCGGCAGCCCGTCTGCTCCGCTCCCGCACGCGACGAGATTTTTAAAGAAATCCGCGCTTTCGTTCGGCCGTGCAAATTCGTCGTAAAGCCACTGCCCGACGGTATCGTTCAGCGGGTCGCCCTCACACAGCTTCTTTATCCGTATATCCATCCTCGTCTGTCCTTTCAAACGGCTTGAGTGAATTTGCCCGCGCATAATAGAACATGTATTGCTGCAGAACCCCGGCGTATTTGCCCAGGGCCTTTTCGTTAAAGGTCTTGCCGTAAACCGTCTGCATTACGCGGTTTATCCATACGTCTTTGGGGAACGCTTCATATCTGCCGAACCCGAACAGCAGTATGCAGTCGCATACTTTGGGCCCCACGCCTTTAATGGAAGTCAGCAGCCTGCGCGCCTCGTCCGTGTCCGCCGCCGCTACCTTATCTGTAAAATGCGGGTCGGATAAGAGCGTGTCGCAGGCGGATACTATATACTTGTCCCTAAAGCCCGCGCGTATGGGCTGCAGGGCCTCAAGCGTAAC
>CALXAN010000075.1 GCA_944386305.1 uncultured Clostridia bacterium
CAGCGGAGAGAAATCTCTCCGCTGTTTTTTTGTATCAAGAAAACCACGCGATAGTCGCGTGGATCTGTGAAGGTTAACCGATGAGAAAAAATCCTCCTTTTGTGTTAGAATAAAAAGACCAGCCGTAGTGATCGCTGCAGCGATTTCTTTTGGGGGACTCCGTAATAAAATCTACGCCGTGAGAGAAAAAGGATCAAATAAGAGCGGCGATTGCTCTTTGGAAGGATTTGTAGTATAATACAGATAAAGAATCAGAATGTATATGTTTTAATATGGGAGGTGAACGCTGTGTCGTCGTATAGCGAGTTAATTAAGAATTTTGAAAAGGTCCGCAGTTATATGCGTGAGTTTTATGTTTACGGTTTTAAGAGTCGTGAGGAATATGACAAAAAAAGCGCCCGTTCTTACGATGATGAGCGCCGCCGGATGGAAAGCTGGCTCGGAGATCATATGAGCTTTGTCCGTACGCCCGAGGGCAAAAACGTGTTCATTTCAATCGACAGTCGTGTATCACAGCACAACCCCTTTTATAAAGCATTTAAGGCAAAGAGTTTTACCGACGGCGATATCACATTACATTTTATTTTGTTCGATATTTTGCACTCACCCGAGACAGTCCTTTCCCTGCCGGAAATACTCGCAAAAATTGACGAGTATTTGTCGGGGTTTGAAAATCCGATGGTGTTCGATGAGTCTACAGTCAGAAAGAAACTGAAGGAATACATACAGCAGGGCGTCATCAGCTCTGAAAAAGTGGGCAGAAAAATATTGTACCGCAGGGCAGATGACGTAGTTTTGACGAATATTGCCGATGTGCTGAATTTTTATTCTGAAGTTGCGCCCTGCGGTGTGATAGGCTCTTTCTTACTTGATAAAGAGGAAAATAAAGACGATGTTTTCAGCTTTAAGCACCACTATATAACTTCCGCCATGGACAGCCATGTTCTGTCGGTGTTCTTTAAAGCTATGCGTGAAAAAAGCGTCGTAACGGTGTCTAACCTGAGCCGCCGCGCGGATGAGCCCCGAATGAACAGAATCATACCCTTGCGCATATTTGTCAGCGTTCAAAACGGCAGGCAGTATCTGCTTGCGTATCAGCCTGATTTTAACGTGATCAAATCATTTCGGATAGATTATTTATCCGATGTAAAAATTGAAGAACCTACGCCTCGTTTTGACGAACTGCGGGCCGAACTTGATGAAATGCAGACAAAAATGTGGGGCGTTATCGCCAAACGAAACCGTTACGGCGAAGATAATATCGAGCATGTAAAGTTTACGGTTAAGGTAGCGGACGACGAAGAATATATTGTGCGCCGTCTTGAGCGCGAGAAAAGGATCGGACATATTGAAAAGATAGACAATAATACCTATTGTTTCACTGCAGACGTGTATGATACAAACGAGCTTATTCCTTGGATCCGCACCTTTATCTGCAGGATAACCGAGCTGCAGTTCTCTGAACGCACGCTTGAAAATCAGTTTAGGCGCGATATTGAAAAGATGTATCGTATGTACGGAGTTTAGGAGGCGCAGGCATGATATTTAATGAAATATATTCCGCCTATTATAACGCCGTAGCAAAAATGATTACCGCTGTTCTTGACGGCAAGACAGACCAAAAAACTCTCAGCCAAATAGTTTGCGACAATGCCTTCGGTGAGAGTATGCTGACAGTGCTACCTTCTCTCAAAAGCGGAAAGTGGCAGCTTATAAAAGCGGATCTGACCACTCCGCTAAAGCATATCCCTACGCTGCCGCTGACTCTGATGCAAAAGCAATGGCTGAAAGCCATATCTCTTGATCCTCGTATAAAGTTATTCGGTGCGGAAATAAGCGGCCTTGAAGAAGTAGAGCCCCTGTTTACTGCAGATGATTATTTAATATATGATAAGTACAGTGACGGGGATCCGTATGACGATGAGGACTATATTAAAAGATTTCGGATCATTTTATCGGCCTTAAAGGAAAAGCAGCCGCTTAAAATACAGACGGTTACCCGAAAGGGTAATACCGTCTCGATGACGGTCATGCCGCAGCGCTTGGAATATTCCGAAAAGGATGATAAGTTCAGGCTTATCAGTACGGGGTGCCGATATGGAGAAATTGTAAACCTTACTCGAATTAAAACATGTGAAAAATGTTCTGCATTTAAGGCGCATTATCATGCTGCGCCGATAAGGGAATCGATGACGCTGCGCGTTGTCGACGAGCGTAACGCGCTTGAGAGATGCCTGCTCCATTTCGCGCATTTTGAAAAACGGGTGGAAAGGGCTGCTCAAAAGCAATACCTTGTCCATATCCGATATGATAAGAGCGATGAAACCGAAATGGTAATCCGCATTTTGAGCTTTGGACCTATGGTCGAGGTAACGGCGCCGAATGAATTCAGAAATTTAATAATTGACCGCCTAAAAAGCCAAAAAAGCTGTGGACTTATTTGAGTTCGCAGCTTTTTTTCCGTGTTTTGAAGGGGAAATATTGGTAAAATATGCATGCAGGGTTTCTTTGAGCGAGTGTTTGAGATATCACTGCGGTGCGCAAGGCTATGCCGACGCGTATGCCCAAAAAAAAGAGTCCCTTGCATAATCTGTTGAGTCCTGCAGGCTTTGACAGATGCAGACGCGGGTTCGAATCCCGCCGTATGCGATTACAGCATATTCCATGGTTTGGTTACTGCCGCAAACGGCAAATTATTTCAGGTTCAGTGATTACTCTGTTCAGGCAATGCTCCCGCTGCCCTGTCCGGTAACGGATACCGTGTATCAAGCATATAGGCCAAAAGTTTCCTTTCCGCCCATATGCGCGACCGCTCAAGTTTTCGGCCGCAACGGGAGCATGAGTAATTGCAATCGTATTTTGAAACCTCGGGGAGGCATATTATGAAAAAGATTATCATCAATGAAAATCAAAGAGGATTTTTGTTTAAAAACGGAAAGTATGTTAAAATGCTTACGGCAGGCAGGTACCATGCCTGCGGCGGTAAAGAGATCGAAGTAGTAGATTTGGATAGTCCTATAGTTTCCGGCAAATGCGCATTGGACGTCATTCTGAACGATAAAGCTGTCGCAGGCGCCGTATCGGTCGTTGAAGTCGCCGACCGGCAGTTAGCTCTGCATTTTGTAAACGGGAAATTTGCTTCAGTGCTTTGCCGCGGCAAATATGCCTTTTGGTCCCAAATAGATAAGCATGAATATAAATTTGTGGATATCTCTACGCCTGAAGTGGCTGCCGATGTGCCGGAGTACATTTTTTCTGAGATTCCCGCCGCCTATTATACCAAGGTCGAGGTTTTGGAATATCAGAAGGCAAGACTTTATTTCAATCAGAAATTCGTAAGGATACTGGATGCCGGTACATATTATTTCTGGGAAAACGGCGTAAAAATTGATGCAAGCTTTGTTGACGTAAGGCTTACTCAAATGAACATTACCGGTCAGGAAATTTTAACTCAGGATAAAGTTTCTCTTCGCATCAATTTTGTCTGCAGCTACCGCGTTACCGATTATGTGAAGATTTTGACCGAGATAGACGATTTTGCCGAGCAGATGCATGTGGCGGCGCAGCTGGCTCTGCGCGAGTATGTCGGCAGGTATAAACTGGATGAAATTCTTGATAATAAGGCTCAGATGTCCGAGTTTGTGCTTGAAAAACTGAAAGCAAAGGAAAAGTCGCTGTATGTCGAAATCACGGACGCCGGCGTAAAGGATATTATTCTGCCCGGTGAAATCCGCGAGATTATGAACACTGTCTTGATAGCCGAAAAACGCGCTCAGGCCAATGTGATCACCCGCCGCGAGGAGGTCGCGTCTACCAGGTCCCTGCTCAATACCGCCAAACTGATGGACGAGAACCAAACCCTCTATAAGCTCAAAGAATTTGAGTATATCGAGCGTATCTGCGAAAATGTCGGCAATATCAATTTAAACGGCAACGGCGACGTGCTGACTCAGCTCAGGGGTATCTTGAGAGGCAATGTATAAGCGTAAAAATATCAGAAAGGAATTTATTATGATAGAGATTGCAGGCAAGTTTAATACTGCCGTATGTTATACAAACGAGCTTGAGCCTACCGCATACGCTCAAATCGAGTCCGTATGCAATGAGGAGGCCTTTAAGGATTCTAAAATCCGTATAATGCCCGATGTGCATGCCGGAAAAGGCTGCACTATCGGCACGACAATGACTGTGACGGATAAAGTCGTACCGAATATGGTGGGCGTGGATATCGGCTGCGGAATGTACACTGTATATTTGGGTAAAGTCGACATTGATTTGGAAAAGTTTGATGCTGCCGCGCACTCTATTCCCTGCGGCAGAAATGTTTGGGAGAGCAGACAGGAGAGGTTTGATTTGACCGCGCTGTGCTGCTACCGCAGCCTAAAAGACACCAAAAGACTTAAGAGGAGCCTCGGTACTTTAGGCGGCGGCAATCACTTTATAGAAATCGACGCCGACGCCGACGGCAGTAAATATTTGATTATCCATTCTGGCAGCCGTAACCTCGGCACGCAGGTCGCTGAGTTCTATCAGGGCATTGCCGTCGATTTGAGCCTTGGCAAAGAAGATTATTTCAAAAAGCGCGACGAAATAATCCGTACGTATAAAGAGACCGGCCGCAGAAGTGAAATACAGGCTACTCTCAAAAAAATGGCTGACGAGTGGGAGAATAAGGAGCCTGCAATGCCCCGTGAGCTCTGCTACCTGTACGGCGCTTTTATGGAGGACTATCTGCATGATATTAATATCTGCCAGCGGTTTGCACAGCGCAACCGTGAGATGATGGCGCAGATATTGCTGCATAAGACAGGCCTTGCAGCTCTTGAAGCATTTCAGACCGTTCATAACTATATAGATGTCGACGAAATGATTCTTCGCAAAGGCTCTGTATCCGCTAAGGCGGGAGAAAAACTCTTAATCCCCATAAATATGCGAGACGGAAGCCTTATCTGTGTGGGCAAAGGCAACGAGGATTGGAATAATTCCGCGCCTCACGGTGCAGGAAGGCTTATGTCCCGCTCCGCCGCTTTTGAAAGACTGACAATGGAAGAGTATCGGGCGCAGATGGCGGGCATCTATACCACCTGTGTGAATACTTCTACTCTCGACGAGTCGCCAATGGCTTACAAAAATATGGATGAAATCATTGAGAATATTGAACCCACTGCAGAGATTATCGCGCATATCAAGCCCATATACAATTTTAAGGCGGCAGAGTGATTCTTTTGAGTTTTTCAGTTCGATTCGAACACGGGTATTATCGAGGCCGCCTTTGGTTATGTAATCAGCGATAACTGCATTGAGCGGTGCCATGCAGACCGTGCGCGTTTCAATAGGTCAGATTCAAAATCGGATAACCCTGTGTGAAAACGCGGCGCAAATGCGAAAATAACCGTTTTCTTCGGTCGATTTTTAAAGATAATTCCGTACTTTTCCGCCCTGCTGTCCCGTATGCTTCAGCTGTATAAAAGCCAAGCCGTCTCCGGCCGCATCTGCGGCCGGGGACGGCTGTCTCTTTTAAGTAATAAATAAATTCGTTGGACGTTCTTGTCCGCGCGCGTATTATTCTATAACGTTGAGGCGTATCATGTTCTCTATAGCGGCTATCTTGTCGGTTATCTCGCGGCTGAGCGTCTTTACGCTCAGGTCGACCACTGAGTATGCGATATCGCCCCTGAATTTGCTGACCATGTGGTCTATGTTTATGCCCTCGCGGCTCAGGCAGCCCGTGATGGATTCCAGCACGCCGGGAACATTCTTGTGCGCGGCGCAGAGCCTTATGCCGGTGCTGCGCTCGCAGACGACGCTGGGGAAGTTGACGCTGTTTACGATATTGCCGCAGGTAAGGTAGTCCTGCAGCTCCTTGCAGGCCATGACCGCGCAGGTATCTTCAGCTTCGGAAGTAGACGCGCCGAGATGGGGGAAAGCGATGACGTTTTTCATCTTCAGGACCTTTTCGTTCGGGAAATCCGTCACATACGCCGCGACCTTGCCCGATTCGAGCGCCGCAGCCATAGCGTCGTCGACCACCAGCTCACCTCTCGCGAAATTCAGCACTACTATGCCGTCATGCGCCAAAGCCAGGCGCTGCGCGTTTATCGTAGCTTTTGTGTCGGGGTTGTACGGCACATGAATGGTTATGACGTCGCAGTGTTTGAATATATCGTCCACGTCGGTCACTCTGATAATATGCCTGTTGAGCCTCAATGCGCCGTCGACGGTGAGGAAGGGGTCGTAGCCGTATACCTCCATGCCCAGGGATACCGCGGCGTTCGATACCTGCACGCCTATCGCGCCCAGGCCTATGACGCCTAACTTTTTGCCCTGTATCTCCCTGCCTGCAAAGGCCGATTTGCCTTTTTCGACGAGCTTGCCTATTTCGTCGCCCTTGTCGGCCAGGTTATCCTTTACCCATTCCACTGCGCCCGTAAGGTTGCGGAAAGCAGTGAGCATGCCCGCGATGACGAGCTCCTTTACCGCGTTGGAGTTTGCGCCGGGTGTGTTGAACACCACTACGCCCTTCTCCGTGCAGCGGGGTATGGGGATGTTGTTTGTCCCCGCTCCCGCGCGGGCTATGGCCTTAAGGCTGCTCTTTATCTCATATTCGTGCAGGGACGCGGACCTTACGAGTATCGCGTCCGGATCGTCTGCGTCGTCCGTGCAGGCAAACAGCTTCGGGTCGAGCGTGTCTATGCCGACCTGGGCGATTTTATTCATTTTTTGTATCTTATACATATTTTCCCCGCCTTTGTCTTATTTTGCTGCATTGGCGGCTTCAAATGCTTTCATAAACCCTATCAGCTTCTCAACGCCCTCTATCGTCATGGCGTTGTACAGGCTCGCCCTCATGCCGCCTACGGTGCGATGCCCCTTCAGATTGACGAAACCGGCCGCGGCCGCTTCGCTGATAAATTTAGCGTCCAGCTCCTGGTCTCCGGTAACGAACGGGATGTTCATCATCGACCTGTCCTCGCCCTGTACGGTCGCACGGAACATATCCGAGGAGTCGAGATAGTCGTAGAACATGCCGCACTTGCGCATGTTTATCTGTTTCATGGCCTCGAGTCCGCCGATTTCGTCGCGGAGCCATTCGAGTATGAGCTTGCATATATATATGGAATAAGTAGGGGGAGTGTTGTACATGGAGCCGTTGTCCGCATGTATCTTGTACTGCAGCATTGTCGGAGTAAACGGCATGGGTTCGCTTATGAGATCCTGACGGATTATCACGATAGTCAGGCCCGCGGGGCCGAGGTTCTTCTGCGCGCCCGCAAATATAAGCCCGTACTTGGTCACGTCCACAGGCTCGGAGCAGATGCATGAGGACAGGTCGGCCACCAGCGGCACCGACCCGGTCTGGGGCAGGCGGGAGTAGCGCGTGCCGTATATAGTGTTGTTCTGGCAGATATAGAAGTAGTCGGCCTGGCTGTCAAAGGTCGTCGGGTCAAGCTTGGGTATGTAGGAATATTTTTTGTCCGAAGAGTCTCCGACAATGTGTACTTCACCGTATCTTTGGGCCTCCTGGCACGCCTTTTTGGCCCACTGGCCCGTTACGCAAATGTCTATCTTTTTCTTCTTCATAAGGTTGAGCGGGATCATGGCGAACTGCGTGGAACCGCCGCCCTGCAAAAAAAGCACCTTGTAGTTGTCGGGTATCCCCATAAGTTCGCGCAGCAGCGCTTCGGCGTCTTCGATAATCGCCGAAAAAGCCTTGGACCTGTGGCTCATCTCCAGCACCGACATACCCGAGCCGCTGCAGTCGAGCATCTCGTCGGCCGCTCTTTTGAGCACGGATTCGGGCATGGCGGACGGGCCCGCGGAAAAGTTGTACACTCTCATTTTATCTGCTCCTTTACTGAACTGAATGCATATAATGTATCAGCAAATATTATACTACCGCAGCCGATATTTGTCAATAGCCGTCCCCTGCCGAGGCGTTCGGCCGCTTTTTTTGTCAGGAGTAATTCGGCAGCATATACTGTAAAAGAGGTATGTTCAACAAGACGCAGTGCGCCGCCGTTCAGCGATTCGGCGCCCAACTGCGCCTCCGCTGAAAAAAGTCGACGGAACCCGCCTTCTCAGATGCGGGGGACGCCTGTCTTTTAGTTATATCTCGGAAAGGACAGTGAAATGTCTAAGATGAACAAATGTATTCTCGTGCGTTCGGTGACTTATGCGCAGAAAGCGCGCAGGCTGCTGGAGCAGAATAATATAAAATCGACCGTCTGCAAGCAGCTGCGCGCCTCGCGCTACGGCTGCGCATGGTGCGTTATAGTAGACGAAAGCCTGCAGGGTCGGGCCCTGGATATACTCGGACGGGGCGGAGTGATGATGACGGGAGACGTGTATTATGTATGACAGAAGGATTGTATATGCGGACAACGCGGCCTCGTCTTTCCCCAAGCCTCAATGCGTAATCAGGGCTGTGGTAAATTCTCTTAAGCGCAACGCCGCCAATCCCGGCCGGAGCGGACATGTCCTGTCCGTAGACGCGGCCCGAACGGTGTACGAAGCCAGGTGCGCCGCGGGTGAGTTCTTTGACTGTGACGAAAACGGAATCATTTTTACTCAAAACGCGACGCATGCTCTCAATATCCTCATAATGGGCGCATTGTGCCCGGGCGACCATGTGCTTATCTCCGACATGGAGCACAACAGCGTGCTGCGGCCCCTGACCGCCCTTAAGCAAAGGGGCACAGTTACCTTCGATGTAGTCAGCACGGACGGCGATTATGTGCTCGGATTTGAACGGGCAATAAGACCCAATACGCGCATGATAATATGCACCCACGCCTCCAATGTGACCGGCCGCCTGTTCGACGTGGCCCGAATAGCCTCCGTTGCGAAAAGACGCGGCGTGCTTTTTGCGGTCGACGCTTCTCAGTCTGCCGGGTACGCGGATCTGCGCATGAGGCGGGATCACATAGACTTCCTGTGTACGGCGGGACATAAGGGGCTGCTCGCTCCGCAGGGTTCGGGTATTTTGGCTATAAACTGCGAAGTCCCCGTCAGTCCGCTGACTTACGGCGGTACGGGCACGGAGTCGCTCAGCGCTCTGCAGCCGCCCACGCTGCCCGAAGCCCTCGAGGCGGGAACTCTGTGTACCCCGGCCATAGCGGGGCTTAAGGCGGCTTTGGGATACCTTATGCATTCGCACAGCGAGCTGCAGGCCAGGGAGCGCAGGCTTATCGGCGGCTTTATAGACGGTCTGTCTCAGATAGACGGGGTCAGGATATACGAACCTGCCGCAGAGCGGGTGCCGACCGTGTCTTTTAACCTGAAAGGCTATGACTCCGAACAGGTCGCCTCAATGCTCGACCGCAGCGGAATATGCGTCCGCGGCGGCTGGCACTGCTCCGCGCTGGCCCACGGCGCGCTGGGAACGGCCGGTGTGGGCGCGGTGCGCGTGTCGTTCGGCCCGTTCAATACAGAGGCGGATGCGCGCAGGATATTGAAATGTATCAGAGATATTAAAAAAATATAGTTTTTTGCGAAAGGCTATTGATTTTATATTAGATTGTTGTTAAAATAGTATATGTATCGGTAGGTACATATACTATTTTAATATATATACAGATTGGGGAGAGTTGAGGGGATGAGAGCCTTTTTTGACGGCGTTGCGGAATATTTCAGAGAGATCTTCAGCTCGCCCCTGACTCTGCTGCAGGATGTGCTGGACATACTCCTGATCGCCGTGATGGTGTATGCCGTCATACGCTTTATGCGCGATACTCGCGCCGCCCAGCTCATAAAGGGCTTTGTCATCCTGCTGGTTGTGCAGCTGGTGACCAAGTATCTGCAGCTGACGGCCTCGTATTATATACTCAGCAAGATACTCGAGTTCGGTATTCTTGCGCTTATCATCATATTCCAGCCCGAGCTGCGCAGCGCGCTGGAGCGCATAGGCCGCAAGGGCATATCTTCGTTTGCCTCGCTGGGCGAGCATTCGGAGTCCGACGATACCAAGGCCATGATCCACAGCGTGTGCGACGCCGTGGCCAATCTGTCTGCCACCAAGACCGGCGCGCTGATAGTCATCGAGCATGAGACGAAGCTGGGAGAGATAATCAATACCGGCATCAGACTCGACGCCACCCCGTCGGCGGAGCTTATAGGCAACGTATTTTACCCCAAGGCCCCGCTGCACGACGGCGCGATGATAATACGCAACAACAAGATCTACGCTGCGGGCTGCTTCCTGCCGCTCTCCACGCGCGAAGTGGGCAGCGATTTGGGCACGCGCCACCGCGCGGCGCTCGGCGTCAGCGAGATATCTGACGCGATTGTTGTGGTCGTGTCTGAGGAAACGGGTATAATTTCTATCGCAAACGGCGGCAGGCTCAACCGCAGACTGACGCCCGACGCTCTCAGCTCGTATCTGACGCAGCGTCTCGTCGCCTCAGAGGAAAAGAAAAAGAAGGACATTTTTTCCGGTCTGTGGAAGGGGAGGAAAAAATGAAGAAGATAGCCGCATTATGGCATAAGCTGCTGTACAGCAAGACGTTTATACGCATCGCGTCTGTGCTGATAGCCCTTGTCGTATGGATAATAGTGATGAACGTGGCCAGCCCCACCAATACGCGCACGATAGAGGGGATCCCCGTACAGATAAACTACGAGAACTCCACCCCGTACAGAAACGGCCTGATGATGCTGACACAGGATAACAGCTTTGCCGTGGACGTCGAGCTGGAGGGGCCGAGGACGACGCTGCTGACTTTGGGCGAAGATGATATACACGCGGAGTTTAGTCTCGACGCTATAACCGCTCCCGGCACCTACTCTATTCCGGTCAAAATCACCGTGGACCGCGATAACGTGGACGTCAAGTCCATATCTCCCGACGAGGCGTTCATGATAAGATTCGCTTATTCTGCCACCAAGACCCTGCCCGTGACGATATCGTACTCGGGTTCGGCGGAGAGCGGATTTGTGATAGATTCCGAGGTCGTGGAGCCGACCAATGTTACCGTTACCGGCCCCGCCGATACCGTGGAGCTTATCGATTCGGCCTACGTTTCCGTAAATCTGCAGGACAAACAGGCCCCGTTTTCCGATACCGATATTATACGTTTCCGCGATGCGGAAGGCAACGATGTAGACGGCAGATACCTTACTTTGAGCGCTGATTCGGCGGACGTGCAGGTCAATCTGCTGTATACCAAGGCCGTGCCCTTCCATTTGGAGCTGTACAACTCTACCGGAGGCAATGAGAACGAGTATACCACGCTCCGCTGGTCCCAGGATACTATTACCGTCGCCGGAGACAGAGATACGGTATCGCAGATAGAGTATATTGACCTCGGCCGTCTCGACTTGTCCGAACTGTCCGGCGCCACTACCTTGACATACGAGCTGCCTGTTCTTGAGGGCATAACATATCGGGACGCCAACGAGACCCAAACCGTGGACGTCACCGTAGACATGGGCAATACCCGCACCAAGACCCTCAGCGTCTCCGCATATAACCTAAACAGGTATGTCAGCTACATGAACGGTTCGGGTGTGGATATGAGCATCACCTCCTCCGTGCGCATTACCGTGCGCACTCAGTCGGAGGATTCCGACGAGGTGTCGATATCAAATCTTGTGTACAGGGTCGATACTTCGGTAACGGACGAAGAGGGGAGATATAAACTCAACGTGTCGCTCCCCGAGGGCGTGGCGGGCACCGTTTTGGGAGAATATTATGTTTCGGCAGAATGAGTTCAATAAGGTTATACACGGCATCTCGTTGCCTCTGAGCGCAGGACCTGAGCAGGCCTGCGCTCAGGCTTTGAAGAAGGCCGGTTTGCCGCAGGATACTCCCTGCGCGGTATACAGACGTTCCGTAGATGCCCGCCGCAGAGGCAATATCCGCCGCGTTTACAGCGTGGCCGTGCGTACCGACAGGCAGAGCGAGCTGCTCAAGCCTCTCGTCTTTTACCGCTTTGAGCCTCAGCGGATCAATCGTTCGGCCAGGCCGATAGTCGTCGGTTCGGGCCCTGCGGGACTTTTCTGCGCGTATACATTGGCAGAATACGGCCTTGGGCCTATTGTTGTCGAACGCGGCCGCGACGTCGATTCCAGGGCGGCGGACGTCGAGGCTTTCAGACACGGCGGCGCGCTCGACCCCGACAGCAACGTCCAGTTCGGAGAGGGCGGCGCGGGCACCTTTTCGGACGGTAAGCTCATGACCCGCATAAACGACCCCCGCTGCGGCCGCGTACTGCAGATATTCAATCAATGCGGCGCGCCCGACGATATACTGTCAGACGCCAGGCCGCATATCGGCACCGACGTGCTCAGGTCGGTCATTAAGGAGCTGCGCCGGAAGATAATCTCCATGGGCGGCGTTTTTTACTATAACGCCAAGCTTACCGATATCGAGGCTCAGGACGGCAGGCTGAGAGCGATATATCTTAACGGCGACAGGTACGACTGCTCCGTTGCAGTCGCGGCCGTGGGCAACAGCGCCAGGGATACTTTCAGAATGTTCTCGGCTCGCGGAGTGCCCGTTCAGGCCAAGCCCTTTTCGGTAGGCTTCCGCATGGAATACCTGCAGCGCGACGTGGACGAGGCCATGTACGGCGCCGCGAGCGGACAGCTGCCTGCGGCTGAGTATAACTTTTCAAAAGTCTTTGCCCAGGGCCAGTGCGCATACAGCTTCTGCATGTGCCCCGGCGGCAGCGTGATAAACGCCGCCTCCGAACCTCTCAGCGTAGTTACAAACGGTATGAGCCTGCACGCCAGGGACGGCGTCAACGCAAACTCCGCCCTGCTGGCGTCCGTCAGCTTCGATACTCCGGAGCAGGGCATGCAGTTTCAGGAACATTTGGAGCGGGCCGCGTATAAGCTCGGCGGCGGGAACGCTCCCTGCACTTTGAAGAAGAACTTCCTCGACGGCACGGTTCCGTCGTCGTTCGGCCGCGTCAAGCCCACGGTTTTGCCCGGCGCGGCGTTCTGCGACCTTGAGTCTCTGTATCCGCCGCAGACGGCGGCTCTGCTGCGCAGAGGCCTGCACGAATTCGGCAAAGCGGTCATTGACCGCCCCGACGCCGTCCTCACAGGCCCCGAAACCCGCACCTCCTCTCCTCTCAGAATACTGCGAAACCGCGATTCCTTTGAATCGATCGGTATATCGGGCCTTTACCCGTGCGGCGAGGGCGCAGGCTATGCGGGCGGAATAATGAGCTCCGCCGTCGACGGCATAAGGACGGCCGAGGCCATAATACAAAGAATATAAAGAAGCGGAACCATTGCGAGGAAGTCAATCGAACAGGTAAAGCGTATTTTCAAAAAAGCGGCGGTAAAGCGTGACTTTTTTCAAAAAAAGGAGCGGCGGTAAAGCGTGAATTTTTTCAAAAAGGGAGCGGTACCGAGCGCCCCGCGGGCGAACTGCAGCGATAACCTGCCGGCGAAGCAGAGAGAATACATAAAATAGGGGATTTGAAAAATTTAGAGAATAAAAGAATTTGGAAAATAAAGAAAATAAGAAAAATTTAGAGAACAATAGAATTTAGAGAATAAAGAAAATAAGAAAATTTAGTGAACAAGAGAATTTAGAAAATAAAGAAAATAAGAAAAATCTAGAGAACAAGAAAATTTAGAGAATAATAGAACATAGACATAGGATACAGAAAAATACGGAGAATGCAGCTATCGGCCGTCGAGCTGTTTGCTGCATGTTTGCGAATATTTCGACAATATTCTCAATCGTATGTCTTCGCCGAGAGAAGTTTCTGAAGTCAAAAGCATGAGTCATAAAAGCAAATCATGTCGAAAAACATTAAAATAATCGAGCGTATTTCTCCCGCAATCAATGAGCGAATAAGCGAGGCGGAAAAGTCAGAAAAGTACGGATTTAATGGATAATAAAAATATTGTCGAAATCGCGTATAAGAATTCGCCTAAGTTTGAGCCCTATATTTTAAACGAAGGGAAATACGAAAAGCTTAAAGTCAACGAAGGGGATAAAACATTGTCTAAAGCAAAATTTCGACTTAGATTGAGTGTTTAGGGGTCGATGTTTTGCTCAGAATTTGCAATAAGGAGAGTTTGAGCAAAAAATGTTGACATCGAAAAAGTCTATGTATCGGCAGCATATTTGCGCAAACTTATTTTTCGCAGATACGGCAGAGCCGCAGGATTTTCCTGCGGCTCTGCCGTTTTTTTATCCATTATAACTGAGAAATAATCCTTTGTCTGAGTCCGCGGGTTTCGTCGATTTTCTTTCAACGACCGCCTCTTTCTTTATTGCATAGCGAGGCTCCGCGCTCTGAGGATTTTGCCGCGTCAGTCTTGCTCTGTTTGAACGTTGATATCCTATTCTTCAGACATAGCCGTCTCAGGCATGGGCGTCACAGGTATGACCGTCTCAGGAACAAACGGCTCGGTTGTCTCGGGCCAGCCGGGCTCGCCGCCGGAGCCTGTATAGGGCGGTTGATTTTCGTAGATAGCATCTTGTACATCTGCCAAGAGTAAGGTAAGCTCTTCTATTCTGTAAGCCAGCCAGCTTTTTACCTCGGCGTTATCTTTGTATTCATTCATATACAACTCGCAGAGATAATATCTGTATTGCAAAGCGATGGCTCGCTTTATATGCAGCGCCATAAGAGTGCTTTCGTCAAAACCGTTCGTTTCCCAGTCTGCGAACAGGTGTCCGCCATATAGTTTTTTACCTGCTATACTTTCTTCGGTTATGCTGAGGTCATATATTACACCGAGGTAATGGTTTATCTCTCCTATGCCTGCATAAATCCCCGAAATATAGTAGTCAGGCATTTCGGCCTTAATTCCCTCAAGCACGTCTTTATACTTATCTTCTACGGTGAACTTATCTACATCTGCGGGATTAAATTCTTCTCCGTCGTCTGCAGTAGTCCTGTTCGGCATAAGCAATATTACCGCCGCCGTGATGCAGCCCGCCAAAAGCACGCAGCATACGGCGATTATGGCCTTGTATTTCGTTTTCATATTTAAAAACTCCTTTCATTATTACCCATAGGTTTACGGCGTTACCCCGTTAAGATTTATATAGCCTTTAAGTGTATTGTAGGGGCTGCGGTTTTCGAATTGAGCTATTGTCTGCCGTTTAAGCACACCGTCTTCTCCGATATCGAAGCGGCCGTTATTCGACGCGCCGTAGTTGGCTTCGCTATAGTAAACGTAGCCGTCCTCTACGTATTCTATAAATACAACGTGTCCGAGCGTTGTCGGACTGGTGAATACAGCGATAGAATTTGGGCTAGGCGAGTTACTCTTGATTATGCCGGGATTATCTATTCTGTCATACCAGGTTTTTGCATTGTTTCCGCTTGTTTCTGAAAAGGATAGAGTTATACCGAGCTTTTCCTGTACGCGGCCCGCGACGTACCACGTGCATTGCCCTTCAGGAAATTTTGTTTTAAAAGCATCGTCTGCTATATAGTCGGTACCGAAGTTAGTGGTAGGATGATCCAGCGAATATGCGGGCATAAAGTACCATATGGTAGCTTTATCTTTTGAGGTAAAGCCCAGTCTGAGCGTAGACTTGTCGTAAGTCAGGTATCTATATGAGGTTGAATACAGAGTTACGCCGTCTGTACCTACTCCTGCCTTAGGCACTTCATAAAACGATCCGCTGTCGTATGTTTTGAGAACGCACGAGCTGTCCATGTATTTGTGTGCGCCCTGAGATTTTATTGCCCACATCCCGGTTGGGTAGTCTACATACCACAGCTGCTTGGGGTCATAACCCACTCGATAGTTGCCGGCTTTGGTCTTGTCTACATATACTGCAGATCCTACGGAAGTTGCCCCTCTTGTACTTACGTAGTAGTTTGTTGTATCAGATTTAATGAGATAAACTTTACCCGGCACGAAGTCTGTATCCGCAGCCGATGAGGATATGGGCACGGCCAAAACGACGGCCGCAAGCAGAACAATACATAGGATTTTCTTTACATTCATTTTTTGAATCGTCCTTTCTATCTTTATTTTATTTCTGCTGCGGTCTTACATCACCATCGTACCCATCTCCTGTTTTGTAATCAGGTTTGGTGCTCCTCTTGCTGAACCATTGGTATCATCCCCTTTTATTATACGCTCGGACTCACACTGCGGCCTGAGCTTTTGTGAGGCGTTTATCACATATATTATTGCATATATTTCCTAATGTAAATATATTTTGTAAATATTGTAAGAAATTTAAGAATTGTTAAGGTCTCTGTCATTTTATTCTTTAAGGACGCTTTCGGCCGCCTAGGTTTGTAGATATTGTATAAAGCGGCCGCGGGCAGGGTATTAACATTGTCGAATAATGTAGGTTAAATGGCTTGTGCTGAGTAGAGCTTAACTATATCCTAAAGTCAGCTTATTCTTCAGACATAGCCGTTTCAGGCATGGGCGTCACA
>CALXAN010000076.1 GCA_944386305.1 uncultured Clostridia bacterium
ATTCTTGCCGCGGGAATGGGCAAACGCCTCGGTTCCGCCGAACATGACCTTCCCAAGGTCATGCATCTTGCCAACGGCAGGCCGCTGCTCGACATTGCGCTTGAGACGGTAGGATTCATAGATAAGAAGGATATATATATTGTCGTAGGGTACAAGAAAGAGGTCATAATGGACTATTTCGGGCCCGAATATAATTATTGCGTGCAGAAAGCGCAGCGCGGTACGGGCGATGCTGTCCGCAGCGCGTCTGAGGCCTTCAGCGGCTATGACGGAGACGTCATTGTCACTTTTGGGGATATGCCTCTGTTCAGGCGCGAATCTGTACAGGCCCTGATAGAGCAGCATAGACGTTCGGGCGCGGACTGCACCATAATGAGCGGCATAAGCGAGAGTATCAAGACCTACGGCCGCATTATACGCGACGGCAAAGGCGATTTCCTCCGCATAGTGGAGGCCAGGGACTGTACGCCTGAAGAATATGCGGTGACCGAGGTCAATTCTGGGGTGGCGGTATATAAGAGTAGGTCCCTGTTTGACGTACTGCCCTGTCTTGACAATAATAACGCTCAGGGAGAATATTATCTTACCGACGTTCCTTCTCTCATGAAGGAGCGCGGCATGAAAGTCGGCCTGTATACTATATTTGACGGCGACGAGCTGCTCGGCGTCAATACTCCCGAGGAACTGGCCGCGGTGGAAAAGATCCTGCAGAATAGGAGCGTCAGCGTGTGAGTCTGCATTCGGCAGTCGCATAGATAGACGTCCCCGCCTCCTCAGAGGCGGGGACGTCTTTTTGTCGCTTTCAGTATGCCCCCCCCCGATCCTGCCGCGGGTAAGCAAAGGAGCCTTGGCAAGAGGGAAAATATCGTTTGTCTTTCAGCGGAAAAAGAAAGATACGGAGGTTCTGAAGGGAAGGCGGGGATTTTTTGCGGGAAGCGTTCCTCTCGCAGAATGTTATGCGATACCAAAGAGAACCGGTTTACCGGCAGCAACGATGCGATGATAAATTTCAGTACCCCTTTCGGGGATAGGTAGGCGCTGACACCTTTGGGGTCTAAACTATTGGTTTACTATTGATTTAGATTTGTATACGCGACCTCGCCATAGCGGCGGGGTCGAAAATAAGCCGATGAGGAAGGAAAATCTTCTGACAGTCAGAATAAAAGCGTATATTACGCCTAAATAACATATTGGGAGGGCATTACGATGTCGGAATAGAGAATAATGCCGCAAACAGTTTGGCGAAGACAAAATGGAATTGCAAGTATCTCATCGTGTTGACAAGTATATTGAATAACATAAGTCCTGCGATATAATGAAAGGGTAAATAATGTATCGCTTAGATTTGCCGTATCGTGAAATGTGTAATTCAAATCACTATAGCGTCTGCACAGAGGTGCAGAAGCAAAGCGTTTTATGAAAAAACGAGAAGCGATAAGAGAAATATTAAGGACTTTGTGTAGGTGGAATTTTGTGCAAGTGTAAAAGTATAGAAATAAATATCATGCAAAAGCACAGAAATAAATATCCGCCCAATGTGCAGGTTTTATTCGGCGCAGGCATGCCCGGCCTCCAAAGAGTTGAATGAGGGTGTGCGGCGCTTTTGTGTCCTGAGTACGGGCGTGTCTAATCTATAGCGCGGTGCACGGGTATGGGTGCAGGCTCAGGTTTATTTATTTACATGCGGGCGGCACGACATCTGATCCCTGCGCTTGTCGAGTACGTAAAATAAAGGCGTTTCCGCGTATGCGGAAACGCCTTTAAATATTATATTTAATTACTTCAGCGAAGCAAAATATTTGATAGTCCTTACCATTTGGCTGGTATAGGAGTTCTCGTTGTCGTACCAGGATACTACCTGCACCTGATAGGTGTCGTCGTCTATCTTGGCCACCATGGTTTGGGTCGCGTCAAATATGGAGCCGGCCGTAGAACCGATGATATCGGAGGAAACGATTTCGTCCTCGTTGTATTCAAAGGATTCGGTCTGCGCTGCTTTCATAGCGGCGTTGATGCCTTCGACCGTGATGTCCTTGCCTTTGACAACGGCTACGAGTATGGTCGTAGAACCGGTAGGCGTGGGAACTCTCTGCGCGGAGCCTATGAGCTTTCCGTTGAGCTCGGGGATAACCAGGCCTATAGCCTTGGCAGCTCCGGTGGAGTTGGGCACGATGTTTATGGCCGCTGCGCGCGAACGACGCAGGTCGCCTTTGCGCTGCGGTCCGTCAAGGGGCATTTGGTCGCCGGTATAAGCGTGTACCGTGGTCATGATGCCGCTGAGGACAGGCGCGTAGTCGTTGAGAGCCTTTGCCATGGGCGCCAGGCAGTTGGTCGTGCAGGACGCGGCAGAAATGACCGTATCTGCGGGTGTGAGCGTGTTGTGGTTAACATTGTATACTATAGTCGGCAGGTCTTTGCCCGCAGGAGCGGAAATGACCACTTTCTTAGCGCCGGCCTGTATGTGTGCGGAAGCCTTTTCTTTAGAAGTGTAGAAACCCGTGCACTCCAGCACGACGTCCACGTCATGCTTGCTCCAGGGCAGATCTGCGGCGTTCTTTTCCGCATATATCTTGATCTCTTTGCCGTCGACTATTATGGAATCCTCCGTAGCCTGGACGCTCTTGTCATACCTGCCGTGGGTAGAGTCATACTTGAGCAGATGTGCCAGCATCTTGGGGCTGGTGAGGTCGTTTATGGCTACTACGTCGTAACCCTCCGCGCCAAACATCTGCCTGAATGCCAAACGGCCTATACGGCCGAATCCGTTGATTGCAACTTTTACGGACATTAATATATTCCTCCTAAAAAATTAAAATTCGTATTGATTTTTTCTCATTAATATTTTATACTATATTCAGTCGATATTCAAGGGGTTTTTGAAATTTTTTAATCAGTAATCGACAGAAAGTAATGCTAAGCGATATGCTTTTTTAGTGCAATACTGCTAAATTTTACATGTATTAGAGGGGGTATCTTGATGCCGGACACAGGCAAAGAATACTTTATGGAACAGGTCAGGAGCGCCTATGAGAAGTCGTCTTTGGCGGTGATAATGCTCAACTCCGACCTTACGCATATGTATTCCAACAGTGCGGCCAAGCTGTATTTTCGTATGTTTTGTATGCGCGACGGAGTGCGCTCCTGTATGGGAGAGCCGGCGGTGCAGAAAGTGCTGCAGGAGCTGGATCGCTGCGATATGTTCAGGTATGTGCCTCAGACGGGCGGCTCGTTCCGGGCTTTGATATTTTCAAACGTGTACAACGGTTCGGGCGAGCGGGAGGCTATCAATCTGCGCGTGGAGGAATCCGGGTCTATAGGAGAGACGGTGAGCCGTTTCTTCCCCAACATAGACGTCATGAGCATACTGAACAACGAGTATCTTATGCCCGTTACCAATCTGTTTGTCGCAATAGATTATCTTCGCAAAAGATATTCTTCCGACAGCACCCTGTGCGCGTATTTGGACCGTATGAAAGATAACGTATATCAGTCCATGCTGTCCGTGCACAAATTCTGCGATATAATAAGCATTCGCCTCGACTCTGTGCAGGTGGAACATAGGGTGGTCAACGCATCGGCCGTTGCCCAGCGTATATTTGAACATTTCGGCATAAGCTGCTACGTGGCGTCCGATCTGACGGACGGCTACGTCATCGCCGGTACTGATGAGATACTGACCAAAATACTCACGGATTCAATTCTGTATTTGGTGGGCCTGGATTTTATAAACAAGGTCAAGAACTCTATCGGCGCCGAGATAGAGAAGGACGGGGACAACCTGCGCATATCCCTGCATGCGGACAGGGTGCGCCGTCCCGATACCGCCGATGTATTTTCGCCGTCGCTTACGCCGCAGGGCCATTTGAGCACAAATCTTTTCGGAGTAAAGCAGCTGGTAGAATCTCTCGGAGGACGGGTCAGCGCAGAATATATCCGACGCGGCAGCACGTATTTCTATCTGCGCTTATATTTCTCGCGTATATTTATGCCCGCGACTACTCTTTCGGATTTTGATACATACACGGAGGACCTGCTGCTCAACACTTTTGCGGCGGAAAGGCATATGATATTAAAACTGCTTGAACGCTGAATGTTTAAATCGTTTTTCGCTTGCGTATAATCTAAGCGGAAAGCGAGGTCTGTGTATGATAACGGTTTTTCTGCGCACAGTGATATTTTATCTGCTTACGGTCGTATCACTGCGCATAATGGGCAAAAGACAGCTGGGCGAGCTGGAAACTCCCGAGCTTGTGGTGACTATTCTCATATCCGATTTCGCCACAATGCCCGTGCATGACACCGATATGCCCATATTGTATGCGGTGATACCTATAGTCACGCTGGTATTGTTCGAGATTTTTTCTTCAGAGATTGCTCTGCGTTCGGTCAAATACCGGTCTTTTCTTGCGGGAAACTACAGCGTGATAATAGACGACGGAGTGCTGGATCAGGCGCAGATGCGCCGGGCTCAGGTCACTATAGACGAGGTTATGGAGCAGATACGGCAGAAGGGCGCTCTCACTGTGGGAGATGTGAGGTTCTGCGTGCTTGAGACGAGCGGTAAGATGAGCGTTATTCTTAAAGACGAGGTCGGGTCCGCCGCTTTTCCGATCCCGCTTGTGGTAGACGGCCGCGTCATCGGCCGCAACCTTAAGAAAGCGGGCCTGGACAGGCCGAAGCTCCGCGCTCTTTTGGCCGATAACGGTGCCGGCGGTCCGCGCGAGGTCTTTTGGCTGTCGGACGACGGGGACGGCAAATATACGTTTATAAGGAGGCAGGCGCGATGAGGGCGCGGTTTTTTGTATCGCTGTTCCTTATTTTCGCGCTGCTGGCGGGGGCTGTTATTTCGGCTCGGTGTACCCAGGTCATCTGCTCGGAGCTCTGCGATATGCTCGACGATATGGCTGAAGTGTGCGACATGTATCCTCATCAGGCCGAGCTGCGCTTCAGCGCTTTTTGCGACGAATATGAGCGCGTGCGCCCGTTCCTATCCGCTGTCTGCATAAGAAAAGAGCTCACAGAAGCGGACAGGCTTATATTTGATATCGGAAGCGCGCTGTCGCGCGGAGAGTCCTGCTCGGAGATATTGCCGCTGCTGGACGAGCTTAAGGTCGCCGTCTACGGTATCGGGGCTTCGCAGCGTCTTTCGGCGGACACGTTATTCTGAATTTTTTTGACTATTATTTGCAGCCGTACAGGATGCTCGGTATTTATTTCAAAACTGCGTTTGGCAGAGCGGTTGTTTTCTTGCTTTCGCTTTTTCGATTATACGCTCTGCGGCGCTTTGGGCTGATATTTCGACATAAATCCCTTGACACGGCAGCGATTTTTGATTATAATGTGAGAACAAACGGCGTTGTATGTTTTGGCGAGGTTAGCTTTTGTTCGACTTCGGCATACTTTATTTGTCCGATATGTCTTATGTTGCTGCTGCCGGAGAGCCTGTAAGTTCGAGTTTTGGCCCGCCGCATAAATTGATTCAGCGCCTGTGCAGGAACAGAGTGATATCGCCGCGATAATGTTTTTGCGGTCGGGGTGGAGGATCTTATGAATGATTACGGTTATGTAGTTCGTAAATTTGTAGAGCTTTACGGAGGCTCTGAGGAGGGTGTGAGAGTCTTTACATCCCCCGGCAGGGTCAATCTTATCGGAGAGCATACCGACTACAACGGCGGATATGTCTTCCCGGCGGCTATCGAGCAGTCTTCCATCATAGCTCTGAGACGCCGCGACGACGGCAATAAGACCATACGCCTGGCCGCCACGGATTTGGACGACCGTGTGGTTATAGATATAAACGATATAGATGCTTCAAGGTCTCTTAAATGGGGCAATTATCAGGCGGGAGTGGCGTACATACTCAGACAGGAGGGGTACCAGATATGCCCCTGCGATATCCTGTACCATGACGAGGTGCCGCTCGGCTCCGGTTTGTCCAGCTCTGCCGCCATCGAGGTCGTCATGGCCTTGGCCCTTGCGACATTGTCAAATGAGACCAACGGCATAGACGGGCCCGTGGATATGATTAAGATGGCGAAGCTGGCCCAGCGCGCGGAAAATGTCTTCTGCGGCGTCAGCTGCGGGATAATGGATCAGTTCGCCAGCGCAATGGGCAGACGCGACAACGCCATATTTCTCGACTGCAAGACTCTCGATTTCAAATATGTCCCGTTAGTGCTGAGAGATTATAAGATAATCATAGGCAATACCAAGAAAAAACGCAGTCTTGCCGAGGGCAAGTACAATGAACGGTGCGCCGAGTGCAAGGTCGCCCTTGAGCAGCTGCGCATAGCCAAGCCGGGAGCCGAATGCCTCAGAGACTTCTCCGTCGATGAGTTTGAGGATGCAAAGGCGCTTATCCAGGACGATACGTGCCGTATCCGCGCGGAACATGTCATATACGAATGCGACAGGGTGCTTAAAAGCGTTCAGGCACTCAGGGACAGCAATCTGACTGATTTCGGCAAGCTGATGACTGCGTCTCATATATCGCTGCGTGACCTGTATGAGGTCACGGGCCCGCATTTGGACTGTATGGTCGAGCAGTCTCTTAAAGTTGACGGCTGCATAGGTTCGCGCATGACCGGCGCGGGATTCGGCGGCTGCACTGTCAGCATTGTCAAAGACAGCTCAGTAGACGGATTTATACAGACCGTGGGCCAGGCATATACCGAAAAGATGGGAATTGTCCCCGAATTTTATGTCTCCGACGCCGCGGACGGAGCTCGTGAAATAAAGCTCGGCTGACGTTCGGCGTGATTTCATTTCAGACTTGCTGCATGCATCGTTTTTGGATAGGACGTGCCGTCTGCCTATATTTCAAAAAATATTAGCAGAGTATTGACTTTTTTTGCGATTGTGGTATAATATTACAGATGCATATCAATCGCATATAGATGAAGGACTGTAAAGTGAAAGATCAAGATTCAACTCTCGATATCTCGGGTATTCTCAAATCTGACGGAGGCTCTCAGCATTGCGTGCGCAGCGTCGATTTATCTGAAACTGACCCGTCTTTTTCCGACGTTGTTTTTGATGCCGAGTTTCGCAATATCTCCGGAGTGGTGACGGTCAGGGCGACCGTCAGCGGCGTTTACAGCGGGGTGTGCGACAGGTGTCTTGAGCCCGTATCGCGCGGCCTGTCGGCCGGTATAGATACCGTCGTTACGGCCGACTCTTCAAAAGATGACTCTATCGCGGTTAAGGATTCGCGCATAGACCTTGTCCGTACCGCATACGACGCGCTGAACTTAGAGCTGCCGACGGTGTTCCTTTGCAGGGAGGACTGTAAGGGGCTGTGCCAGTCCTGCGGTGCAAATCTCAATGAAGGCCCGTGCGGGTGCGGTCGATGATATGTTAAAAGCTTATTTACATATTTGAGGGGGTGTTTTTGCCATGATAGCTCCGAAAAGAAGGATTTCCAAACAGAGGAAGCATCTCAGACGCTCCAGCCTGTGGAAGCTGGACATGCCGGGTATGGTTAAATGTTCAAATTGTGGAGAATATTGCCTGTCTCACAGGGTCTGCAAGCATTGCGGTTATTATGACGGCAAGCAGGTGCTGCAGATCAAGGATAAGACCAAAAAGGCCTGATCCCGCGCATTTTTTATGGCATAAAATCTTAAAGAACGGGGAAAACCGCATGGCTGACGTTCACGAGAGTGCGAGCTGCTGGAGGTTTTCCCTTTTTCCCGTCATGGAGGTCTGCTTGTGGCGATAGTTACCGACGTGTCCGATTCGAGCCCGTTTTACGGTCTGCTTGAGCGCGGAGACGAGCTGCTCTGTATAAACGGCGAGCCAATCAGCGATTTGCTCGACTATATGTATATGACGCCGGACGAACCGACCGAAACGACCTTTACCGTTATGCGCCGAGGTCAGCGCATGGACGTGTCGGCGGAGTGCGATGGCGATTTCGGCATAGAATACGACCGATTCCTCATGGATAGAGAACGCAGCTGCAGCAATAACTGTATCTTCTGCTTTATATCCCAATTGCCGAAGGGCATGAGGCATACTTTGTATTATAAAGACGACGATTTCAGGCTCGGCCTTATTTACGGCAATTATATTACTCTGACCAATGTCAGCGACGCCGACCTCGAGCGCATAATACGCCTTAAAATATCTCCTCTTAATATTTCCGTACATACCACGGATCCGCAGCTGCGCGTGTTTATGCTTAAAAATCCTCGCGCCGCGCTCATAAACGAGCAGCTCGCGCGCCTTTGCGCAGCGGGAATAAATATGCGCTGTCAGATAGTCCTGTGCCGGGGCGTCAACGACGGCGCGGCGCTTGAGCGCACTCTTGAGGATTTACAGAAGCTTTATCCGGCAGTCAGCAGCGTTTCGATCGTCCCTGTAGGGCTTACCCGCTTCAGGGACGGGCTGTATCCTTTGCAGCCGTTTGATAAAGAATCCGCCTGCGCTGCGCTCGACACTGTGCTGAGGTACGGTGATGCATGCGTTAAGAATTTGGGTACGCGCCTTTTTTATCCTGCGGACGAATTCTATATAAAAGCTGAAAGGGATTATCCTCCCTATGAGTTTTATGAGGAATTTGAGCAGTATGAAAACGGCGTAGGCATGGTTTCGTCTTACAGGCACGACCTGGATTTGGCGCTATCAATGGTCAGGCCCGATCCTCGGCCGAGGCGCGTCTGCGTTGTCACGGGGCAGGCCGCGGCGCCGTTTATGAGAGAATGTATGCAAAAGCTCCGCAGACGCTTTACCTCCATGGAATACGAGGTCTGTGAGATAAAGAATGATTTCTTTGGCCCGAATATAACGGTGACAGGCTTGTTGACCGGGCATGACTTGATCAACCAGCTGTCGGGCCGCGAATTGGGTAAGAGTATATTAATGCCGTCGGCTATGCTGCGAGACGATATGTTCCTTGACGACGTGCGCGTCCAGGATGTTCAGGAGGCTCTCGGTGTGCGCTGCATAGCTACCGACAGCAATTCCGCCGAATCTTTGATTTTAGCGGCGGAGGAGTGCCTGATATAGGCAGGGGAGGATTATAAATGTCTGTAGTGGCGGTCGTGGGTAGGCCCAATGTGGGCAAGTCTACGCTGTTTAACAAGCTCGTCGGACAGAGATTGTCTATAGTTGACGATACGCCCGGCGTTACTCGCGACCGCATTTATTGCGACTGCGAGTGGTGCGGCGTCAAGTTTACTTTGGTCGATACCGGAGGCATAGAGCCCCAAAGCGACGATGTCATATTGTCGCAGATGCGCCGTCAGGCGCAGCTGGCCATAGATAAGGCCGACGTCGTGATAATGGTGACGGATATACGCACCGGCATGACCTCGGCTGACCAGGACGTGGCGCAAATGCTCCTGAAGGCCGGCAAGAAGACCGTCTTATGCGTCAATAAGGTCGACAGCCCCGGTCAGCCTCCCGCCGAGCTGTACGACTTCTACAACCTCGGCCTGGGAGACCCGTATCCCGTATCCTCCATACATGGCCTCGGGATAGGCGATCTGCTCGACGCGGTTACGGAACTGCTCAGAGACGCGCCCTCGGAGCCCGATTACGGCCCGGCCGTCAAGGTAGCCGTTATCGGCAAGCCGAACGTGGGCAAATCCTCGCTGATAAACGCTATACTCGGCCAGGACCGGATGATAGTTTCCGACGTCCCCGGCACGACCAGGGATGCGGTGGACAGCGTCAAGGATACACCCGAGGGACGGTTTGTATTCATTGATACCGCGGGGCTGCGCAAAAAGAGCAAAGTTAACGAAAATATCGAGCGTTACAGCGTCGTACGGTCATATATGGCGGTAGACAGGGCCGATGTGGTGCTTATAATGATAGACGCTACCGAGGGCGTGACCGAGCAGGATACAAAGATAGCCGGGTTTGCCCATGAGCGCGGCAAGGCCAGCGTGATAGTGGTCAATAAATGGGACGCCGTAGACAAGGACGGCTCTACCATGGCCGCGGAAAAGAAGAAGGTGCTCGAGGCGCTCAAATATATGTCCTATGCGCCTGTAATATTTATTTCCGCCAAGACGGGTCTGCGCGTCGGCAAGCTTTTCGGACTTATCAATCACGTAGCCGAGCAGAATTCCAAGCGTGTGCCCACAGGCGTGCTCAACGACGTGCTTGCGGACGCCATGGCCAAAGTTCAGCCGCCGTCAGATAAAGGCAAACGACTTAAAATATATTATATGACCCAGGCTTCGGTTAAGCCGCCGTCGTTCATCTGCTTCTGCAATAACGCCGAATTATTTCATTTTTCTTATCAGCGGTATATCGAAAACCAGCTCAGAGCCGCCTTTGGGTTCGAGGGCACGCCGATAATATTGATGATAAGGGAAAAGAACGAGAAAAATATTGATTGATCGGGAGGATCCATGTCTGTCGTTTATCTTGTGATACTGTTTGTTATAGGTTATCTGTTAGGCAGCATCAACGTGTCCGCCATAGTCACCAAATGCGTGAGCAAGTTAGATATCACCGAAGTCGGCAGCGGCAATGCGGGAGGAACGAACGTGGCCCGCACCATCGGCGCAAAATGGGGCGTTATCGTCATACTCATTGAAATAATCAAATCCACGGGCTTCGGCCTAATCGGCAGGTGGCTGTTTCCTGCGGATATCCTGGGATGGGGCGAATGCGGAGCGCTGTTCAGCGGATTGGTGGCGGTATTGGGTTGCTTTGTGGGCAACAGGCTGCCGTGCTTCAACCGTTTTAAGGGCGGCAAGGGCGTGACCGTCGGCGCTGCGCTGGCTATAGTGATAGACTGGCGCGCGTTTGTCGTGCTCGTATTACTTTTTCTTGTTATTTTCCTTATAACTCATATAGTATCTATTTCGTCCATAATCGCGGCTATGGGTATCCCTGTCGCAGCTTTCATACTGTACGGAAATAAACCGTACGGCATCTATTCTGTTATTATCGCGGCGGTCATAACCTTAGGCATCGTGCTGGGACACCTGCCCAATATCAAGCGCCTGATAAACGGTACCGAAAACAGGTTCGAATTCGGCAGGAGCAAGAAAAAATGAGCAGATACGAACGTTCCGAGATACTATTGGGCCCAAGTTCCACCTCCGTTCTGCGCGCCTCTTCGGTTGCAGTTATCGGCCTGGGCGGGGTAGGCTCGTATGCGGCTGAGGCTATTGCCCGTTCCGGTATAGGCCGTATTCTGCTCGTTGATGCGGACGTAATATGCCGCAGCAATATCAACAGACAGCTTTTTGCTCTCAAATCCACGCTCGGTATGCCGAAAGCCGAGGTCGCCGCCGCTCGCATCAACGACATAGACCCCGATATAAAGGCCGAACCGGTACAGGCGTATGTGGATGCGGAGGTCTGCGACAGACTCGGCCTGTCGGACTTTGACTATGTAGTGGATGCGGTAGACAGCGTCGAGGCCAAGGTGCTGCTGGCCGTGCGATGCCGGGATTTGGGCGTGCCCATTATAAGCTGTATGGGTGCGGGTAACCGCCTGGACCCTACGCAGTTTAGGGTATGCGATATATATTCTACCTCAAACGACCCGTTGGCGAGGGTCATGCGTTCCCGACTGCGAAGGGCCGGGTTGGACAGCCTTAAGGTAGTATGCTCCGTTCTTCCGCCTCTGCGGCAGTCTGACGGCGGCGCCTTGGGCAGCGTGCCTTTTGTTCCTTCTGTTGCAGGGTTGATTTGCGCCAGGGAAGTCGTTTTGGATATACTCAGCGCCGGCGGCATACAGCTTTGAGGAATATTTGTCAATTTTTCTGACATTATTTTAACACAAAACTCAGTTTACAAATCCGCGTGTTTCTGTTATAATGCATATAGGATGTTCGCGTATTTTTTCATTCGGATATTCCGAATCGCCGCGCATGTCCTTCGGCGGTTCGGCCTGTCGGTTTTGCGGCGTCGGATCTGTCCGAGGGGTGCGCCTATTTTTTTGAGGCATTCGTTTCGGCGCATTTCGTCGTCGTTTATTCGGTGCTTGGTTTATAAAATTTATACATGTTATAGAAGGAGACGTCTATGTTCAGCAAGCGTACAAAGATAATATGTACCATCGGCCCGTCCTGTACAGACGAGGCCGTTTTAGAGGATATGCTCCGCAGCGGTATGAACGTCGCGAGATTTAATTTCTCGCACGGTACCCATGAGACTCACAAAAATACTATAGAACTTTTCCGCCGTGTCAGGGATAGGATCGGGTATTCCGCCGCGGTGATGCTCGATACGCGGGGCCCGGAGATACGCCTTGGCACGTTCGCCGGAGATTCGGCGCTTTTGGAGTCGGGCAAGAAGTTTGTTATAACTACTCGTGAAGTCGAGGGGGATTGCTCAATCTGCAGCGTGTCGTACAAGGATCTGCCCGACCAACTCAAGCGGGGCGACAGGGTGCTGGTCGACGACGGCAATATACAGCTGCTGGTGGACAGCGTGTCGGGTACGGATATCGTCTGCACCGTTTTGTACGGGGGCGTAATAAGAAACCACAAGGGCGTCAATATCCCGGGTGTGCGCCTTAATATGCCGTATTTGAGCCAGCAGGATAAGTCCGACTTGCTCTTTGGCATAGAAAACGACGTGGACTTTATTGCCGCCTCCTTTGTGCGCTATAAGGAGGACGTTATAGAACTCAGGAAATTCCTCGACTATTACGGCGGGCATAAGATCCGCATAATAGCCAAGATAGAAAATACAGAGGGTATAGAGAATTTCGAATCGATACTGGAATACTGCGACGGGATCATGGTAGCTCGCGGCGATATGGGCGTTGAGGTCGAATATGAGCGCCTGCCCGGTATACAGAAGCGCTTTATCCGAAAGTGCTACAGCTCCGGCAAAGTGGTCATAACGGCTACTCAAATGCTGGAATCAATGGTTCATAACGCCACGCCTACGCGGGCCGAAATAACGGATGTGGCCAACGCGGTCTTTGACGGAACTTCTGCGGTCATGCTGTCCGGAGAGACCGCCATGGGCGATCATCCAGCATTGGTAGTCAAAACTATGTCCAAGATAGTCAGGCAGGCTGAGAAAGATGCTATGGAGCTCGGCTCAATGGACGCCAGGCGCCCGATCACTTCCGCGGAGGACACTACCGTCGCCATATGCGACGCGGCCTGCACCACGGCTCGCGACGTGTGCGCAAAGGCAATAATCGCAGTCACCATGTCGGGTTATACGGCCAGGGGTGTGTCAAGATTCAGGCCTCCCGTTCCCGTCGTAGCCGCCACGCCGGATATTAAGACTTTTCACCAGCTTTCTTTGTCCTGGGGCGTATATCCCGTATTTGCCCTGTCTCAGAAGGATGAGGAGAATCTGTTTGTCCATGCCGTGGATTGCGCAAAGAAGCACGATTGCGTCAAATCCGGGGACACCGTGGTTATTACCGCCGGCGTGCCGCTCGGGGTGAGCGGGCATACCAATATACTCAAGGTAGAAAAGGTGGAGGACTGCTATCGTTAACCTCTCATAAAGTTTATACGGCGGTATCGTTGACAGCCGGAGAGCAAATATTCCTGAGCGGAGCGCACGACGCGCTCCGCTCAGGTGGGATGGACATTCTTTTCGCCTCAGCTGTATTTAAAAATACTCTGAAGGCGTTTTTTTGTCATGATATAGATAATTGCGCTTAAAATTGCTTTGCGCCTAAAACTGCATTGCAGCACTTTTTTGAGTTATTCTGAGTCGTTTACTGAAGGTGAAAAAGATTTTTTCGTGTCCCTCTTTTCGGCAGTTTGATATATGTTCGGGGTAAAACTGTTTTCATAAAGGTTTTTTGATTATGATGCAACAGGGCGCGAGGAATATGTTTGAAAGTAAAACTGTTTTCATAAATGTTTTTTGATTATGAACGGAATAAGGTTTTATAAGCCGAAGAATAATAAGTTTTTTAAGCTTGAATGAAATAAGTTTTATAAGCCTTTATAAGCCGAAGCATAATAAGTTTTATTTAATAGATAGCGCAGGATAAGTTTTATTTATAAAGAAACGGAGAGGGACGGCGAATAGCCGTCCTTTTAATTTTTTGTCTTTGCGCCCCTGCGGGCGTTTATATTACTCTTTTATAAATAATACTCCGATAGTGTTCGGCCCGCAATGCGACGTCACGGTGCAGCCGGCCGTAGTCTCTATGATTTCGTCAAACAGTCCGCTGGCTTTGACTTCTTCTATCATGATTTCGGCAAGCCCCTCGTCCATCTTGGTGTGGGTGACGAATACCCTGTCGCGCTTATATTTTACGCCCGGCTGAGACAGCCTCTCTTTGGTATACTGTCTTACCACGGCCTGCATCGTTCCACGGTATTTTTTCCCTACGCCCATTTTACCCTCTTTGACTTCGATGCAGGGTTTGAGTTTGAGTAGATTGGCGCCCAAAGCCGCTGCGGCCGAGCATCTGCCGCCCTTAACTAAATATTTGAGGTCATCCAGTACGAAGCTTGCGTCTACTTTGGATGTCAGCGCGGTGGCGTAATTGTATATTTCGTCTGCGTTCCAGCCCTCCTGCGCTTTTATAGCTGCTTCCAATACGACGAGACCGCTGCCTGTGGACAGGTTCAGAGAGTCTACGACCCTTACTCCGTCAAATTCGTCCGCTGCCAAACAAGCGTTCTGAAAAGTGCAGGAAAATCCTGAGCTTATACTCACGTGCACACACTCGAATCCTTCGTCGCGCACACTTCTGAACACTTCCGAATATCTGTCTATGGTGCAAGCGTAGGTCTTGGGCAGAACACCCGTCTGCTTTACGTAATCATATATAGCCTCGGGCGTCACGTCTACTCCGTCAAAGCCCGAATGGTCTCCCAATGAGACTCCGAGAGGTGCGATCCTTATGTCATACTGCTTTATGAGCTGTTCTGATAAGTCGCAGGTGCTGTCCGCGGTTATAATCACTTTTTTCATATAGAATGTCTACTCCTTTTTCCGTCCGGCAATCGACCGATACGGGATTTGCTCGGCACTGTCCCCCCGTGCAAATGAGCCCGCCGCTTTTATCCATAAAGATGAGAAATCGCCGCGGGGTTTTTACATAATTTTTCTGATATTACAGGTCATATTGTATCATATATGCCTTGGATTGTCAACAAAGCTTGACTTGTAAAATCTTTTATAGTAAAATCTTAATATTCTTAATTTGAAAAGAGGCTGTCAGATGCAGATCGGCATTGTTGTAAACTATTCTTACGGAGGCCTGTCGCAGTCCGCCGAGAGCATAGCCGAGGAACTCGGCAAGCTGGGCTGCGGGACATGTATCGTTACCAATAGGGACGTGTTGGACGAACGTAGGCATTTCGATTTTGCCAAATGTGTGTTTTTGGACAAGGATGTCGTTTGCGGCATGAGACTGGAGCTGGACGGTACGCGGCTGTACAACAGCATAGGCGCTATCGAGGCCTGCGACGACAAGCGCATGACATACGAGCTGCTCAGGCGGGATTTTGCCGTGCCCGACACTGTATGCTTCCCCCTGACGTTTGTGGACGCGGATATAGAGCCGTTTAAAAAACACGTCATATCTTATTTGGGATTTCCTGTCGTGGCCAAGGAGGCTTATGGTTCTTTGGGCATGCAGGTAAAGCTTTTGAACGACGAGGGCGAGCTTGATTCATATATTCGCTCTCACATGTATGTGCCGCACCTGTATCAGAAGTTTATCTGTTCCAGTCGGGGACGGGACGTCAGGGTATATGTAGTCGGCGGAAAGGCCGTCGCGGCCATGAGCAGGAGCAGCCGCGCCGATTTTAGGTCAAATTCGGCCTTGGGTTCAGTTGCCGAACGCTTTGAAATACCTCATGACCTGGCGGAAACCGCCGTCTCTGCGGCTTCTCAGCTTGGCCTGGACTTCTGCGGTATTGATTTCCTGTTCGGTGAAGACGGACAGTTCCTTATATGCGAGATCAACTCCAATGCCATGTTCTCTACACTGAGTCAAATAAGCGGGGTCAATATCGCCGCCGAGATTGCGCGCCTGGTGGCGGAGGATAAGGCAGCGGGCGATATTGGGTCTCTTTTTTGATGTTTTTTCAGTACTCAGTGTTTTTCTCAGAATACGACATGGGGCGTCTGTGTTTTATGCACAGCGCCTGATGTTCTTGTGAGGTTTTCGTATCATGGTCTGTGCTGAATATCGGCGTCTCTTAGGGTGGTTTTGCGTTTATCTGCCCATGCTGTCGGTATATTGTTTAATCGATCGATTCTTTAGGATTTCTGTCTCATTTGAGACAGAAATTCGCATTTTTAATTGACACTGCAGACTAAATGTGATAATATATAGCCGGTAATGTTAAGCATTTTACTCTGAAGCTTTAGCGTTATCTGTTTTTGCGGAGGGACGGGAATATGACAAAAGATCAGATTTGCGATATGATCTGCAATATGCCGATGTTCAGCTCCTGCGCTCGTTCGGATATAAAATTTACCAAAGCTGCGTACAAGCGCGGCGACGACGTGACAGACCGCCCGGGAGGCGTGCCGTGCGTAGGTATCGTCGCGGCGGGGGAGATAGGAGTATATTCCGTATCCGAAGCCGGGAGAAGCTCGAATGTGTCTGTGCTGACCCCGACGGACATGTTCGGTATATGCAATGTGTTCGCCCGCAGGCGTATGCCTACTACGCTGAAGTGCATATCCAAGTGTACGGTCGCGTATATGCTCAAAGATGATTTTGCGGCGCTTATGCTTGTATACCCTGACATGGCGCTCAGGTATGCCGAGCTGTGTAATGAAAAAATTCAGTTCCTTGCGGGCAAACTCGAATTTCTCAACATATCTTCCGTAAGGCGCAAGCTTTGCCTGTATTTGATTCGCGCCGCCGAAGACGGGTCGCATTCCGTCTGCGTATCGTCCAAAGAGCTTCTTGCGATGTATTTAGGGGTAAGCAGGGCCAGCCTTTTTCGTGAATTGGCATATTTACGCGGCTGCGGGGCGATAATCGTGGAAAGGGACAGAATCGTTATCAACGATTTGGATAAATTAAATAAGTGCTGCTCGGGGTAGGCAAAATCGCAGGATATTTGCGTTTTCACCTATCGTGGGGCACGTTCTGCTCCCGATAAGGGGTAAAATAGGTTTTGAGACGCTGAACTCTCCCGTATCTTTGCCGCAGAGCTTCGTGATACGGACAGTATTGCATCGTTTTGCGTCTTTGATACGAAAAACTTGTCTCAAAACTGCTTCGCACCCATGGGAGAGAAGGTATTTCACATGGCGCGTTCTAAGAATACGGGCGCGTTTCAAGCGCGGAGGTCGTGAAATCGCAGGATATCAGCCGCCTGCGGGCGGTTGACTGTATCTGTAGCAACATATAATACAAAGAAGGATGAGGTAAAATGGTTAGGAAATTCACATCGTTTCTTATTTGCGTGCTGATTTGCACAGGGCTGATGAGCGCATGCGCGGACAAGCAGGACGAACCGAAAGTTCCGTCTACGGGCGCGCCTCAGACAGCGGTATCCGACGAGGATACGGACGACGGTGACAGCATAAGCATAGCCGCTCTTAAAGGCCCTACTGCTCTCGGTCTGCTTAAATTTATGGACGATAAGTCCGACGACGGCGCTTATTCTTTCGATATTTACGGCACTGCGGACGAGATTGTGGCAGGCATAGCAAAGGGCAGCATAGACATTGCCTGCGTGCCCTGCAACGTAGCGTCCGTGTTATATAACCGTACAGAGGGCGGCGTGCAGGTCGCCGCTATAAACACGCTCGGCGTCCTGTATATGCTCGATTCGGGCGAGTCTGTCAATAGCGTGGCCGACCTTAAAGGCAAGACGATATACACTACCGGCAAGGGCACGACTCCGGAGTATACTCTGCGCTATATACTGAGCGCCAACGGTATAGATCCCGATTCCGACGTCACGATAGAGTTCAAGAGCGAAGCTACTGAGATAGCTGCGATTTTCGCGTCCGCTCAGGACGGTTCGGAGATCATAGCCATGCTGCCTCAGCCCTATGTCACCGTAGTGACCTCCAACAATCCCTCCGTCAGGGTCGCGCTGGACATGTCTGAGGAGTGGAACCGCATCGCGGGCAACAATTACGGCGAGACTGTGACCGGGGTCACGATCGTGCGCAGGGAATTTGCGGAATCTAACCCCGAGGCTTTCAGCGATTTCTTGGAGGGATACAATTCTTCGATAGCTTATACCGTTATGAATGTGGAGCAGGCGGCCGAACTGTCTGAAAAGTACGATGTATTCGCCGCCGCCGTAGCTGCAAAAGCTATACCCGAATGCAATATAACGTATATCGACGGCGATCTGATGAAGCTTAAGATTTCAGCATATCTCCAAGCTCTGTACGATCAGAATCCTCAGTCTGTCGGCGGAGCTATGCCCGGCAATGATTTCTATTACGGCGTTGAATGATGAGGCTGAAAAGGGCACTGGCGGCTGTGTTTTGGCTTGCCGTATGGCAGGCCGCCGCCATGCTGATAGACAATGATATCCTGCTGGCGTCGCCCGTGCAGACGGTCATGCGACTGTTTGAACTTGCAGGGGATGCGAATTTTTGGGGAGCGGCCTGGTTTTCGTTTGCGCGTATCAGCATCGGATTTTTGTCAGGCGTTGTATGCGGAGTGCTGTTAGCCGCCTGTGCTTACAGGTTCGGAACGGTCAGAACCCTGCTCGAACCGCTGGTCAGGGTCGCAAAGACCGTGCCTGTGGCATCGTTCGTTATAATAGCCCTTGTTTGGATATCGTCGCGCGAACTCAGCGTGCTGATCTCTTTTCTTATGGTGCTGCCCGTTATTTATACCAGTACGCTGGAGGGGATTACGCATACGGACAGAGGATTGCTGCAGATGTCTCAGGTATTTGGGATAAGCGCGCCAAGAAAGATACTGTATATATATCTGCCGTGCGTCAGCCCGTATTTTATTTCAGCCTGTACCGTGTCTTTGGGCCTATGCTGGAAAGCGGGCGTAGCTGCGGAGGTGATAGGCATCCCGACCGGTTCTTTAGGTGAGAAGTTATACGAATCAAAGCTGTATTTGGATACCCCGGGCCTGTTTGCCTATACGGCGCTGATCGTGCTGATAAGCATCGTATTTGAGAAGTTGGTGCTGTACTTGCTCGGCGCTTGTGAAAGGTGTGTGTTGAATGCTTATAAAAAACCTTTCAAAAAGCTTTGACGGCTCGGTCCTGTTTGACGGCCTGTCTTATGAGCTGGACAGCGGGGTTTATTGTCTCATGGCGCCTTCGGGCGCGGGCAAAACCACTTTTCTGCGTATAATCATGGGTTTGGAGCATCCCGACGGCGGGTCCGTATCGGGTGTGGGCAGGATGTCCGCGGTATTTCAGAACGATACCCTTTGCGGACGCATGGGCGCCGTAGCCAATATATGCATTGCCTGCGGCAAATCTGAATATAAAGCCGCTGCGGCCGATTTGCTGCGTTTGGGCTTAACCGAAGAGGACCTGCTCAAGTCCGTAGACGAATTCAGCGGCGGCATGAGGCGGCGCTGCGAGATTGTCCGAGCTATGCTGGCACAGTCCGATACCGTACTCATGGACGAGCCTTTTAACGGTCTTGACAGCGCCTGCAGACGGCAGGCTGCGGAATATATCCTGTCCAGGCTCGGCGGCAGGCTGCTGATAATGGTCACTCATTTCAGGGGCGACGCGGAGCTTTTGGGCGCGAAAATGCTGCCATTTTAATATTTCGCAGATTAAACGCCGCTCAGGGATGGATAAATCTGTATACAGGGACTTTTATTTTTATAAAAACTGTGGTATAATATCTTAATAAAAGGAAGATATTGTACCATTTTTTTACTTATACGGCGTTTATATGTCTGTGCCGCGCGGTTCTGCGGCGAAATTTTTGTAGAAATCCGGGGAGGAGGGCTGGCTCTTGGCTGAAGAATCTATTCACAGCGGTCACAGAAGCAGGTTAAAAAGATTGTACGAGGAGTTTGGCATAGACGCTTTGTCCGACCATGAGATCGTAGAGCTGCTGTTGTTTTATTCTATTCCGAGGCGGGACACAAACAGGTTAGCGCATGAGCTGTTAAATTCATTCGGATGTTTAGAGAATATTTTTGCCGCTCCTTTGTCTGCGCTTATCAAAGTAAAAGGTATAAAGATCAATTCTTCTCTGCTTATCAAGCTTGTGCCGGATATCGCGATAAGAATCGAGAAATCCAAGACCCGTAACGTCCTGCGTATGGAATCATCTACTCAGATAGGCGATTATCTCATGCCGTACTTTGTCAACAGAGTTACGGAGGCGGTTATGTTCCTTGCTTTGGATACCAGGCAGCGTGTAGTGTGCTGTAAACAGATATCCGAGGGCAACTTTAATTCTGCTAATATAAATGTCAGAATCATTATAGAAGAAGCTATCAAATTTAATGCCGCGTACATAGTCTTGGCGCATAATCTTCCCTCGGGCACGGCTTTGCCGTCGCTGGCGGACATAAACACCTCAAAGGATATATACGCCATTTGCCAAAGTATCGGGGTAGTGTTTTATGACCATTTGATATTTGCCGGCGACGATTACATATCGTTTGCCGACAGCGGAGGCATGAAGCAATTCTTGGATACGTACCGCGAGTTCTTTGTATGTGAAGAGGATATTGTTTATGACAGGGCGTTTTACAATGTCGGCATGCTTGAAGGTGAGACGTCAGACGTAGATATGGTTGCGCCCTTTTGATTCTGTGCGCTGTGTATTCCGACGCCCGATATTATCGGATGTCGGAATTTGCGCTTTCGGGCCTGTATTTTTTGACACACGATTCGGTACGGACGCATTCGTGCGGACCGCTTTATCAGCAGGTCTTGTTCGTATATTTGGAGGTGAATAT
>CALXAN010000077.1 GCA_944386305.1 uncultured Clostridia bacterium
GTTCGGCCCGCTGACATTCTTTTCGACGTTTGCGCTCATGCTTACCGACACGCTCAACTGCGCGTCGAGAATATTCGACACCCTCGACTCCCGCCCCGAGGTCATGCAGGCGGCGGACGCGGCAGACCCCGAGCATTTCAGCGGCGGGATAACGTTTGACAGCGTCTGCTTCCATTATGACAACAACAAGCCCGTGCTCCGCAACGTTTCGTTCGATATCAAGCCCGGCGACCGTGTGGGAATAGTGGGGCATACGGGCGGAGGCAAGAGCACTATAGTCAACCTCATCACGCGCATGTACGACGTCACGGGCGGCGTGGTGCGCATAGACGGGCGGGACGTCAGGGAGCTGTCCTTTGACAGCCTGCGGCGCAATGTCGCCGTGGTTTCCCAGGAAATATATGTTTTCTGCGGCACCATAGCGGACAACATACGCTTCGGCCGCCCCGAAGCCACATTCGACGAGGTAGTCGCCGCGGCCAGGGCCGCCAACGCGCACGACTTTATCATGCGGCTGCCCGACGGGTACGAGACATATGTAGGCGAGGGCAACATCTCCCTGTCCGGCGGCGAGCGTCAGCGCATATCCATAGCCAGGGCGTTGCTGGCAGACCCCACGATGCTGATCTTCGACGAGGCTACGGCGGCCATGGATACCCGTACGGAAAAGCTTATCGGAGACGCTATGTCCGTGCTGACCCGCGGCAAAACTACGATAATGATAGCTCATCGTCTGTCTACGCTCAAGGACTGCGACTATATAATGGCTATAGAGAACGGCGAAGTCGCGGAGATAGGCACCGCCGAGCAGCTTCTTGCACAAAGGGGAGTATATTACAGGCTTTACACCTTGCAGAACGAGCAGCTGCGCAAAGTCATGCAGGGCTCGTAGGCGGCCCGGGCCGCCGCAATATGCCCGGCGCGACGCCGCCGGGCCGGGGGGAATGGACAGAATGAATGACAATAACGAAAACACCGCGCAGCAGACGGATGAAGATGAGTTCAGCGTGCGCGAGTCGGTTGACCTGACGCCGGACAACGCCGATTTCTTCGAGTCGGAGGGCGGGCTTGTCAGCATGCGTCTGCGTACCGAAGCGGGCGAGGAATATTTTGAGCGTATAGTGGCCGTGCGTGCGTTCCCCGTCACGGACCCGTCTGAGTTTATATGTATCAGGCAGCCCGATATCCCGGGCCAGGACAAGGGCGCGGAGATAGGCATGATACGCAGGCTGTCGGATTTTGACGAGCGGAGCCGCGGCCTCATCGAGGGTGAACTGCACAGACGCTATTTTTCGCCGCGTATAACATCTATTATAAAGATACGCAACAAGATGGGCTATCTGTACTGGGACGTGGATACCGACGCAGGTAAAGTGAATTTTATGGTAAAAGACCCGTCCAGCAATATCCGTATACTCGAAGACGGCAGGGTGCAGGTGCGCGACGTAAACGGCAGCTGCTACCGTATCGACGATCCCAAAGCTTTGGGCAGGTCGAGCTATAAGAAAATAGAGATGTATTTGTAAGAGGTGCGGCGAATGAAAATGCTTTGTAACATGCCGCAGGGCGCCGCTGCCGCTTTCGAACGGGCCGCGGGCGGGGAAAGCCTGCGGTACTGCGTGCCGTTCGACCTGTATGAGGACAGGGTGGCGGACGGGTATATCGCCTGTACGGACAGACATATATATAAGATAGTGGCCGACGAGGTGGTAAAAATATACGATTTGAGCCGTATGAGCGCCTTTTCGGTAGAAACGATGCACGGCTCGTGCGGCTTCTATGCCAGGGACGGGAGCGTGGCGGTGCTGATATGCCGTTTTGCGTCCCGGCGCTACGTTTCGGCGTATTACAAGCTGGCCGCGGCCTGTGACGAGCTTGCGGCGGCGCGCAGGCCGCCCGAGTTTAGGGACAGCCCGGACGAATACTGCCCCAAATGCGGCAGGCAGTATATTCCGCATACTTCCATATGCCCGTTCTGCAGCAGTGCGGGGACGTCGTTCAGGCGGCTGTGGTCGCTGGCAAAGGGTATGAGATGGCGTATGGTGCTGTTTCCCGCACTGGCCGCGATGGCCGCCGTCGCGCTTAGGTTTGCCATACCCGCCGTGCAGAAGATAGCGATAAACCGATACATATATCCGCCCGACGGGGTTCAGCGCGGCATGATAGACAAGTTTCTCGTGCTTTTTGCCGCCGTGCTGTTTATAGAATTGGCGCAGAGGGTCATGAGCGCCCTGTGCGAATGGGTCGGCACCCGAACGGGCAACTTCTACGCCCAAAGGCTGCGCGACGCATTGTTTGACAAGATACAGCAGCTTTCGATGGCCTCGGTGAGCAAGAAATCCTCAGGCAGTATAATCGGACGTATAAACAGGGACGTGCGTATAATAAGCAGGTTCATGGCCGTGGACCTGCCGCATTATATCTCGCAGATATTTTCGTTTTTGCTGGCGCTGGTGCTGCTGCTGTACATAAGCCCGCGCATGTGCCTGTTCGTGTTTATACCGCTGCCGATAGCCGCTTTCTGCATCTTCATTTCGCGCAAAAAGCTCTCGGCGCTGTACCGCCGCGTGTGGACTCTTGAGATACGGGCCGACGATACGCTTCAGGACGCTTTCAACGGTATAAGAGTAGTCAAGTCCTATGGCCAGGAAGACAGGATGATAGACGCATACGGACGCAAGTCCGAGACTTTCACCGCTTTTACGGAGCGTTCGCATAAGTTTCAGGACACGGTGTTTCCGCTGATAGGCTTTATCGTGAGGCTGGGCAGCTATTTTATCACAATGTTCGGTTATGCGTGGCTGTTCCGCGGTACGCTGGACCTGGGCACGCTCAATCAGTTCAGCAGCTATTCGGGCATAATATACGAGCCTCTGACGCTCGTGTCGGTCATTCCGAGAACGATAGCTCAGTTCGCAGCCTCGGCGGCCAAGGTCGCGGAGATACTCGAGGAGGTGCCCGAGGTCACAGACTCGGCCGACCCCGCGGACATTAAAATTAAGGGCGATGTGCGGCTGGAGCACGTCACTTTCGGCTACGACAGCTTCAATCCCGTGCTCAAGGACGTCAGCTTGGACGTGTCCGCCGGCGAGATGATAGGCATCGTCGGCCTTTCGGGCAGCGGCAAGACTACGCTGATCAATCTCATCATGCGCCTGTACGACCCCGATTCGGGCAGGGTGTTCATAGACGGCGTCGATGTGCGGGACATATCGCAGCGCTCCCTGCGCTCGCAGATGGGCGTAGTGCTGCAGCAGACGCACCTGTTTTCGGGCTCGGTAAGGGACAATATACGCTACGCCAAGCCCGACGCGGACGACGAGCAGATAGTCCGCGCCGCACGGATAGCCAACGCCCACGACTTTATCATGCGTCTGCCCGAGGGCTACAATACCATTGTGGGCGACAGGGGCTATACTTTGTCAGGCGGCGAAAGGCAGCGCATAGCCATAGCCAGGGCCGTCATACACGACCCGGCCGTACTCATACTCGACGAGGCCACTTCCGCTCTCGATACGGAGACCGAAAAGCTCATACAGGACTCCATATCCCGGCTGGTGGCGGGGCGCACTACCTTTGCGATAGCGCACAGGCTTTCTACTCTGCGCAACGCCGACAGGCTGATAGTGATAGACCGCGGCAGGATAGCCGAATGCGGCACTCACGCTCAGCTGCTGGCCGCCAGGGGCCTGTACTATAAATTTGTCATGGTCCAGTATCGGGCCCTTATCGAAAAAGACTGACTCTGCCGAATATTTCATATTTTCGCGGCGCATGCTCCGCCGTCTGTCCCGGAGGATAAATGTGAAGCTTAAAATCACGGTAGTAATCATAAGCGTCGCCGCTCTCGTCGCGTGTGCGGCCGCGGCTCTGTATGCCCTTAACGCCTCCGTGCCCGTGTATATGGAGATAACGGTGCGCTGCGAAAACTACGAGCAGACCGTAAAGCCGTATAGGTACAACCGTACGCTGTACTGCGTATTCCTGCCCTCGTGCGCGGGCAGGGAGCTTATATGCCAGCTCGACGGAGCCGACTCGATAGTCATAGACGGCGTGGAATATTTGGACGGACAGGCCATAGAGGTACAGATAGACGAATCATTCTATGTAGAGTTCCGCCGCGGCGCGTTCAGCGACAGTATAAGGTATATGTTTATACCTTCCTCCAGGGTCGGAGACGTGTTTGTGGATACCCAGGCCGGATACGTGGTCGTGGCGTCCGCTTCAGGCTTGGTCTCCTATGACGGCCGGGCCGCCGTGGAGGGCTTTGACAGCTTGGCAAAGACGGATATGACCGTCGAGCTGGCCAACCCGTCCTTTCTCCTGTCCATGTCGGGCGCATCGGAATGGCGTCTGCTGTCCAACTCCGCGGACCGCACGCATATGCGCAATAAATTCGCCTACGACCTGTTTGTGGAATGCGGGGCGCCTGGCGCGCCCGAGTCCGAATACGTAGACTTGTTTGTGGACGGAGAGTACAGGGGGCTTTATCTGCTTGCGCAGTCCGTGTCTGCGCCGCAGGCCGACGCTTTCGTCACTGACGGCGGTGTCGGCGTGAGCGGCGGAGGCGGCGCGGCGCAGGATTTTGAGCTTGCGCTGCAGGCTTCGGACGGCGTGAGTCCGCAGACGGGCAGGCATTTTTCGGAATACATAGACGTGCGCGAATGGGCGCTGGTGTATCTGATGGCCGAAGTGCTGTCCGATACCGACATGGAATACGTGACGAGCGGTTTTTATGAGCGCGGCGGCAAGCTGTATCAATCGGCGGCGTACTCGTTTGCGTCCAAGATGGGCAACTGCCGCGACGTGTGGTCCGACCCGTGCCGTATGCTCAGCGACGCGGGGGCGCTGCTGCCCGACCGTGTATGCTGGTACACGCTGCTGAGCCGCAGGCCCGAGTTCATGCAGTACGTCAGGCAGCTGTATGAGGACGTGGTGCAGCCGCGCATAGTCAGCGCCCTTTGCAACGGCTTGGACTCGTACAGGACGCACATAGCGCGCGCCAAGGTGCTGGACGATATAGTATGGGAGGGCCGAAACGACTACGACGGCCCCGATATAGACGACTGGCGGGAGCAGATATACTATCTGCGCGAATTTCTTACCGTCAGGCAGGAGTTTCTTACCGCGCTTTGGATAGACGGGGAGGAGTACTGCCGCATAGTGATAACCTCGGAGGAATGCCGCGGCTCCGACAGTATGATATACTATGCGTCCGCGGGCTCCGCTGCGGGAGCGGATTTCTTTGAGGATACTTATTTTGACCGCGCGGGGTACAGCGTATCCGCTCTCAGATATGCGGACGGGGGCGCCTTTGACGTCTCCGAGCCGATAGACGGGAATATTTTTCTTGAGGCCGGCGCGGGGTGAGACGTCGGTTTTAGTCGCATAGGCGCGGCTTTAGCGCGGGGTAGGGTCGGTTTATGAAGAAATGTAGATTGAATACCTTTATTGACAAATGCCGATACTTATAGTACAATTACTAAGTACGCGCTTTGTTTGCGTATATAGGTACGGAGTCCGGCCTCCGCTTTATGCGGGCGGCCGGGATAAGCATTTTTTGCCGGATATGCTCCGGCACGGAGGTTGAAAAAGGTATTATGAAGAAATTACAGGCCGCGCTCGCGCTTTTGCTGGTATTGGCGTCTTCCGTCGTTTTGTTCGGCGGCTGCGATATGACAGGCAGGGATGACTCTAAGGATACGTTTAATCCCGATGATCCTTCCCGCACATCGGAGCCCGACACCGATCCCGGGCCGCAGACTCCCAAGTATTTCAACAAGCTTACGGGCGAAGGCTCGGACACGGATCTCTCCCAAAGCAGACCCGTCGGGATAATGATAAACAATATCAAGGTCAGCTGCCCGCAGGAGGGCATATCCAACGCCGACGTCATATATGAGTGTTTGGCCGAGGGCGGCATAACGCGCATGCTGATGTTTGCAGACGATTATGCGGACCTGCCCGCGGTGGGCTCCATAAGGTCGTCCAGGGATTACTATTTGGACTTTGCGCAGGACTTTGACGCCATATACGTGCACTGCGGCGGCAGCGAATACGCCTATGAGGACATAAGCGAAAGGGATATAGACAATATCGACGGCGTCAAGGGCCCCGGCGCGCTGTGGAATACTACCGATACTTTCTACCGCGATGCGGACAGACGCGCAAATATGGGCTACGAGCACAGCGTCATGACCACGGGCGCAGGGCTTGCGGCGGGCATAAAGTATATGGGCTGCCGCACCGAGCTGAAGTCCGATTATGACAGCCCGTTCGACTTTGTAGAATACGGCCAGGTCGAAAAATTTGAAAACGTCGCGCCTCATGTCAGGTTCTCGTTTTCCTCTTATCAGACCGTAGACTATGTCTACGACGAGGCTTCGGGCGAGTATCTGCGCTATCAGCACGGGGGTGTGGAGCATATAGACGGCTCGACAGGTCAGCAGCTGTCGTTTGAAAACGTGATAATAATCTTCTGTGACATGAACACCGTCGATTCCAAGGGCAGGCTTACCGTACAGACCACAGGTTCCGGCTCGGGATACTATATCACCGAGGGCACCTATATCCCCATCACCTGGTCCAAATCTTCCCGCGACGGTCAGATAGAATATTTCAAAGAGGACGGCACCGCGCTGCTCATGAACAGGGGCAAGACTTTTGTCAACGTATGCGGCCTGGACGTCGATGTGGACTTTGATTACGAATGGAATCAATAGCTTTTTTAAGAGGGACTTTTTTAAGTCCCTCTTTGCGTTTGAATTTTCGGTATTGCATTTGGGCTCAAAGTGTGATAGAATTATACTAAAGAACGTGCGTTCGTCAGAACATGCGTTCGTCAGAACATGCATTCGGCAGAACGTGCATTTGGCAGAACGTGCGTTCGTCAGAACATGCATTTGGCAGAACGTGTATTCAGCAGAATATGCATTCAGCAGAACGTGCGTTCGGCTTCGGGGGCAGCCCGCCTGCGCCCGGTTTGGCATGCGCGGCCGATTGCCTGCGTTTATGCAAAGTACCCTTATGCGCCGTATCAGGCGAGTAGAATAATTTTATATATTCTGGAAGGAAGATGTGTTTATGGCAAGGTATCTTAATTATCCCGTGGAGCTGCTTGACAGGTTCTGCATGGAGGCGTTCGGAAGATTCGGCTTTACGGAAGAGGAGAGCCGCATTATAACCGACGTGCTGCTGCTGTCCGACCTGTACGGCATAGAGAGCCACGGCATGCAGCGTCTTGTGCGCTATCACAAATGCATAGAGAAAGGTATGATAAAGGTCGAGGCCAAGCCCAGCGTCGTGTTCGAAACCCCCGTTTCGGCGGTCATAGACGGCAACGACGGCATGGGTCAGCTTATCAGCCACTTTGCGATGAACAAGGCTATAGAGAAAGCGCAGAAGAGCGGTATGGGCATAGTTACCGTGCGCAACTCCAACCACTTCGGCATAGCCGGGTATTACGCCAAGATGGCCTGCGACAAGGGCCTGATAGGCCTTGCCTGCACAAACTCGGAGGCCATAATGGTGCCTACGTTCGGCCGTATGGCCATGATAGGCTCCAACCCCATAGCCTGCTGCGCGCCGGCTGAGCCTTATCCGTTCTTCTTTGACGCTTCTACCTGTGTGGTCACTCGCGGCAAGCTGGAGATGTACAACAAGATGGGCAAGCCCCTGCCTCACGGCTGGGCCCTTGACAAGAACGGCCACGATTCTACCGACGCGGCCGACGTGCTGAAGAATATCGTCGCCAAGAACGGCGGCGGAATAGTGCCTCTCGGCGGTTCTACCGAGACCCTGGGCAGCCATAAGGGCTACGGCTGGGGCATGGTGTGCGAGCTGTTCAGCTCCATTCTCTCCATGGGCATGACTTCAGAGAAGTGCATGCAGGGTACCAAGGGCGGCATATGCCACGGCTTTATGGCCATAGACCCCGCCATATTCGGCAGTCCCGAGGATATCAAGGCCCACTTCTCCGCATATCTTGAGACGCTCAGAGAGTCTCCCAAGGCCGACGGCCAGGACAGGATATATACCCACGGCGAGAAGGAACATTTCGCTATGGAGGACAGGAAGAAGAACGGCATAAACGTCAACGAGAATACCGTCCGCGAGATGATAGATATGGCCGAGTATCTGCATATGGATTATAAGGCGTATTTCGGAGATTTCAAGGCCGGAGAGACTAAGATGTTCTCCGGGAATTATTAATCCGTATCCGCATAGAGGCGCGCCGCCGCGCTGCGGTCGGCTTTCCGCTCCCGCAGAGGGGGGCGAGCCGATTGCCAGCGGGCGGAGGCGCCGTTTTTTTTACGCAGGCGGCGCTGCCGGGACGCGGTACGGAGAGCGGTTATTTAGCGGCTGCATGTGGGGTGCATGACTTTTTGCGTCTGATGCCTGGGCGGCTGCGCCGGATAAATCATACGGAAGGTGATATGATGAAATTTGAGCTGCCATATTATAAGACGAGCAAGACGTTAGAGATAGCGGACAGCCGAGTGGCGGGCGTATTGACGTCGCGGTCGGACAGCTATGTCCCCGAGGCGTCCGAGCAGGAACTGGTCGAACGCGCCCTCGACGCGCCCGTGGGTTCCGAGCCGCTGTGCCGGCTGGCCGAGGGCAAGAAGAATATCGTGATAATCTCCAGCGACCATACCCGGCCCGTGCCCAGCCGCGTGACCATGCCCGTGCTGCTGCGCCATATCCGCAGATATAACCCCGACTGCGATATCACCATACTCGTAGCCACGGGTATGCACCGCCCCAGCACAAGGCAGGAGCTGGAGGACAAGTACGGCAGGGATATAGTCGACAGCGAGCGTATTGTTATCCACGACGCCTACAACGACGACGATATGGTCTACCGGGGCGTGCTGCCGTCGGGCGGCGAGCTGTGGATAAACAAAGTCGCCGCGGAAGCCGACCTGCTTGTCGCGGAGGGCTTTATAGAGCCGCACTTTTTTGCAGGCTTTTCCGGCGGGCGCAAGTCGGTGCTGCCCGGCATAGCGTCCAAGAAGACCGTGCTGTGGAACCATAACTCCGTCTTTATCGCGGACAGCCATGCCCGCGCGGGCATACTGGACGGCAACCCCATCCATCGCGATATGGAATACGCGGCCAAACAGGCCGGCCTGGCGTTTATACTCAATGTGGTGATAAACGGCGACAAGCACGTCATAGCCGCTTTTGCGGGAGATGCGGACAAGGCCCACCGCAAGGGCTGCGAATTTGTCGCCTCGCTGGCCCGAGTAGACGCCGTGCCGGCGGATATAGTCGTGACGTCTAACGGCGGCTATCCGCTTGATCAAAATATATATCAGACCGTCAAGGGCCTTACTGCCGCGGAGGCCTGCGTAAGGCAGGGCGGGATCGCTATAATCTGCTCGTCCTGCGTGGACGGCAGCGGAGGAGATTTCTTCTATCATCTCATAGCCGACGCGCCCTCCGCTCAGGCCGCGTACGAAAACCTCAACGGCATCAGCCCCGCCGATACGGAGTTTGACCAGTGGGAGGCGCAGATACTTGCCCGCATCTTAGTCAAGGCCAATGTGATCATCGTCAGCGAACACTGCGACCCCAAGATGATAACGGATATGCACATGCTGCACGCTTCCGACCTGCCTCAGGCCATGCGAATGGCCGAGCAGATAGCGGGCGCCGACAGCCGCGTGACGGTCATTCCCGACGGTATAGCCGTCATAGTAAAGGCATAAGGACCTGCGCTGCTGATATGCTCCCGTTGTCCGGCGTTTTTTTAGCTGCCGTAACCCGAGGAGCCTAAAGCCCGGTTTCGCGTTTTTTAAGGCGGATAATTAACCGATCGGCCGCTCCGTATTTTTCTCCGGCGCTTAAGCCGCCCAAACCGATCTCTTAATGCTCGGTATACGCGAGTGCGGCAATTTTACTTAAGGGAAGAGCCCTTTGCATTCGCGTCCCGTGCGCGGCAGCTCCTGTCAGGGGCGGGAAGACGCTTTTTAGGCATATCGCGCCGCCGAACCATCGGCAGCGCCGCATATTTCTTTATAATAGGTGAATATCTGTATATGAGTCGATTCAATATAGTGCTGGTCGAGCCGCAGATACCTCAAAATACCGGCAATATATCCCGTACCTGCGCGTGTACGGGCATGAGCCTGCATTTGGTCGGGCCTTTGGGCTTCAGCGTGGACGACAAGCACGTCAAGCGCGCGGGGCTGGATTACTGGAAGTATTTGGACCTGCATATGCACGACAGTCTCGAGTCGTTCTTGGTCTATGCGGACGGTGCGCCTATGCGTTTTGCCTCCACTAAGGCCGCGCGCAGCTACTCCGACGCGGATTATCCTGACGGGTGCTTTATCGTATTCGGCAAGGAGACTTCGGGTCTGCCCGAGAGCCTGCTGCACAGCCGATACGACGAATGCGTGCGCATACCCATGCTCGACGTCTGCCGCAGCCTGAATTTGTCCAATTCCGTGGCGGTGATACTTTATGAGGCGCTGCGTCAGGACGGCTTTGAGGGCCTGAAGCAGCACGGCAGACTTACAAAATATTGAGGAGGGCGGCGGATAATGGCAGCCAAAAAGAAGCGCTTTGAAACCTTTGCCGAGCGCGACAGAAAGAAATTCGTATCCGAATCTTTCGGCAATATCTTCGTTACGGCCTGTTTTCTGTGCCTGACTCAGCCTTTGTTCAATTTTATCGCGCGTCTGCTCCTGCCCGGCTCTCCCTCTTCCGCGGCCTCGGCCTGCGTTTTTGCGGTAGTTACGGCGATTTATAAGGGGCTGGGCGTGTACATGCCTTTTTTGATTTATCAGGTGGCCAGCACTGGCCGCACCGATACCTGCTTTCGCCGTGTTTCTTCGGCTCGGCCGTGGCACTATGCGCTGGGCATACCCGCCTGCGCCTGCATTGCGGCGGCCGTGTGGTACGCCGCGTCCGTTGCGGTAGGAGCCCTGCGTCAAAGCGGCTATATAGTCACCGAACCCGCTCCTGTGCTTACGGGCGACGCTTCGGTATACGCGGCGGTGATATTGTCGTCGGCCGTTATAGTGCCGCTGTTTGAGGAGATGGCCTTCAGGGGCGTGCTCATGGGTTCGCTCATGGACAAGGCGGGCGGCTGGAGCGTGCTTATATCTGCCGTAGTGGGCGCGTGCGCTCACCCCACTTTCATGCAGCTGCCGTATTCGTTTATAATAAATCTGATTATAGCCTGGCTGTACTACCGTACACGCAGCCTGTGGCTGACTTATGCGCTCAACGCCGCTGCAAGCGGCGCTGTGGCCGCAGCTTATTCGCTGTCTTATGCGTATCCCGATACGTTTGCAGCGCGAATGCCGTCCGCTGCGGTTATTTTGGGTATTTTCGGCTTGCTTTGCGCTTTGGCGGCAGTGCTGCTCTCCGTCAAATTTGTCGCCCGGCCTCGCAAGCGGGACTTCAGCACCCGTGAGTGTACGAAGGGTACGCTGCTGTCCCTGCTGTTTTGGATAATAATTATTGCCGCGGGCTTTAGGCTCTTTATGCAAATATATAAGCCCGACCCCGAAGAGGATCCGCAGACTGCCGAGCCCGGCACGTACGAGCCTGCCGACACTCAGCCGTCGATGTATGCGTTTGAACTTGAAGATAATATTCTCGATACCTGAAGTCAATAATACTCCCCGTATGGGCTTCGGTCTTCGGCGCGTTTTTTGCGGCCGGAAGTCTGTGCGGGGGAATGCGTTTTGGGTTCAGTTTAGGGGCCGCGCACAAATTTTTGTGCGCGGCCCCTGAAATCATTTATAAGGTGCGTAGGCTCTGCTGTTCGACTCTTCGGTAAGCTTCGCCTAAAAAGCGGCAGAACCCTCTCATGCGACGGCACAATGCTTAATGAGGCGCAAACTTCGCCGTCCGACGCTTGGCAGGCTCCTCCGAAAAAAGCAGCAGAGTTTTTTTCGAAGGGTGGGGGTGTAAGTCTCAATGAGGTTCAAACTCTGCCGTCCGACGCTTCGGCAGGCTTCGCCTAAAAAGCGGCGAAGTCTTCTCAAAGTGCGGTGTAAGTCTCAGCGAGGTGCAAGCTTCGCCGTCCGACGCTTCGGCAGGCTCTGCCTAAAAAACGGCAGAACTCTCCCAGGCGACGGCACAATGCTCAATGAGGCGCAAAGCGCAGGCGTTTGAGCCTAAAAAACTCGGCGGCCCCCAAAAGCCGCCGAGTTTATATTTTATTCGGCTTTAAAATCCATACACATTCTTACCTGCGTGTAGGGCCTTACGTACGTGTCCGCGGCGTGTACGTGGGCGGGGTGAACCTGATAAGCCTGCAGCGCGGCCTCGTCCGCCAGCTCGCTTTCGAGCATCATATCGGCGTTGGAGGACTCCAGCCCGTTTATGTGTACCTTTATCTTGAGCAGCCCGTCTATTATGCCCGCCAGGCTTTCCAGCTCTTTTTTTGCAGCTTTGGCTGCGGCTTGCTTTTCCTGTGCCGTCAGTTCGTCTCTGAGCTTCCAAAGTATAATATGTCTTATCATGTTTAATCGCTCCTTTACAGTCTTGCGCAATGCCGCAGCGTTGCTTATTTTTATTATTATATCATACTCCGTACTCTTTTGCAACGCAAGCGCATGGGTGAGGAGACGGAACTTGCAGTCGTCCGAAAGAGCGCGCTGAGACCATAACCGCAAAAAAATACAAGCGCCGACAGATAGACTCCCTTTTGCGCAAACGGTGCGTTCGGAGGTTTTCGGCCCATTCGATATAAATGCAATATAATAGTTCTTATTTGGCTTTTCACCCTCCGCGCCCGCTCTTCCTGTTACGGCCTTACGGAAAGTAAAAATAATGCCTTAAAAGCTATTTTAATTTACGGCATTATATGTTATAATAACCTCAGCGCCGATCCGCTTCGGTCGTTTCGGACCGCGCTGTGCTGAACGGATCGTTAAAATATTGTACCGAAAATAAATGCAGGCCCGTACGTTTTATGGCGGCCTTTCTGCGGCCTGTGCCGAAATATAATATAAGGCGGACGCGCGAATTCGCGTCCGATAAGAAGGAGAGAATATTAATATGTTGTCGTTGACCAGGCATTCGTTCCCCATATCTCAGACCGACGGGTACAGCACTCATCTGAGGATTCTGCTGCATCTTGACAAATATCCCACGGAGTACGACGTGCGCTCGTATATTTCTACTGCGGACGCCTGGCATAAAGGCTGCGCGGAGGGCAAATATCTGGGCAGAGAGATAAAAATAATCTCTTACAGGCCCTTTTTCAAATTCTATAAAAAGATCCTGCAGATAGACTTTGACATAGCTTACGCTCCCGAAGAGGTGGCCGACTGTCTGCTGTGCGACCTCGAAAACATAAAGGCGCGGCCCGGTTCCTGCCGCATCGTCAGCTGTGAGATAGGCTTTTACGACATGGGCGCATAAACGGCGCTTAACTCGCTTTGCGGAGGGATATAATGGATATAAGACAGGTTCTTGCGGCGGTCGACCATACCGTGCTCGACCCTCGGGCCGGCTGGCAGGAGATAAAGACGGCCTGCGACGAGGCCGTAAGATACGGCACAGCCTCGGTCTGTCTGCCGCCCTCATACGTCGAGCGGGCGGCCGAATATGTCCGCGGCCGGACGCGCATATGTACGGTAGTGGGCTTCCCCAACGGCTACAATACCGAGCGGACAAAGGTCTTTGAGACCCAGGACGCGGTGAATAACGGCGCGGACGAGATAGACATGGTTATAAATATCGGCCGCCTCAAGGCCGCCGATACTCTGTATGTGCTTGACGAGATACGCGCCGTGAGGTCCGTCTGCGAGGGCAGGACGCTCAAGGTCATCGTAGAGGCGTGTCTGCTGACGGAGGCCGAAAAGACTGCCGTCTGCGAGCTGACGGCATGCTCGGGCGCCGATTATATAAAGACGTCTACGGGCTTTTCAAGCGGCGGGGCTACAAGGGAGGACGTGGCCGCTTTTGTGCGTACTGCCGCGGGGCGAATACGCGTAAAGGCCGCGGGCGGCATACGCACGCTCCAGGACGCGGAGGAGTTCCTGCGCCTGGGCGCGTCCAGGCTCGGGACCAGCCGCATAGTGGGCATAGTCAGAAACGACGCTGAGCTCGACGCACTGTTTGACTGAGGGTCAGCGCCGCCGAGCAGTGAATGTTTATGCGTAAGCTGAACCTCTCGGCTGCTGCACTGCCGGATATGGCTTAAAACGGCGTTTGAAAAGATTAATTTGATTCCGCAGTCCGGCGGCGCGGATATGCCGCGCCGTACTTTTCAGGGCGGATAAGCGGTTTTTCTTTATTAGACTTTAAAAGCCTTTCGGCGGATTCATGGCCTTTTAATGGCTTTGCGCCTCAGCTGCGGTTTTGTTTTTGGGTACTTTCAGAATAAGGGCGGGTAAGCGGTTTTTTGTCAGCGCCGCACTTTAAAGGCCTTTCGGCGGCTCAGAAGCCATGGTTTTTTAATGTACCGCTTAAGTCTTGATATATAATACTTTTTTTGTTATATCTGCTTTGCATCGCCGCAGAAGTTTTTTTTGCTTCTGTATGGAGGGCGGGCGGAAATGATTTGTTTGTAACGGTTTAGCTTTAAGATAATTTTTTTTGAGGGAGTGATAGTATGTCTACGCCTCACATTTCTGCTGAATTAGGTGATTTTGCCCAAACCGTGCTCATGCCCGGCGATCCGCTGCGGTCCGAGTTTATCGCGCGCACCTTTCTTACAGACGCCAGGCTGATAAACAACGTGCGCGGCGTGCAGGGCTACACGGGCATGTACGAAGGCGTCAGGGTCAGCGTAATGGCCAGCGGCATGGGTATGCCGTCTATGGGTATATACAGCTATGAGCTGTATAACTTCTATAATGTCAAAAATATAATACGTGTCGGCTCCGCAGGCGCCATAAACGAGGCGGTAAAGCTGCGCGACGTCGTCTTTGCCATGGGCGCGTGTACAAATTCGGCGTATGCGTCTATGTATCGTCTGCCGGGCAGTTTCGCCCCGATTGCGGATTACGGCCTGCTGCGCCTTGCTCAGGCCGAGGCCGAAAAGCTGGGCGTGAGGTACCATGTGGGCAATGTACTGTCTTCCGATAATTTCTACAACGACGACGATTCCGCCTCCTCAAAATGGGGCAAAATGGGAGTGCTGGCCATAGAGATGGAGACCGCGGCCCTGTACTGCAACGCCGCCAGGTGCTCCGCCCGCGCGCTTACGATTTGCACGGTTTCAGACCATATTCTCACGGGCGAGAGTACTACGGCAGAGGAGCGCCAGACGACCTTTACCGACATGATGAACATCGCGCTCGGTACGGCCGTAAGGGCAGCCGAGGATAACTGACAGTCGGCCGCCGCACGCGGGCAGTCCCGCGCGGCGGCTGTTTCTTTTTATTGTGCGGCGTCAATCGGCAGACTTTTAGTGAAAAACTGTTTACTCAGTATGCGCGGGGCGCGGGTTTTAAGAAAACAGAGGTGATTGTCTCATCTTTTGTGCTTTTGGCGCTTTGCGCGGCTTTTATAGATAAAAAACTGCGCGCGGGTATTAAGCTCGCGCCGGGAGGGGTGTTGTTCTTGCTTACAGATGCAGATAAGCTGGCCGAATGCGCGCGCGGGGCCATGCGCAACGCCTACGCTCCGTATTCCGGCTATTGTGTCGGCGCGGCGCTTTTGGGCAAAAGCGGGCGGATTTATACCGGCTGCAATATCGAAAACGCGGCCTATTCTCCCTCCGTCTGCGCGGAACGCGCGGCCGTGGCCTGTGCTGTCAGTGCGGGCGAGAGGGAGTTTGAGGCCCTGGCGGTATGCGGCGGTAAGGGCGGAGTGATAGCGGGCCCGTGCCCTCCGTGCGGGGTGTGCAGGCAGACGCTGCGCGAGTTCTGTTCAGACGACTTTAAGGTCATTGTAGTAGACGGTCACGACAGTTACGGCGTTCTTACCCTGGGCGAGCTGCTGCCGCACAGCTTTGGCCGGGGAAATATAGAGGCTTAAGGCGAGGTGTTATTTTTTTGTATGCGCATGTATGATATTATAGACAGCAAGCGCCTCGGCGCAGAGCTGAGCGACGAGCAGATAAGATATGCAGTGCGGGAATATACCGACGGGAATATCCCCGATTATCAGATGTCGGCTTTGCTTATGGCCGTCTGCTTAAACGGCATGAATGCTGCGGAGACGTCCGCGCTCACGGACGCCATGGCGCGCTCGGGGCGTATGCTCGATTTGTCGGAGCTGGGCGAAAACACTGCGGACAAGCACAGTACGGGCGGGGTGGGCGACAAGACCACGCTCGTCGTCGCGCCCTTGGCCGCCTGTCTCGGCTGCAAGGTCGTCAAGATGTCGGGCCGCGGGCTCGGTTATACCGGCGGCACGATAGATAAGCTGGAAGCGATAAAGGGGTTCAAAACCTCTCTGTCCATAGAGCAGATGCTCCGGCAGGCCCGCAGTACAGGCGTAGTAGTGGCGGGTCAGAGCGCCGAGCTGGCTCCCGCGGACAAAAAGATATACGCCCTGCGCGACGTGACCGCTACTGTAGAGAGCATACCTCTGATAGCTTCCAGCATCATGTCTAAAAAGCTGGCATCGGGCGCAAAATGCATAGTATTCGACGTCAAGGCGGGCAGCGGCGCGTTTATGAAGACTGCAGCGGACGCGCAGGCGCTTGCCCGTACCATGGTGGATATAGGCACGGCCTGCGGCCGCCGAGTCTGCGCGCTTATAACGGACATGGACGTGCCTCTCGGCTCGGCGGTCGGCAACGCCCTCGAGGTAAAGGAGGCTGTGGCCGTGCTGAGGGGTCAGGGCCCTGCGGACCTTGCGGACGTGTGCGTGGAGCTGGCCGCGCGCATGGGCAGCCTGTGCAGCCAAACCCCCGTGCAGGAATGCCGCGACAAAGCCTCAGCTGCGCTGCGCGACGGCAGCGCCTTTGATAAATTCTGCCAATGGGTGCAGGAGCAGGGCGGAGACATCTCATGTATACTCGATACCGAAAAGTTAGGCTCAGCCCGCGTCCGCCGCGACGTAATCTGCGACAGGGACGGGTATATCTGCGCCATGAACACCGAGCGTATCGGCATGTGCGCCTCCGTGCTCGGCGCGGGACGCGAACGCAAGGACGACCCCATAGACCCTGCCGCAGGAATAGTGATATATAAGAAAAGCGGGCAGCGCGTGCATCGCGGCGACGTACTGGCTACTCTGCATACCAACGCCGCCGACTCCGTCGCCGCTGCGGAGGCGGAGTATTTGGCAGCTCTGTCTTTTGCAGACACCGCACCTCAGATAAAGCCTCATATCCTGGCGTATGTCGAGTGACTGCGAGCCTGTGACGAGGGCGCAAAGCCCTGCTTTTCTCCGCGGCGTCGACAAATACGGCCCTATCTTTTCGTCGATGCTTTCTGTTATGCTGCCGGACCTCTGTATCGTATGAGAAACGCGCGGGACTCTTTGGGAAGTCGGCGGTCGTATTTTGCCGTTATTTAAGGTTTTATAAAGAGATTAAGCGGAGTTTTCCCCTGTCGTTATTTAGGGTTTTATAAATAGGCCGGGATTCGGAGTATTTTCTCCGAATCCCGGCCTATTTGTCGTTGTGGAAACGTTCTACAGAAAGAGGTATCCCGTAAAAAGCTTTAGCTTCAAGCGTCGAGAGAGCTATGCTATCGAAACAAATGTCGTGAATTACCCTTTTAAGGGCGGTAGATGCAATAGAAAGAATAATGCGCCTGCAGATGTTTGCCGGTACCATGCCCTGTCAGGGCTATTCAAGCCTCTTAGCCGGAGGTTATGACTGTTCAACGCAGATCTTTGCTCGGTTAGACATGCGGCGCGGCTTAATTTTTGATTGCTTATGAAAGGGCCTTTGTCTGCTCTGTCCGGTCGGCTTCGGGCAGAGGGTCGGGTCGGCCGCGCTCGATGAGCGGCTCTTTATCCTCGCCGGTGATATATCTGTCTGTAATAGTGACCTTGGTGATAGACTTATCCGACGGCACGTCGAACATCAGCTTGGTCATGGTCTTTTCCAGTATAGACCTCAGGCCGCGCGCTCCCGTGTCGCGCTCCACCGCCAGCTGCGCAGTCTTCTTTATGGCTTCGGGGCTGAACTCAAGCTCCACTCCGTCCATCGACAGAAGCTTGCGGTACTGCTTGGTTATGGCGTTTTTCGGCTCGGTCAGTATGCGCTCCAGCGCCTCCTCGTCCAGCTGGTCCACGCTCACAAGAACGGGCAGCCTCCCGACTATTTCGGGAATAAGGCCGTATTTTATTATGTCCCTGGTCTCGCAGCGGCGCAGATAGTAGTCTGTTGTCTGTTCTTTTTTGCTCTTTATCTCGCTGCCAAAGCCTATGGAGCTGCCCGCAAGGCGCTTTTGTATAATTTTTTCCAGCCCGTCAAAGGCCCCGCCGCATATGAACAGGATATTTTTAGTGTTTATCTGTATATATTCCTGGTTCGGGTGCTTCCTGCCGCCCTGAGGCGGTACGTTGGCCACGGTTCCCTCGAGTATCTTCAGCAGCGCCTGCTGCACGCCTTCGCCCGAAACGTCACGGGTTATGGATGGGTTTTCGCTCCTGCGGGATATTTTGTCTATCTCGTCCACGTAGATTATCCCGTGTTCGGCCGCTTCTACGTCAAAGTCCGCGGCCTGTATCAGCTTCAGCAGGATGTTCTCTACGTCCTCGCCCACATATCCGGCCTCGGTGAGGGTGGTGGCGTCCGCTATAGCGAAGGGCACGTTCAGCACCTTTGCAAGAATTTGAGCCATCAGAGTTTTTCCGCTGCCGGTAGGGCCTATCAGCAGTACGTTGCTCTTGGTCAGCTCCACGTCGTCCTGCAGCTCAAGGGTGGTAATGCGCTTGTAATGGTTGTATACCGCCACCGACAGGGCGATTTTTGCGTCCTCCTGGCCTATCACATACTGGTCGAGTATATCCTTTATCTGTGCGGGCGTTCTGATGGTGAGCGCGAGCTGCTGCTGCTTGGACCGCTTCTCGTTCTGCCTGTATGCGTCTATATATTCTGCGCAGGTGTCTATGCAGTCGCTGCATATAAATATCCCGGGCTGAATGCCCGCGATAAGGAAACGGCCGTCGTCATCCGCCCTGCCGCAAAATGCGCATGTGTGAGAGTTTTTTTGTTCGTCCATATAAATAAACCTCTTTTGTTGTCGGCGTTCCCGCGCTTTTGCTTCTCGCGGTCTGCGGTCGGGTTCGCAGGCGAGGGAGACTTTTTAACCGTTCGGCCGCTCTGTTTGAGGGCCCTGCGCCCTCGTGCGCCTGCTCTCAAAAAAATATCCCCCGTTACGCCGCAGCACGGAGTGGAGGGAACCACTCCGTGCATGCCGTTTTTACTTCATCGGTTGCTGTTTTCAGCGGTTGGCGATGACCTTGTCTATCAGTCCGTATTCGGCGGCCTGAGCGGCGGTCATAAAGTTGTCTCGCTCGGTGTCCTGCTCTATTATCTGCAGGGGCTTGCCCGTGTTTTCGGACAGGATACGGTTCAAATCCTGCTTTATTTTGATTATCCTGTCAGCATGGATCTTGATGTCCGTGGCCTGGCCCTGGAAACCGCCGAGCGGCTGGTGTATCATTATCTCGCTGTTGGGCAGCGCGCACCGCTTGCCTTTCGTTCCGCTCGAAAGCAGGAACGCGCCCATTGAGGCGGCCATGCCTATGCATATGGTGGATACGTCGCACTTGATATAATTCATCGTGTCGTATATCGCCATGCCCGCCGTTACGGAACCGCCCGGGCTGTTTATATACAGGCTTATGTCCTTGTCAGGGTCTGCGGACTCCAAATAAAGCAGCTGGGCCACCACAAGGTTCGCCGTCACGTCGTTTATCTCGTCGGTCAGAAAAATTATTCTGTCATTGAGCAGGCGTGAAAAAATATCATAGGAGCGTTCTCCCCGGTTGGTTTGTTCTACAACCATAGGTACGAGATTACTCATGTGCCGATATCTCCTTTCATTCCCGTATGAACATGTATATGCCGCGGATATTTATTGTAGACATATCGCCGGCAGTCTATTCAGTCTCGAGTTATTTCGACTCTTCTTTTTTTGCCGCGGTCTTTTTGGCGGTTTTCTTTTCGGAAGTTTTTGCTTCAGATTTTTCGGATTTCTTTGCAGAATCGGCGCTCTTGGAAGAAGTCTTCTTTGCTCCTTCTTTGTCGGCTTTGGGCTCCTTCTTCTTGGCCTCAGCCTTGTCTGCGTCCGCTTTGGGCTCCTTCTTTTTGGACTCGTCCTTGGCTTTCTTCTTGGGCTCGGTCTTGGCTTCGTCTTTTGTTTCGTCTTTGGCTTCGGAGTCTTTTGCCTTGGCTTCGGAGTTCTTTGCCTTGGCTTTCTTGGCCGGCTTTTCGTCGGCGTACTCCGCCGCATTCTTTACTATCTCAAAGGCTTTCTGTACCGCCAAATCCTTGGTTATGCTCTCGGTGATGTAGTCGTTTTTGATATCCTCGGGCTTCATCTGATACGCTTCGGCTATCTTGGCATACTCGTCGTTTATCTCGTTTTCGTCTATCACGACGTGCTCCAGCTCGGCTATTTTCTCCAGGCCGAGGCGCAGCTTTACGTCGGTTTCCGCCGTATGGCGCATCATGGCTCTCAGCGACGGCACGTCCGTGCCCGTAAACTGTGCGTACTGCTCCAGCGACAGCCCCTGGCTCTTGAGCCTTGCTTCAAAGTCGCTGAGGTTTTTCTCCACTTCCTGCTCGTACATGCACTCGGGGATGTCTCCCTCGACCTTTTCCGATATCGCTATCGACAGCTTTTCATTGACGGCGGTCTGCGCCTGAGCATCCTTGCGCTCCTGTATCTTCTTTTTGAGATCGGCCTTAAACTCGTCTACGGTATCAAATTCGCTTATGTCGCTTACAAAGTCGTTGTTGACCTCGGGCAGCTCTTCCTGCTTTATTTCATGCATTTTGATTTTGAACTCCGCGTCCTTGCCCGCAAGCTCCTTTGCGCCGTAATCCTCGGGGAATTTGACGTTTATGGAAAATTCCTCGCCCGCGCTGTGCCCGACCATCTGCTCCTCAAAGCCGGGTATAAACTGGCCCGAACCGAGCATAAGCGAATAATTCTCCGCTTTGCCGCCCTCAAAGGCTGTTCCGTCCGTAAAGCCCTCAAAGTCGAATACGACCGTGTCTCCGTTCTCTGCGGCTCTGCCCTCGACGGTGACCAGGCGGGCCTGACGGTGCCTGTAGGTGTCTACTTCGGCTTCTACGTCGGCGTCGGTGACTTCGGCAGAGGGACGCTCCACCTTTATGCCCTTATAGTCCTTTATGGTTATTTCAGGCTTTACCGTCACTTTGGCCTTAAATTTAAAGCCGTCGGAATTGACGCTGAGTATCTCTATATCGGCCTTGTCCACAGGTTCGATGCCGGCCTCTTTGACGGCTTCTTCGTATGCCTGGGGGTACAGCATGTTTACGGCGTCTTCGTAGAATATGCTCTCGCCGTACATCTTCTCTATCATTTTCCTGGGAGCCTTGCCGCGTCTGAAGCCCGGGACGGACATATTCTTCACGTTCTTTTTATATGACGCATCCAAAGCCTTTTCAAACTCCTCGGCGGGAACGGTTATCTCAAGCTCCGCGACGTTCTTTTCGGGGGAGGTTACTTTTTCCAGTTTCATTCTCTACAACTCCTAAAAAAATCATATATATGTAACGCAACACATATTATACCATATATTTTGCCAAAATGCTATACTTTCGGCTCAAAAAATGCATGTTTTTCACTGTCTAGTCTACGCGCAGGGGTTCGAATCCGAGATAATCGCAGGCTGTCAGGTACATCTGTATGCCTTCAAACGCGCCCGTGCATGCAATGCGGTGGGCCTGAGACCCGTGCAGGTGTCCGTAATAGCATCGGCGGATGCCGTATTCTTTGAGCACTTCGAGTATGTCGTCGTTGCGCTCCGCGCCGAATATGGGGGGATAGTGCAGGAAGACGTAGGTCGGCTTGTCCGCATCCGCGCGGCTGTCCAGCGAGCGTCTCAGGCGCCCCTGCTCGCGTTTGGATATCTTGGCGTCCTGTTCCTGCCTGCTCTCCGTCAGCCAGCCCCGCGCGCCGCATATAAGGCATTCTTCGGTCTCATATGAATTGTTGAAAAGAAAGTCTATCGACGGATAAGCCGCCGCGAACTGCCTCAGCTTGGCCATAGTCGTCCACCAATAGTCGTGGTTGCCCTTGAGCAGAATTTTGCGTCCCGGCAGCTTTTGCAGAAATTCAAAGTCGGCCGCTGCCTGGTTTAAGTCCATGGCCCAGGATATATCTCCGTTTATCACTATCGTGTCGCCGGCGCACAGCGGCCAGTTGGCCGCAATCTTTTTTTCGTGCCCTGCCCATGCGTCTCCGAAGACGTCCATAGGCTTGTCCGTAGACAGCGATAGGTGAAAGTCTCCCATGACGTACAGCGCCATTGCCTGCCTCCGTTCTGCCGTTTTTCTGCCTAAAAAACCCGCGGCGCCGCTCAGCGCCGCAGAACCGTCACTTCCTGCGCTCAGCCTTCGCTCTGTCTGCGCTTTTCCTCCAAATTTTTGAGAAAACTGCGTCTGTATATGGGCGCGACTCCGTATTTGAGCAGCAGCTCATAATGCTCCCTGGTAGGGTAGCCCTTGTGCTTCTGCAGGTTATACTGAGGGTACTGCCGGGCCAAATCCTGCATGAGCCTGTCCCTGCTTACCTTTGCTATAACGGACGCCGCCGCTATGCTCATGCTCAGGGAGTCTCCCTTTACTATGCACTTTGTCGGGATTTGCAGCCCGGGCGCTCTGTTGCCGTCTATCAGTGCCAGCGCGGGCTTGACGGGCATGGAGTCTATGGCGCTGCGCATAGCCGAAAACGTAGCGTTAAGTATGTTCAGCTTGTCTATCTGTTCCGGCGAGGCCCAGCCGACGCCTACGCTGACGGCGGTGTGCATGATTACGTCATACAGCTGCTCGCGCCTGCTTTCGCTGAGCTTTTTGGAATCGTTGAGCCCCTCTATTTCGGCGTCCGGCGGCAGAATGACCGCCGCGGCGCATACAGGGCCGCACAGCGGCCCTCTTCCCGCTTCGTCCACGCCGCATATCAGGTCTGAAAATTGGCGGCGGAATGAGTTCTCTATCTCATAGTCGGGCATATGTCCTCCCTCAGTCTCAGAGCACGTCCAGCGTTATCCTGCCTATTTTGCCGCCCCTGAATTCGTCTATCAGTATCGTGGCCGCGCGCTCCGTGTCTACCTCTGCGCCCGACATGATAAATCCGCGCCTGCGCCCGATGGCCCTGAGCAGTTCATAGCTGTCCGTCGGCAGAGGTTCGGCGAGCTTATATCTTGCGGCGAGCTGGGCGGGGTAGTCGGCTTTAAGTATGTCCAGCAGCTTGACGGCAAGTTCTTCCGTATCGAGTATCAGGTCGTTTATCGCCCCTGTCATGGCCAGCTTCTGCGCGGCCTGCTCGTCCTCTATCTTGGGCCACAGCATGCCGGGCGTGTCCAGCAGATCGAGCCCTCCGTCGAGCCTTATACACTGCTGGCTGAGCGTTACTCCCGGCCTGTCTTCGGCCCGCGCCCGCGCCGAACCGCACAGACAGTTGATAAACGTGGATTTTCCTACATTGGGTATGCCCAGCACCATCAGCCGCACGGTGCTGTCCTGTATGCCGCGCGCCTTTCGGCGCTCCAGTTTATCTTTGAGCTCCTCGCGCACGTTCTGCTGTATGCAGGCCAGCGCCTGAGCGCGCTTGCCCCTGCTGTTGAACAGCAGGGCTCGGTAGCCCTGCCTGCGGTAGTATTCGAGCCATTTATCGTTCTGCTGCGGCGAGCTCAGGTCGCTTTTGTTGAGCAGTATGAGCCTGGGCTTGTCCGCGAGCATGCGCGTTATGTCCGGGTTCTTTGAAGACAGGGGGATGCGCGCGTCCACAAGCTCTATGGCCGCGTCTACGGTCGGCAGCGTCTGCAGCATCATCCGCTTGGTCTTGGCCATATGGCCCGGGTACCAGTTTATCGCCATTTAATCCACCGTTCCGAATTTGTCGAGCGGGTAGAACCTGAGCAGCACCTTGCCCACTATCCGCCTGACGTCTATGCATCCTATTACGCGGCTGTCTTTTGATTCAAGCCTGTTGTCGCCCATGACGAACACGTGGCCCTCGGGCACCTGTACGTGCAGCTCGTCAAAGTCGTCTGCCGGCGGGTAACCCGACGGATAGGTGATTTGGTGCTCGTCCAGGTACGGCTCCTGCAGTTCGACGCCGTCTACGTATACGGCGTATTCGCTGTGCTCGTTGAGCATTATGTCCACGGTCTGTCCGCCGAGAGCTATTATGCGCTTGACATACAGTGTCTCGCCGTCTTCTTCCGTCTCGGGCTGGAACACTATTATATCGCCCGCCTGCGGGGTGTAGAACAGGTTGGATACTATGTATCTGTCTCCGCTGGACATCGTCGAAAGCATGGAGCCTCCGGAGACGTAGCCTATCCTGCATATAAGCGTGATGATGAATATCGCGGCGACGATGGCCGTGACCACCGCCTCGGCTATGTCTATGAAGAAGGCCGCGGGATTTTTCTTTTTTACGGGAGCGTCAGTCTCCATGCCTTATGCACCTCCGGAAGTCTTGATCAGGCTCCGTATTCAGGCAGCGCGCCGCTTATCGGGGTCTGCGGCCGCGCCGCAAACGCCGCTGCACGCCGCTACCGACGCTCGGCCGAACCCGCCGCGCTGCGGATAAACGCCTGATATTATAATGAAAAACGGCAGTCCCCTTTAGGCAACTGCCGCGTATACGGTCAAAGTTATATACGTTCCTTAACCTTGGCCGCTTTTCCGACCCTGTCTCTGAGATAGTAGAGCTTAGCGCGCCGAACCTTACCTCTGCGTACGAGCTCGACTTTCTCTATAAAAGGAGAGTTTACGGGGAATACTCTCTCCATGCCCACGCCGAAAGCCACGCGCCTGATAGTAACCGTCTCGCTTACCCCGCCGTGCTTCTTGGCTATAACTACGCCCTCGTATACCTGAATCCTTTCCCTGGATCCTTCCTTGATCCTGACATGCACTCTCACCGTGCTGCCTATCTCGAAAACGAAGGGCTCGGCTCTCAGCTGATCCTGAGTAATCTTGTCGATCGCCGTCATTTCTCATTTCCTCCTGATATTAGTCAAGATAAAAAAGGACATTCATGCTGAGAAAATACAGAGGACTGCCCTTAAAATCATGCTGAAATATTATACCACAAACGCCGCCGGATTGCAATAGCGCCCTGCGCGGGAAATGTGGCATTTTTGCAAACTATTGCGACAAAATGTCGCGGTTTAAAGACATTCTGCATGTTATTGCACCGAAAGAAGACATCTGAACCCACCGTTTCAGAGGCTGAATATTTTATAAATGGCACGGTTTACCGCGTTTCGGCATGTCATTTCTATCAAAGTGTAATCGCGGCCGCCGCTTCGGTATCCTGCTTATAAAAGGCGTATCAGCCGCCTTTCAGCGTTTCGGCATGTTATTCTTCCGAATGAAGAAATCGGGCCTCTCCGCTTTAAAGGCTTGAATGTTTTATAAAGGGCGCGGTCTGCCGCGTTTCGGCATGTCATTTCTCTCAAAGAAATAATCGGGACGCCTCAGCGCCTTGCTTAAAAAGGCGTTGTTTGCTGTAGTGTTTCGGCGTATTGTTATCGGTTATATTTTGCTCTCTTTTATATGATTCAGTCAGTTTTTCAGGCTGTTCAGAGGGGCGGGTATGCGTCCGCCGCGGTTTATAAACACTGCGGGGGAGCTTTCGACTACGGGCATCACGGGCGCGCTGCCCAAAAGACCGCCGAACTCCACCGAATCGCCCGCTTTCCTGCCGTATGCGGGTATCACGCGCACGGCAGTGGTCTTGGAGTTTATCATGCCTATAGCCGCCTCGTCGGCTATTATGCCCGAGATTATCTCCGCGGGCGTGTCGCCGGGAACCGCTATCATATCCAGGCCCACCGAGCATACGCAGGTCATCGCCTCTAATTTGCTCAGCGTCAGCACACCCTGCTTTACTGCGGCTATCATGCCCTCATCTTCGCTGACCGGGATAAACGCGCCCGAAAGCCCGCCCACGTGCGAGGAGGCCAT